>JAQICD010000093.1 GCA_027858715.1 Prolixibacteraceae bacterium
AGACATTAGATATTAGACATTTCAGAATAGTTCGTAATATTTTCAAGATATTGACAATGTGTTGTTTACATCACAATCAAAACAACTTGTTATATTGCTGATATTGAACATTTCACTAAACAAATCTATTGTCTTTTGTCTAATATCTAACAATCTGTTCTGTTATTAGTAACTAAAAATCTTTGTTTACTGAGTTGTATATTTTCAGGGATGTTCCCAGTATTTTTGTGAATCCTTTTACATCGTCTGAGGTCCAGGCTTTATTCATTTCACCGTACTCTCCAAATTCAGCTTTCATTAAATCGTTTGGACTTTCAATGCCAACAAGCTGGAAACTATAGGGGCGTAGTTTAATAATGACATTGCCGGTGACTTTTCCCTGTGTATTTTCAAGAAACTTTTCAATATCGCGCATTACAGGCTCAAGGTACAGCGATTCGTGCAGAAACATACCGTACCAGTTGCCCAATTGTTCTTTCCAGTATTGCTGCCACTTGGTGAGAGTGTGTTTCTCGAGCATCTGGTGTGCTTTGATGATAAGCATTGGTGCAGCAGCCTCAAAACCTACACGACCTTTAATGCCTATAATGGTATCGCCAATGTGCATATCGCGGCCAATAGCATATTTTGAACCAATTGCTTCAACTGCTCTGATAGCTTCAATTTTATTATCATATTTTTTCCCGTCAACCGAAACGATTTCACCTTTTTCGAAGCCAATTTTCAACTCTTTTTCTTCTTTTTCTGTCAGTTGGCTCGGGTATGCTTCCTCGGGCAATGTAAGTTCCGATTTTAAGGTTTCTTTGCCACCAACACTCGTTCCCCAAAGGCCTGCATTAATTGAATACTCCATTTTTGTGAAATCAGCTTCAAATCCACCGTTTTTTAAATAATTTATTTCGTATTCGCGGGTTAATTCCAAGTCGCGAGTGGGGGTCAGAATTTTTATTTTGGGTGCCAGCACTTCAAAAGTGAGGTCGAACCGTACCTGGTCGTTTCCGGCTCCGGTGCTCCCGTGAGCAACATATTTTGCATCTATCTCCTTTGCATACTGAATAATAGCAATGGCCTGAAAAATACGTTCGGAACTTACCGAAATAGGATAAGTGTTGTTACGCAGTACGTTACCATAAACCATATAGCGAATACTTTTTTCGTAATATTCGTTTGTAACATCAATTGTAACATGCTTTTTTGCCCCCAATTTGTAGGCTCTTTTTTCAATTTCAGCCAGTTCTTCATCCGAGAAACCACCAGTATTGGCAATGGCGGTATAAATTTCAAGGTTCTTTTCTTTGGCAAGATACATGGCACAAAACGACGTATCTAATCCGCCACTAAAAGCTAAAACAACTTTTTTGTTTTCCATAATGCGATTCTTAAATGTTGATTTTCAGGAAATACAGAAGAAAAAATGATGCCGCCTCATAAACTTTACTAACCCAAAATACTAATAAAAAATATTGCTTTACTACTTATATTAACCAATTACACGACTTACTTCGTAAAACAATACATGTGAGATTTATGAAATTGCGTTACCTATTATGGTAAAAAAGAAACGGCGGCACCATTTTATATTTTTGTTCTCTTATTTTCAATTTATACAGAACCAATTGCATTTTTGTGTTTGTTTTTAAATGTTTCATTCAATGCTAAATAGTTCATTACTCTTTTTAGTTTTGTTGTAAAAGGCTCAACGTAACCCGAAGTATTTTTGTTTTTTAGCCATTTTTTAAACGATATCAATTTGCCTTCAGGTTGTGGCTTTTCATTTTTTTTCTGCTGCCGTTTCGGGTCGAATAGCATAGCTGTACAAAGACATTTAGTGCGTTGTGTACGCATTAATATATCGTAATTAACACAGCTTTGACAACCTTTCCAGAAAGCTTCGTCATCGGTTAGCTCAGAAAAAGTTACCGGTTTGTAACCCAGCTCTGAGTTTATTTTCATAACGGCCAGACCTGTGGTTAGACCGAATATTTTTGCTTCAGGAAATTTCTTTCTCGATAATTCAAAAGCTTTTTCCTTAATTTGCTTTGCCAGCCCGATGCCACGATATTGTGGCGCAACAATTAATCCCGAATTGGCCACAAATTTGTTGTGACTCCAGGATTCGATATAGCAAAATCCGGCAAATTTATCACCATCTATAGCAATAACGGCCTTGCCTTCCTCCATTTTCGAAATAATGTATTCGTCGGTTCGCCTGGCAATGCCAGTACCCCTCTCCTCAGATGCACGTTGTATGGTATCGTTAATTTCGCTAACATACTTTTTGTGCTCTTCTCCGGCAACAAATACTTTTATTTTATCCTTATTCTCCATTTTGTATTCAAAACTAAATCAAACGCCCTCGTAAATTCGGCATTAGGTTCTCGACAAATGAAAATACATCCGAACGTTCAACGCCTTCCCGCATAACTATAAAAATTGTATCGTCGCCGGCAATGGTGCCCAGAAACTGGAACGAGTTTGCCGAATCGATTAAGGCTGCAATGCTACTGGCATAAGCCGGTTTTGTTTTTATTATGGCAATGTTCATCGAAAAATCTATGGAAACGAAGCCGTCGGCCAAATAGTTTACTCCGGGTCGGGTTGTGTTTTCCGTATTTCCCGAACCTCCCGGCAACACATAAATATAATTGCCTTGTGTGTCGGGGCTTTTCGATATTTTCAGTGCTTTCAAATCTCTCGACAAGGTTGCCTGCGTCATCTCAAATCCTTCATGTTTTAATAACATTAGCAGTTGTTCCTGCCCTGTTACTCTGTTTTCAGCAACAATCCTGCGTATTGCAACTTGTCTTTCTAAACGTGCCTTCATTTACAAATGAATAAATATACATTTCCGATGCAAACTTATTCATTTGTTTATACAATGCAAGGCTTTTTTTGAGAAAGTTTATTATTTTTGTGGCAGTTTAACTTTTGATTAAAAATTGGTAGTGGTTATTGTCCATCAAATTATAAGAAGAAAAGCAAAATGCGTTTAGCTGCAACCGGCAGTAAGGCGCATTTTTTTTATAAATATGTCTTAAATGTTATCAACCTTGAAAAAAGCAAAATTAATTCTGGAAGACGGAACCGAATTTATCGGTAAGTCGTTTGGCAGTGAGAAGTCGATTGCCGGCGAAGTGGTGTTTTATACTGCAATGGTAGGGTATCCCGAAAGCCTTACTGACCCTTCATATACCGGTCAGATTTTAGTTTCAACTTTTCCGATGATAGGAAATTACGGTGTGCCTAAAGATTCTGAAACTGACAATATTCACGATTATTTCGAGTCAGATAAAATTCATGTATCAGGATTGATTATTTCAGATTACTCGGTTGAATACAGCCACTGGAATGCGGATAAAAGCTTGGGTGAGTGGTTGAAACATGAAGATGTTCCCGGGTTGTTCGATATCGATACCCGTGCGCTGACAAAAATATTACGCGAAAAAGGTTCGATGCTTGGAAAAATTGAGTTTGAAGACGAACCGGTTGATTTTTTTGACCCGAATAACGAAAACCTGGTAGCCCGGGTTAGTATTAATGAACCTCAGGTATATGGTAAAGGAAAACACACGGTTCTTCTAGTTGACTGTGGAACAAAAAATAATATTATTCGTTGCCTTACAAAGCGCGGAGTAAAGGTGAAACGTGTACCGTGGGATTACGACTATTCTAACGAAACGTACGACGGACTATTTATTTCAAATGGGCCGGGAGACCCGGCCATGTGCGACATAACGGTTGAGTATTTGTCGAAAGCATTGAACAACGATAAGCCAATAATGGGTATTTGCTTGGGTAATCAGCTTTTGGCACGTGCTGCCGGCGCCAGTACTTACAAAATGAAATACGGACACCGAAGTCATAACCAACCGGTTTTACTGAAAGGTACCAATCGTTGTTTTATAACTTCACAAAATCATGGTTTTGCTATTGAAAATGAAACTATACCTTCAGACTGGGAATCTCTTTTTATAAATGTAAATGATGAATCGAACGAGGGAATACGGCATAAAACGAAACCATTCTTCTCAACACAGTTTCACCCCGAAGCTGCCAGCGGTCCTGTTGATACTGAATTTCTGTTTGATGACTTCATCGAAACGATTAAAAAAAGCAAAAAGTAAATTGATTAATTAAGGTATAAAGCATTATAAAATGGCAAAATTCAAATCACATATAAAAAAGGCAATTGTTCTGGGTTCAGGCGCACTTAAAATTGGCGAAGCTGGTGAATTCGATTATTCAGGTTCGCAAGCACTTAAAGCCCTTAAAGAAGAAGGTGTTGAAACCGTTTTGATTAACCCGAACATTGCAACCATACAAACATCTGAAGAGATTGCCGACAAAATTTATTTTTTGCCGGTAACTGCATACTTTGTAGAGCAGGTTATCAAAAAAGAAAAACCTCAGGGTATTTTGTTGGCATTTGGAGGGCAAACTGCACTTAATTGTGGCGTTGAACTTTTCGAAAATGGTATTTTGGAAAAATACAACCTTGAAGTAGTTGGTACACCGGTACAATCGATAATCGATACTGAGGATCGCGATATTTTTGCTAAAATTCTGAAAACCATCGATGTGAAAACGCCCAAGAGCATTGCATGTTCTACCATGGAAGAGGCGAGAACTGCTATTGAAACAGTAGGCTTTCCCATCATTATTCGTGCAGCATACACGCTTGGGGGAATGGGTTCGGGCTTTTGCGAAAATATGGAAGAGCTTGAGGTGCGTGCCGACAATGCTTTTTCGTATTCGAAACAGATATTAGTCGAAGAGTCGATAAAAGGATGGAAAGAAGTAGAATACGAAGTGGTACGCGATCAGTACGACAACTGTATTACAGTTTGTAATATGGAAAACTTCGATCCGCTGGGAATTCATACCGGCGAAAGTATTGTGGTAGCGCCATCGCAAACCTTAACCAATAAAGAATACCATAAACTACGTGAACTATCGATCCGCATTATACGTCGTATCGGAGTTGTTGGCGAATGCAATGTGCAATTTGCGCTCGACCCATTTAGCGAAGATTACCGTGTCATTGAAGTAAACGCCCGCCTGAGTCGTTCATCAGCACTGGCATCTAAAGCAACCGGTTACCCGCTGGCTTTTGTGGCCGCTAAGCTGGGTATGGGATACGGTTTGCACGAACTTCAAAACACCGTAACCAAAGTAACAACAGCGTGTTTTGAACCGTCACTTGATTATGTCGTATGTAAAATTCCGCGTTGGGATTTGAGTAAATTCAGCGGAGTATCGAAACAATTGGGAAGCTCGATGAAATCGGTTGGCGAAATTATGTCGATAGGCCGCAACTTTGAAGAGGCCATTCAGAAAGGTCTGAGAATGATTGGCCTTGGCATGCATGGCTTCGTGGGTAACAACGAAGAAATTTCAATCGATGCCATAGAAGAAGAACTGGCACGTCCGACCGACCGCCGCGTTTTTGCTATTGCCGAAGCTTTCCATCGTGGATATACCGTTGAGGATATTTATCAGAAAACAAAAATCGACCGTTGGTTTTTGTATAAACTTCAACATATTTACAATTTGCGCAACGAATTGGTTGCTTATAAGAGTCTGGCCGAAATGCCCGATGACTTGCTGATGCAGTCCAAGAAACTGGGATTCTCCGATTTTCAGATTGCCCGTATGGTATTGAATCCTGCCAGCAAAGATATGCAGGAGGGCTTACTAACAGTACGAAACTACCGGAAGAGCAAAGGGATTACTCCTTTTATAAAGCAAATTGATACCCTTGCCGGTGAGTATCCGGCCATGACAAATTACCTTTATGTGACTTACAACGCAAGCGAAAATGATGTTGATTTTCAGCATAATAATAAATCGGTAGTAGTGCTTGGTTCAGGTGCATACCGTATTGGTTCATCCGTTGAGTTCGACTGGTGTGGCGTAAACGCTATCAATACAGTTCGGAAAGAAGGTTATCATTCTATTATGATAAACTATAACCCCGAAACAGTTAGTACCGATTACGATAACTGCGACCGCCTGTATTTCGACGAGTTATCGTTTGAGCGTGTAATGGATATCGTTGATTTGGAACAACCCATGGGTACCATCGTTTCAACAGGCGGGCAAATACCTAATTCGCTGGCCACGAAGCTTAGCAGTCAGAATGTACCAATACTTGGAACAACAGCCGAAAAAATTGATAATGCCGAAGACCGTCAGAAATTTTCATCGTTGCTCGATAATATTGGCGTTGATCAGCCACGCTGGAGTGAGCTGACTACTTTTGAAGATATTGAAAAGTTTATTGGTGAAGTAGGTTTCCCAGTACTTATCCGCCCTTCGTATGTGCTTTCAGGTGCAGCTATGAATGTAGTTTCAAACCACAATCAGCTTGAGAACTTTTTGAAACTTGCAGCCGATGTATCGAAAGAACACCCGGTGGTTGTGTCTGAGTTTATTGAGCAGGCCAAAGAGATTGAGATTGATGCCGTTGCCGATAAAGGCGAAGTTATTGCCTATGCTATTTCCGAGCATGTTGAATTTGCCGGAGTGCATTCGGGCGATGCAACCATGGTATTCCCGCCTCAAAAACTGTATATCGAAACTATCCGAAGAGTGAAGCGCATTGCACGTCAGGTGGCTAAAGGGCTCGAAATTTCAGGGCCGTTTAATATGCAGCTGCTGGCAAAGGACAACGATATTAAGGTTATTGAATGTAACTTACGTTCGTCGCGTAGCTTCCCATTTGTTTCAAAAGTGATGAAACTGAACTTAATTGAGTTGGCAACAAAAGTAATGCTGGGTGTGCCTTACGAAAAGCCTGATAAATCGTTGTTTGAGCTTGATCATGTAGGTGTAAAAGCACCTCAGTTTTCATTTCATCGTCTGTTAAATGCCGACCCGGTTTTGGGCGTTGATATGAGTTCGACCGGTGAAGTGGCTTGTATTGGCGACAATTACTACGAGGCTATGCTTAAATCGATGCTATCGGTGGGTTATAAAATTCCGAAAAAGAACATTCTCATATCATCGGGGCCTACACGTTCGAAAGTCGAATTACTGAAATCGGCAGCCATGTTGGTGCAAAAAGGGTTTAACCTATTTGCAACTGAAGGTACAGCCAGATTTTTTAGAGACAACAACATTGATTGTACAACATTATACTGGCCCGATGAAGAAGACCGTAAGCCAAATACAATTGATTTCATTAAAGAAAAGAAACTCGACCTGGTAATTAACATACCCAAAGACCATACAAGGCGCGAATTAAGCAACGGTTACCGTATTCGCCGTAATGCCATCGATTTTAATATACCGTTGATTACCAATGCCCGTGTGGCAAGTGCCTTTATTTACGCATTTTGCAAATACAAAATCGAAGATTTATCGATAAAAAGCTGGAACGAGTATAAGTGATTTACGTATTTTGGGTTACGTGATAGCGTAATTTGAACAACATATACGAAGGGTGAGGTTTTAAAATATATTTTAGCTTTTTAAATACTAAACCACTCTTCAATATGAAAATAGTAACTGGAATAAAAGATTTCGGCACACTTATTAAAATGATGGAAGTGTCGAGTACTAACCTGAGTGATGAAAATTTTAATGCTGGAAACATTTTAAATGTTAATACTTCTGACACTTCTGCTTCTTTCGAGGTTTTGGTGTCGGAGGTTAAGCATGATAAAATGAAAGTAATTGTACCGCCAAAAAGCATTAACCGGGTTAAAAATGTCGCTATTGGCGAAAGGTTTAATGTTGAGAATATTTTAAGTGCCGATACTTTTGCTTGTTGCAAGGGTAATAATGTAATTTGTTTGGCTGAAAATGCTTCCTCTGCTTTACTTATTCCACATTTGAAGAATTTAAGGCGAGCCGGTAAAAATGTGTTGGTAATACTTGTTACAGGTAATGATGAGTCGGCCGATTTGTATAAATCAATTGCCAAAATTGAACCAAACACTCAAAGTGTAGCAATCGATCGCCATGATGTGATAAACAATTCTATTGCTAAAATTTTATACGAAAATATTGAAGCTTTTAATGCCAACATGTTGTATGTTTTTGGAAACGAACTTACAGTTAAAGAGGCTTTTCACTTTGTTTCGGGTAAACCTCTGCTCAATCACTCAGTTATTTTAGACCGTTTTACTTTAGATTATGATCGTTTACCTGGATTGTATTCAGTTTCAATAAACCGTAGATCTAAATATCTTACCATCGAAGGGAACAATTATTACGCAATTTATAGAAGTTTTGAGGATTTCACACAACGGTTTTCCGATAAATCAAAGTCAGTTTCAGATAGTGTTGGCGTACATGCCATATAAGTCTGGTTGGAAATTACTTAAACAGAGTTTCATACATAAACGCGAATTAAGAATACTGCCCCGATTGCTTGTGTTTCGCAAAGGTTTTGCTATATTAACAGTCGGCTTTGTTGGCATTGCTAACAAAGTTTTTTATCTGTAAACTATTGTGAATAAACACTATAATGAAATGGGGAATTCTCCAGATATAAAACCGGAACATAAGCCAAAGCATGAACCGATGAGCCGTAAAGTACATGTAGAAGGTATTAGCGGGCAAATAGCACTTTTGTCGGAAAAAAAAGCAAAAGTATCGTCGTATTTGAAGGCCGTGTGTAATCTGTTGGTCGAAGAACTTTCAACTTCGGTTGTTTCGGCACAAATATTATACGACGGAACACGGCATCAGAGCAAATCGTTTAAACACACTACAACGGCTTTGCGTAATGTGCTTAAAACCCCCGACGACAAAGAAGGCAAAATAGAAATATTTTTCGACCAGGAAATAACTCCAACCGACAACTTCGAATGTTTTGTCGGTGTTAAGGAATATCTTCCGGTTTGGCGAACCATTATTGCCAACTCAATATCGGCAATAATATTAAGAGATATTTCGGTTCAGCATCGCGAGCGTACCAAAGAATTACTCGGTATCGAAAAGGCAACTGAGATATTATCCTCGCACGATTCGGTTCACGAAGCTTTGGCACTGCTTTGCAATAATCTTCCCGAAGCTTTTCAGCATCCGCGAAATGCTGTCGCCCGCATTAAGTTCGATGGAAATACTTACAATACTCCAAAGTTTAAAGAAACAAAATGGGCACTGGTAAAACATTTTGAAACACCAGGGGAGCAAAAGGGAAGTATAGAAATTTTTTATCTGAAGAAATATGCCGAAGAAGATGAAGGACCATTCTTAAAAGAGGAAAAGAACTTTATAAACAACCTGTCGGCATTGATTTCGGGAGTTGCCAGTCGAAATGCCCTAAAAGAATTGATTTATAATAATTCCGAACGTTTGAAGGAATTGAAGGGGATAAATACAACATCACAAATTCTGAAACGCTCGAAAACATTGGAAGAAGCATTGCCAAATATTTGTAAAATTCTTCCACCGTCGTTTCAGTATCCTGCACATACGGTGGTGCGCATTAAGTACAATAAAGAAACATATACTTGCAATAATTTTTACGAGACGCCCTGGAAGATTGTTCAATATTTTAATTCGGTAAGCAATAAACGAGGTGTTATTGAAGTGTATTATACGAAGGAGTTTCCCGAAAGCGACGAAGGGCCTTTTTTGAAGGAAGAACGAAACCTGTTAATTAACCTGGCCGGACTAATTTCAGGTCGGGCAGTTAAAGATTTGTTTTCGAAATTGCATAAAATGAATGTTGAGCGCTTAAAGGAGCTCGATGCCATAAATCACACTTCTAAAATTATTGAAGAAGGCAACACAATTGACGAAACGTTGATGCGCATTTGCCATATTTTACCAGCTTCGTGGCAATATCCAAAATATACAGCCTGTCGCATAAGCTTTGAGGGGAAGAAATATGTTACTCCAAATTTTGTCGAAACTGAGTGGATGCAGTCTGAGCAAATTGCAACTATCGACAATAAAAAAGGAGCGGTCGAAATTGTTTACCTTAAAGAGTTACCCGAAGAAAGCGAAGGCCCTTTTCTGCATGAAGAACGCAACCTGCTCATAAATATCTGTAAGCTAATAAGCGGTTACCTGAATAGTTATAAGGGGCTGGAAATAATAAATAAGAAGGGTGTTGTGCTTAATGCGCAACATA
Source organism: Prolixibacteraceae bacterium (assembly GCA_027858715.1). GTDB lineage: Bacteria > Bacteroidota > Bacteroidia > Bacteroidales > Prolixibacteraceae > Roseimarinus. Next base: position 10,091 of record JAQICD010000093.1, read on the forward strand.
AGTCCGATCAGTTTCGTAAGTCGCTGGTAAGCAATAAGAAACCGCTTCAGTTGTATTTTAATCAGCAAGCGCTTGAAAAATACGTTTATCTCGATATGATGAAGTACAAAGTGAAGCACATTTTGTTTGTTTCAACTTTGTACGATGCGTTTGTGCTGGAAAGCGAAGACTCGTTTTTTGAAAAATTTATGGGCGAGATTTACCAGTATAGTCTGTTTTCTCTGCCACGTATAACCGGCGTTTCTTCAACAGAGGAAGCATTGGAGTTGCTTGAAACTACACAGTTCGACCTTGTTATTCTGATGGTTGGTCTCGACCGTAAAGCCCCCATTGAATTGAGTGAAAAAATTAAAGACAAGAACGAAAATCTCCCGGTGTATTTGTTGCTCAACAAAAAGAGCGATTTGAAATATTTTGAACAACTGGTACCTACCATTCGTTCGGTTGATCAGCTTTTTGTGTGGAATGGAGATTCACTTATCTTGTTCGCCATTGTTAAATCAATTGAAGACCGCGTAAATGTTGAAAACGATACGCGAGTCGGACTTGTGCGTGTTATTTTGGTAATCGAAGATTCGCCTCTTTACTATTCCAAATATCTGCAAATGCTGTACTCGATTGTATTTGACCAGGTACAGCAAATATTGCCCGAGGTTGAAAAAAATGAGCTCGACAAAATTTGCCGAATGCGTTCGCGGCCAAAAGTTTTGCTGGCACGCAATTACGAAGAGGCCATGTCGATATTCAGTAACTATAAAGATTTTATGCTTTGCGTAATTTCGGATGTTGAGTTTGAACGTGCAGGCAGAATTGATAAAGAAGCAGGTATTAAGTTTATCAAACATGTGCGCGAAAAGATACATAATCTGCCGGTAATTCTGCAATCGTCGGAAGAGGTTAATCGTTTTATTGCTAATAAGATAGATGCTACATTCTTGAACAAGAATTCAGAAACATTAATCAACGACTTAAAACAGTTTCTAAAAAGTTATCTGGGGTTTGGTCCGTTCGTTTTCCGAAATGCGCGCGACGAAAAAATTGCAGTTGCCCGCTCATTGCGCGAATTCGAGACCTTGCTACAAAAAATACCCGATGAATCATTCTACATCCATGCACTCGAAAATCAGTTTTCGCTTTGGTTGATGGCGCGTGGCGAAATTCAGCTGGCAAAAACACTGAATCCTATTCCGGTTAACTCGCTCGATAATGTGAACGAGTCACGTAAGTTTTTTCTCGAAACCATACATCGATACAAAGAAGAACGGAAACGGGGCAAAATTATGTCGTTCGACGAAACTGCTTCGCTCGACGAACGTAATATTGTATCGTTTTGCACAGGTTCGTTGGGTGGAAAAGGGAGAGGACTGGCATTTATCAACGTTCTGATTTATAATTTTGACTTTTCATCGTTATCAGATAAAATTAATATTTTAACCCCAATAACTGTAATAATTGGTACCGACGAGTTTCAGAAATTTATGAATCGGAATAACCTGATGGATAAGGTGTTTGACCAAACCATTTCATATGCCGAATTGCGCGGTTACTTCCAGGAAGCCGACTTGTCTGCGTCGCTTATTCGTAAGCTGAAAGGGTTTATTCAACAGATTAAACGTCCTATTGCCGTTCGTTCGTCAAGTACTTCCGAAGATTCTCTTACGCATCCGTTTTCGGGCGTTTTCGATACCTACATCATTCCCAACAATGAGCAAAACAAGCGCAAAGTACTTGAGCTACTGTTCAGTGCCATAAAAATGATTTATGCTTCGGTATATTCCGACGGTGCACGTACTTATTTCGATGCTATAAATCACCGCATCGAAGATGAGAAAATGGCTGTCGTATTGCAGGAGCTGGTCGGCTCGCAGCATGGCGATTATTACTATCCGCACATTAGCGGTGTGGCACAGTCGTACAATTATTATCCCGTAGCTGACATGAAACCAGAGGAAGGCTTTGCCGTTGCAGCTATTGGTCTTGGTAGTTATGTGGTAAACGGCTGGAAGTCGTACCGGTTTTCACCGGTTTACCCAAAAGTTTCAGTTTACAGCATAAAGGATTTGCTTAACAGTACACAGGTGCAGTTTTTTGCCTTAAATACGGCAAATTTTGAACACGATTTAGCTGAAAGCGGCGAAGCAGCAACGCTCAAATTGCTCGAAATTGAACAGGCTGAAAAGCATGGAACCTTAACGCATTGTGCATCGGTTTATAATGCCAACAACGACAGGGTAGAGGCTGGCTTAAGTGCTTATGGGCCGCGGATTGTGAATTTTGCCAACATACTGCAATACAACTATATTCCGCTGGCCGAAACCATTAATACTATTTTAAGTGCTGTAGAAGAAGCATTTGGTTCGCCGGTGGAAATTGAATATGCTGTTGATCTTGAAAAAGGAAAGCACGGTCTGCCCACTTTCTATCTGCTTCAGATTAAACCTTTGCTAACCAGTTTGGATACGCAGCAAATAGATTTTGATTCGTTTGATAAGGATAAGATGTTGTTGTTTACAAAGTTAAGCTTAGGAAATGGTGAGCTGAATAACATTACAGATGTGATTTATCTTCCTCCTGATCGGTTTAGTAAGCTTAAAACCATTGAAATGGCTGCCGAGATTGAGAAACTTAATAAGAAAATGATTAAAGAAAAGCGGAAATACATACTTGTTGGTCCAGGTCGCTGGGGTACTCGCGACCGCTTTTTGGGTATTCCGGTTAACTGGTCGCAAATTTCAAATGCAAAAGTAATCGTGGAAACCAGTCTTGATAATTTCCCGCTTGATTCGTCGCTTGGTTCGCACTTTTTCCACAATGTAACTTCGATGAATGTTGGTTATTTTTCGGTTATTCATAACTCGTCGAAAGATTTTATTCGTTGGGAAACGCTCGAAAATTGTAAATTAGTTGCCGAAACTACTTATTTCAAACATGTAAGTTTCGAAAACCCGTTGCGCATAATTATGGACGGTAGAAAGAAAACATCAGCAATTATTGTTAACGACTAAGAATGATAAATATAGGAATCTACGACGAGCACAAAATTATGGCGAGAGGGTTACAGATGATTCTCTCGCAGATAAGTGATTTCGATGTGATATTTTTTACCGATAGCAAGGCAAAGCTCAACGAGTGTATTAAAAACCGCAGCTTGCATGTGTTGGTGATAAATATGCACGATACCTCAATCAGGAATATGAACCTGATTATTCAATTGTCGCTGGCCAATCCGAAAACCAAATTGCTGATTGTTTCGTACGACAACAGTGAAGAAACCATACTGAAAATTGTAAAATCAAAAGCTAAAGGTTTCTTGGGGCGCGATGCTTCACAACGCGACCTTATTGAGGCAATTTATACCTTACGCAATGGCTTCGATTATTTTAACAATTCAATCAATCAGGTAGTGTTAAATCAGTATATTCATGATTATGACACCGACCCGGTTAAACAAAACGATATAGGCAACCTGAGCGAGCGACAGATAGAAATTCTTAAACTATGGGGTAAAAGCTACTCGAACCAGGAAATTGCTGATGAACTATTTATTAGTGTTCGAACTGTCGAGTCGCACAAAAATCACATTATGCAAAAACTAAAATTGAAAAGCACTGTCGATTTGGTTAAGTTTTCAATTAAGAATAATATTATTGAAATATAGGGGTGTTATAGGATTACGCCCCATTCGGTTACGAAAAAACCTTCTCTTTCAAAATTTTCAATTGTTGGCTTTTTTAGTTTGTGGACAAACTGAATAAAACGGATAATCATTAAGCCGGGAAATCCAATACTCAACAAAATCATCAATTTCACTTGCATCGAATCCATACTTAGACAGATTATCCCTGAAAAAGGTCTCTAAATCCTCTGTTTTTGTTGTTTTATAGTTATTATAAAAGTTGAAGAGTTATATTCGCACATTACCTCCTTTCGGTAAAGGCTAATAATACCTCGTTTTGGTCGATTTCAATAATCATTTGATAGAATTTCATTTGCAGACTTTTATCCTTTACGCCTATTTTGTGTTCAGTTATTAAATAAAACAAATGCGTTGTTTTATTTAACTTAAAAATTGAAGAATGACTACACTTTTTGAAGAGCGAAAGGCTATTATAACAAGTAATTACGAGTTGTTGCTTGCCAGAAAAAACGAAGAGATTTTTAGTGCAAGCGGTATTTGTTGCCGGCATAAACATCCGGTGTTAACCCGAGACCATGTGCCTTTGCATTGGCGTTTCGATTTTAACCCTGCCACCAATCCGGGTTTTATGGAGCGTATTGGTTTTAATGCAGCATTTAACGCTGGAGCCATAAAATGGAATGGTAAATATTTGTTGGCTGTACGTGTCGAGGGCGTCGATCGTAAATCGTTTTTCGCTATTGCTGAAAGCCCCAACGGTGTTGACAACTTCCGTTTTTGGGACAGGCCAATTACCTTACCTCAAACCGAAAAATTCGATACCAATGTTTACGATATGCGTCTTACCGTTCACGAAGACGGATGGATTTACGGTGTGTTTTGTGCCGAGCGTAAAGATATCAATGCGCCCGATGGTGATACTTCGTCAGCTATGGCAGCAGCTGGCATTATACGTACCAAGAACTTGAAAATATGGGAGCGTTTACCCGATTTAATTTCGCAAAGTGGACAGCAACGCAACGTGGTGCTTTTCGAAAAGTTTGTCGATGGTAGATATGCTTTTTTTACCCGTCCACAGGATGGTTTTATCGACACAGGTAAAGGCGGTGGAATTGGATGGGGACTTTCAGATACTATTGAAAAAGCCGAAATTAAGGAAGAACGCATCATAGAAAGCAAAACGTATCATACTGTTTACGAACTGAAAAACGGTTTAGGACCACATCCTATTTTAACCAACAAAGGATGGTTGCACCTGGCGCATGGCGTGCGCAATACTGCTGCCGGGCTGCGCTACGTTTTATATATTTTCATGGCCGACAAAAACGATGTAACAAAAATAACGCATAAGCCGGGCGGATACTTTCTGGCTCCACTCGAAAACGAACGCCTGGGAGATGTGTCGAATGTGTTGTTTGGTAATGGCTGGATTGCTGACGACGATGGGAAAGTATATATTTACTACGCATCGTCAGATACACGGCTGCATGTTGCAACCACAACCATCGATAAATTAATTGATTATTGCGAAAATACGCCCGAAGACAAACTTCATTCGCATCTTTCGGTGGAAACAATAAATAAACTGATTGATAACAACCAACAATTTATGAAGAAGCTATGAACAGGGCATTGTCTGAATTTATTGAGGTTCAGGAGAAAGAACTACAAAACATTATGAATTTTTGGTTGCTCAACACTCCCGATCAAAAAAATGGCGGCTTTGTTGGTACTATCGATAGTTACGGTAAAGTTTTTGAAGGAACCAGTAAAGGGGCAGTGCTGAATGCCCGGATTTTGTGGTCATTTTCGGCTGCTTACAATTACACCGGAAACAAACATTATCTTGAAATGGCCGATCGTGCCTTTCAGTATTTTTCAAAATATTTTATTGACAAAAAACATGGTGGTGTTTATTGGGAGTTATCGTCGGATGGTAAACCCATAAATAAGCGAAAACAAGCTTATGCACAGGGATTTGCTGTTTATGGTTTGTCGGAGTACTACCGGGCTACCGGACACGAGCAAAGTTTATTGATGGCTCAGGAACTTTTCTGGATCATAGAAAAAAAATTCCGGGACAAAACCAATGGTGGTTATATCGAAGCTCTGGATGAAAAATGGATGCCCCTCGACGATATGCGCTTAAGCCTGAAAGATGCCAACGAGCCAAAGTCGATGAATACCCATTTGCATATACTCGAGCCTTACACCAACCTATATCGTTGCTGGAAAAATCCGATATTGGGCGAAAGCATCAGGGGGTTAATTCGTGTTTTCCTTGATAAAATTATCGATACCAAAACTGCACATTTTAACCTGTTCTTTGCATATAAATGGGAGGTGAAATCAACTGCTGTTTCCTACGGGCACGATGTTGAAGGTTCGTGGTTGCTGGCCGAAGCTGCCGAAGTTTTGGGCGATAAAGAATTGATGGTTGAGGTAAATCAAATGGCCATTCGTATGGTCGATGCTGCTTTATCTGAAGGTACGGATTGCGACGGCTCGTTGTTTAACGAACGTGACGGTGAACATCTCGATACAGATAAACATTGGTGGCCACAGGCCGAAGCGATGATTGGCTACATAAATGCCTGGCAAATAAGCGGACAGGCTAAATATCTCGACGAGGCTGAGAAAGTGTGGAATTTTATCGATAAAAAAATCATTGACCATCAAAACGGCGAATGGTTCTGGAGGGTCGATAAAGAGGGGAATCCTTACTTGAACGAAGATAAGGCCGGATTCTGGAAATGTCCTTATCACAACACCCGTGCGATCATCGAAATTTGTAATCGTTTAAAAGATTGAACTAAACCATATTAACTAAACTTATCAAGATGAACAACAGGGTATCATTGAAGGAAAAAATTGGATACGGCTTTGGAGATGCCGCATCGTCAATGTTCTGGAAAATATTTACTTTTTACCTGGCTATATTTTATACCGACGTGTTTGGCATTTCGGCTGCTGCTGCAGGAACCATGTTTTTAGTGACCCGTATATGGGATACCGCCAACGATCCCATTATGGGGATTATTGGCGATCGGACTAAAACCAAATGGGGTAAATTCAGACCTTACCTTTTGTGGGTTGCAGTGCCCTTCGCCATTATTGGTGTGCTGCTTTTTACCACACCCAATCTGGGTGCTACCGGCAAACTCATCTATGCCTATGTAACCTATACTTTAATGATGATGGCTTATACAGCTATAAACGTGCCTTATGCGAGTTTGCTGGGAGTTATGACTGCTAATACTGAAGACCGTACAAGCCTGGCTTCGTACCGCATGGTTTTTGCTTTTGGTGGTAGTCTGCTTGTTGTTGCAATTTACCAGCCTCTTGCCGACATGTTTCAGGGTATTGTTAGCACCTCGGCAGCCTTTCAGCTAACAATGGTTGTTATTGGTGCCATTGCCGTGTTGTTTTTCTTTTTTACCTTTTCGTGGACACGCGAGCGTATTAAACCCCTAAAGTCGCAGCAAAGCAATTTAAAGAAAGACTTTAAAGACTTACTGAGTAATATACCTTGGTTTGTATTGCTTGGTGCAGGTGTTATGACACTGATATTTAATTCAGTTCGCGACGGGGTGGCCATGTATTATTTCAAGTATTACATTGTTGACGAAACTGCGGTTGCAATATCAAAAATGACCTTTACTTACAGCACTTTGTATTTGTTTCTTGGGCAGGCTACCAATATGGTTGGAGTAATAATGGCTAAGCCCATTTCGGCACGTCTGGGTAAACGAAAAACCTTTATGTATGCTATGCTGGGAGCTGCAATTCTTAGTGCTCTGTTCTATTATTCGGGTAAAGAAGCGGTGGTGATGGTATATGTTTTACAGGCACTGGTGAGTTTTTGTGCTGGCATCATTTTCCCCTTGCTTTGGTCGATGTATGCTGATACAGCTGATTATTCAGAATATAAAACAGGCCGCAGAGCTACCGGACTGGTTTTTTCTGCTTCGAGTATGACCCAAAAACTGGGATGGACACTTGGCGGTTCAATTACAATGTGGCTTCTGGCATTTTATGGCTTCAAAGCAAACGTACAGCAAACACCCGAAACAATCGATGGAATTAAGTACATGATTAGTTATGTGCCGGCAGTGGGCGCTTTAATTTCAGCAGCTTTTATATTTTTCTACAAGCTCGATGATAAAACGATGAAACATATCGAATTGGAGCTCGAAAGTCGCAGGGCAAAAGATGCTATTGAGTAAGCTATTAATTTTAAGCGCGTTTTTTACAATACATTTTCTTTCGGATTAAAGCATAGGCCAAACCTGTAAGAATAAAGAACAGCAAAGGAACAGCGGTGTTAATAAGCTGCCACCTTAGCTGTTCTTCTCTTATTTTGACCTTATCAAGCATGCGCAGTTTTACAACCCGCGAGCGTAGTTCCATAATGCTAGTATCGTCAGTAAGGTAATCGATACAATTTTGTAAAAAGTCACGATTGCCAAACGTACGACCTGAATACTGGTCGTAACCGAGGGGCAGAATTTGTGCATTACCACCCCGTGTGCGAACTTTGTTCTTAATAATTCCACCATCAGCAATAACAATCATTTTCGATTCCGGACTTTTTTCAATAATATCCGAAACCCCGTACTGGCTTGTCATGCGGTTTTTAAATGCAGATTCAAAACGGCCTTCAACCAACAAACCTATGGGAATATTTGGCTGATTAAACAGCCGTTGGTCGGGTGGGTTAGTTGCCGAGAACAAACTTACTTCAACGGGTGTTTGCACCGACCGCGCATAAGGTGAGGTAGCCAGTATGGGTGTTGCTTTCGTGTTGTTGCCAACAACCGATACCGAGCTTGCAAACTCGATAACTACGTTGTTCAGGTTTCGGCTTAATGGGTGATTGGGGTTTGGAAGTGCCAGCGGAGCATAGTAAAATGGTGCCGGGGTAAACTGGCTGGCTTTTCCCGGAGGCGCAGTATTGATGGGGTAATCCAAACAAAATGCATCCTGTAAAATGTCGGTATTAAGCCTTATGCCATACCTGAACAACTGGTCGCGCAGGTTCAGGCCTTTTTCAAATGCAATGGTAGAGTGGCCTTTCGACAGAGAATCGATACTAACCTGAATTGGGTCAACACACCACAATACATGGCCGCCTTTCATAATAAACTGGTCGATTTGTAGTTTTTCTGTTTCAGTAAAGGATCTGGTTGGGGCAGCAATAATCAGCGTTTTTACTGTGTCGTCGGAAAATATCTCACTCGTATTGCGGTCAACCACTTCGTAGCTTTCGCTTAAAGTGTAGCGTATATCGCCGGTTTCGTAAGGTGTGGCATTTCCTTCTTTATCAAGAAAAGCAATCCTCGGTTTGTGGGTGCGCTGGAGTCCCTTAATCGCTGCGGCAAATTCGTATTCGAGCAGTTCAATCGAATGTTGTAAATTATCATTGGAGCTGATTAGGGGGTTGTTTTTGAGTAAATTAACCACGACCGACTGGCTTCGGTTCGAGATAACGATTCCCGGGAAAATTTGTTTTGTTGACATCCCCTCGGTTGTTTTATGCCCGAAGTTTACCGGCTCAATACCAGCATCAGTCAATGCTTTTATGGTGTTTTCTCTTTCTTCTTCGTTTGATATTTTATATACATCGATAACCTCGTGAAATAAACGGTAGGGGGAGTAAGCATTCATGTCTTCAATTTTTTCAATTATTGATTCCTGGAATTCTTTCATGCCCGAAGGGAGGTTGCCGGCCAGATATACTTCAATGCCAAGCGGCTGATTTTGGTTTTGGAGAATGTCTTTGGTGATGTGGCTCAGAGAATAGCGTTTTTCAGCTGTCAGGTCAATACGGAAAAGGCGCTTGCTTACCGAGGTGTAGGCGCCGATGAGCAACAAAACAAGTAAGGCTGCTCTTTTTATATTCCATGTGGCGAACAATCGGGTTTTACGAAGCATGTTGCGCGTTAAAAGCAGAAAAATAAAAGTGGCAAAAAGAAAGTAGAATATATCGCGCGAATCGATAATCCCGCGACTGATAGAAAGGTAATGCTCGTGAATGCCCAGTTGCAGTAAAAAGTTTTGAACGGGCAGTGATAAATCGATACCGGTCAGAAAACTAAAGCCGTTGTACATGATAAACGAAAGGGTTATGGCTGTTAGAAAGGCAACAACCTGGTTGCCGGTAATGATGGATGCAAAAAGCCCGATGCCGATGTAAACCGATGCAAGAAACAGTAAACCTGCAAACGAACCCCATGTTGCACCTGTGTCGATATTTCCTGCTGGGTTGCCTAGTTGATAAACAGAGTAGAAATTAAGCAGGGTAGGTGCCAGTGAAATGCATACCAAAATTAAAGCTGCAAGGTATTTTGCAAAGGTAATCTGAAAAGCTGTAAGAGGCCGGGTAATCAGCATTTCGATGGTGCCTGTGCGTTTTTCTTCGGCAAACATGCGCATGGTAATTGCCGGAATCAGGAACAGGTAAAGCCAGGGAGCCAGGTCGAAAAATCCTTTAAGTGTTGCCCGCTGTCCTTCAATAATGTTGAAACTTCCTGGCAAAACCCATAAAAACAAACCAGTAGCCAGCAAAAATATAATGATGACCAGGTATCCGGTAATGGAACCAAAAAATGAATTAAATTCTTTTCTTAAAAGGCTAAACATTGGTTTTATTCTTTTATTGATTTTACAATATCGCGTGCGGCTTTTTTTGCAGCACCTTCGGAGTGCAGCTTGTCGATTATTTCGTCGTAACTTTTTAATATTGCCAAACGGTGTTGCTCGTTATTTAGTATTTTATCTAGTTCATTATTGATTATCTCAGGAGTTACCATACTTTGAAACAATTCTTTTACTACTTCTTTTTCGGCTACTAAGTTAACCAACGAGAAAAAATCTGTTTTCAGGATTACATTTCTGAATTTTTCGAGCAACCATCCCATGCCCATTTTGTAAACAACAACCTGCGGTATTTTAAGCAGTGCGGTTTCGAGCGTTGCTGTTCCCGAAGCCACAATAGCAGCCTCGCTGTTTCGCAAAAGCGTGTAGGTTTGTTTAAATACAACAGGTATCTCAGTTTTTAACAGATTGCGGTAATAGGCTTCATCTTTTCCGGGTGCACCGGCTATTACAAACTGGCATTCAGAATTTAGTGCAGCGACTTCTTCCATCGCCGGGAGTAAATTGTTGATTTCGTCGTTTCTGCTTCCGGCAAGCAGTGCTATGATGGGTTTGTCGTTCAGCTTATTCTGTTTTCTGAATAATTTTGCATCGTTTGGCTTTTCATGTTCCTTTTGTATTAAATCCCATACAGGATTTCCTACGTAAGTTACCGGGTAGTTGTACTGGCTGTAAAAACTAGTCTCAAACGGAAAAATGGTGTACATTTTATCGATGTACTTTTTTATTTTATATACCCGTTTGGTTTTCCATGCCCATACTTTTGGCGAAATATAGTAGGCTGTTTTGATGCCGTGTTTTTTTGAAAATTTTGCGATTCTTAAATTAAAACCGGGATAGTCGATAAGAATGAGTATGTCGGGGTTGAATTGCAGTAGGTTTTGTTCGGCAAAGCTTAAATTATGGTTGATTTTGCGTAGGTTTAGCAACACTGGTAAAATACCCATGTAAGCCATTTCCCGGTAATGCTTCAAAAGCTTTCCGCCTTCAGCCTGCATCAGGTCGCCTCCCAAATAACAAAACTCGGCATGCGGGTCATTGTTTTTTATTTTAGCCATTAGTGTTGCTGCATGCATATCGCCCGAAGGTTCGCCGGCAATTAAAAAGTACTTCATTTTTTTTAATTTATTATTCGATAGCCCATTACTGCAAATGCAAAGATAAAACAAGCCATTACAATTCCTCTTGCACCTCTAAGCCATTTTAGCTGCAGGAATAGGTAAAACATCGGCAGATCGGACAACACACAAAGGCTAAGTACTTTAAAAAGCAGTTTATAATGGTGCATCGATTTGATATAGTCGAAAAGGGGTAAGTCGTTAAATTTCAGCCGGTAATACAAATAGAAAACAATTGCCGGAAATATAAAGCCCGTTATGAAACCGATTATCTGCCGGTCGAAAACAGATGTTTTTTTCGTGTTTTTTCTCAAAATTTCCAGTTTTTTAATTCTGCAAGAAATTTGTGATGGGTCATATCGATATTTATCGGAACAATCGAAATTCTGCCGGTTTCGAGTATGTGGTTGTCTGTGTCGGTCGAGCCGTTGTCCATATTTTTGTAGAAGCCTGTGATCCAGTAATAATTGCGCTTTTGCGGGTCGGTTCTTTTATCAAATTCTTCAACCCAGCGACCGTGTCCCTGGCGGCAGACTACAATGCCTTCGGGGTTTCCTTTGGGGACGTTAACATTTAGGCAGGTTCCCTTTGGAAGGCCGTTTTCGAGTACTTGGGCAATAATTTTCCGTGCAAAGGGAGCCATGGGCGAAAAGTTGGCATTGGGACGGTGGTCGCACAGTGAGAAACCGATAGACGGCACTTCGTGAATACATCCTTCGATGGTAGCGCCCATAGTGCCTGAGTAGTGGACACTTACTGATGAATTCGAACCATGGTTGATCCCCGATAAAATAAGATCGGGTTTCTCGTCGAGCAACTGGTCGAAAGCCAGTTTGACACAATCGACAGGGGTGCCTGTACAACTGTACGATTTGAAATTGGTGTCGCTTTCGTATTCTTTAAGCCTTACAGGTACTTCTACAGTAATGGCATTCGACATTCCCGATCGGGCAGTATGTGGCGCAACAACCAGCACGTCGCCAAACTCGCGGGCAATTTCAATAAGTTTGTGTAGCCCTTTGGCATGAATGCCATCGTCGTTGCTTATCAATATTTTTTTTCGTTGCATGTTGTTTTTGATATTTTCGTGTTTAGCGAATGTAGCTAAAAAAGCTGATTTTTTGAATAAGAAGCCATTAAATATCAAGTATAATAAAGATAAAAAACGCAGTGCTTTACTATGATTTTTGTTGAGATTACTGATTCTTTATAGTATTTTCACCTCTTTAATTATTTTTGTTTTATTACTTCAGAAAAAATCAATATGAAAAATTTATATACAATCATTTTACTTGCACTAGTAGTTTTTGTAAGTCTGCCTTCAATAGCTCAATACACCGAGCTCGACTGTCGTTTTTACGAATTGTACAAAAAAGGCGATATGAGAACGTGGAATCTTGTGGTTGACAGCCTTTATAGTGAACGGTTATCGCTGTCACACGATTACACTTTGCTGCTGGCTGAATATGGCTTAATTGGATATCATCTGTCGCAGGGCGAACGCAAAGAGGCGAGTCGTTTGCTTAAGCGCTTTGAGAAGCATCTTGAAAAACGTATGAAGAGCGAACCTCAAAGTGCCAATCTGCATGCATTAAATTCGGCCATGCTTGGTTTCAAAATTGGAGTTAAGCCATGGTTGGCTCCTTTCGTAAATTCCGATCAGAACGATGCAATAGCCAACGCACTGGATTACCGGAAGAACGAGGCGATGCCTTTAGTGGAAAAGGCCAATTCGTTGTATTTTAGGCCCTCGTTTGTTGGTGGCGACCGCGATAAATCGGTGGGCGTTTACGAGCAGGCGTTTGAGATTCTCGAAAAAGAAAAAACATGCAATTGGGTTTATCTTAACATCGGTTCGTGGCTGGGGCAGGTATATACAAAATATGAGCAACCTCAAAAAGCGAAGCAGATTTATCTTAAACTTCTTGAAGATGCCCCCGATTTTAAATACGTAAAAGACGAATTACTTCCGCAGCTCGAAAGCGGCCAGTTTATTGATATTACTAATAAACTTGAAAAACAATACAAGCAGTGATGGCCGCTTATTGTAATCTGAAAAGTTTATGTCTAAATAAAATGCCTATTAATAAAAATGCAAAAACAGAGGCAATTAAGCCAAATGATACTGGAACTGTTTTGTAGTCAGTTAACTTTAAAACCCATATTGTATTGTTTTGAATATTTCCAACAATTGAGACTGTACCGTCAACTATATTAGGTTGAATAAATAAACCACCAGCAGTTAAACCATCAGCAATTCCAAAAATATCTTCTATGTCATAAACAATTCCTGTTTCATTACCCGAAGGTAGTTGGATTTGTACTAACATATTATCACTTCCATCCTGGCTGTAACCCCATAGGAATGGACCATTATCGGTGAAATTATCATAAGCAAGACCATAATAACTTCCATAAGTTCCTACTGAGAACCTGTTTAGTTCATTGCCCAGTTTATCGAATAATATAATGTCAGAACTCCAGTTATTAGCATAAAATGCATCAAGGTCATCATTATAAGCAATTGCTCGAACCGAGCCGGGTGCTGTAAACGTACCAATGAGCGTTTCATTAGTAAAATCGAGTATGTAAACCGTTGTTGATGCATTAGAACCATAAAAATATTCTCCGTCGTAGGCGAGATCTCTAATGGCAGAAACTCCGGTTATTTGAAATGTTTCAATGTAATCGCCTGCTAAACTGTATTTGATAAAACCACTACTATTCCAGAGTGCAGTATAAATGAACTCACCATCACTTTCACAACCAGCTTCTCCTGAATTGTCGTAAGTGTTAAACTGATATTGAACTTCTATACTTAAAGGAGCAGTAAGCGATGATGAAACAGCAGGATTTTTCAAAGGTGATTCATCTGCTAATTGTGCGTAGCTAAAATTTAATATGATTAAAGTAGTAGCTATAAAAAAGAAGAGCTTTTTCATTTTTTGATAAATGTTATGGTTTAAGAAAAATTATTTGTTAATCAAAAATAGTTATTTTTTTTAATAAAACATTTCCTTTTCCTTTTTTTTACCATGTTAATTGTTAGATTGTTAGGTGAATTTCTTAAATTATTATGTATCTTTACATTAATTGTTTACAGAACAAAATGATTACACTTCACTTAAAAAATCTACAATTATGAAAAGAAATGTATTTATGGCACTTTTGTTAATCGTTGCTTTTGTTGCCTGCGAAGCACCTTTACAAAAGGCTGAACCCGTTCCACTCGAGGATTTTTTTAGAAATCCCGAAAAGTCGTCTTTTAAGTTATCGCCCAATGGCGGGTACTATTCATATACGGCTCCTTACGAGAGTCGGATGAACGTTTTTGTACAACAAATTGGTGCCGATTCGGCCATTCGTATAACATCGGAAACCAACCGTGATATTGCCGGTTATATGTGGGCCAACAATAAGCGTATATTATATTTGAAAGATACTGGTGGCGATGAAAATTACCAATTGTACGGCGTTGATATTGATGGTAGTAATTTTAAAGAGTTAACAGTCTTTGAGGGGGTGAGAACCCGTTTGATTGATGAGTTGGAAGCTCTTGAAGACGAGGTGCTAATTGCAATGAACAAGCGTGATGCACGTGTTTTCGACCCTTTCCGGTTAAATATTGAAACCGGCGAAATGGTTATGCTGGCCGAAAACCCGGGGAATATTGTAGGATGGATGCCCGATCACGATGGCAAACTGCGGGTTGCTATTGCCTCTGATGGTGTAAACCAAAGCTACCTGTACCGCGAAAATGAGGACGATGAATTTGAGAATAAGTTAACGCTTGATTTCAGAGAATCATTAAACCCTGTAGTATTTACTTTCGACAATCAACATTTATATGCATTATCCAATATTGGAAGAGATAAAGAAGCTCTCGTGAAGTTCGATATTGCCAATGCAAAGGAAATGAAAATAATATTTGAGACCGATAAAGCCGACGTTTCCGGATTTAACTATTCAGAAAAGGATAAAAAACTTTTGTGGGTTACTTACTATACAGATAAGCGGCAAGTGTATTTTCTCGACGACGAAGCGAAAGAATTATACAATCGTATAGCGGAAGAATTTCCCGATGTGGAGATTTCTTTTGTAAGCGAAAATAAGGACGAAGATAAGTTTATGATTCGGACATACAGCGACAAAACCTGGGGTAGTTATTACTTTTACGATAAGAATACCGATGAACTCATCAAGCTGGCCGAGGTTAGTCCGTGGCTCGATGCCGATAATATGGCCGAAATGAAATCCGTAAGCTATACCAGTCGTGATGGACTAACCATTCATGGTTACCTTACCTTACCCAAAGGTTACGAGCCCGAAAACCTTCCTGTTATTGTCAATCCACATGGTGGACCGTGGGCGCGCGATTACTGGGGATTTAATCCGCAGGTGCAGTTTTTGGCCAATAATGGTTATGCCGTTTTTCAAATGAACTTCAGGGGCTCAACAGGTTACGGTCGCGACTTTTGGGAGAAATCGTTCAAGCAGTGGGGGCAAAGCATGCAGGACGACATTACCGATGGAGTGCTTTGGCTTATTGAAGAAGGGATTGCCGATCCCGAACGTATTGGTATTTATGGCGGAAGTTATGGTGGGTATGCAACTTTGGCCGGACTGGCATTTACGCCCGACCTGTATGCCTGTGGTGTAGATTATGTAGGGGTTTCAAACTTGTTCACATTGCTTAAAACCATTCCCCCTTATTGGGAACCACAACTGGCAATGTTTCACGAAATGATGGGACATCCTGTTGAAGATAGTCTTATGATGGTTCAGGTTTCACCTGTCTTTCATGCCGATAGTATTAAGGCTACTTTGTTTGTGGCACAAGGAGCAAACGATCCAAGAGTAAATATTAACGAGTCGGATCAGATTGTTGAAGCACTCGAAGCACGAGGCGTTGATGTGGAATATATGGTAAAAGATAACGAAGGACATGGTTTTGCCAACGAAGAAAACCGCTTCGATTTTTACCGTGCTATGATTCAGTTTTTAGATAAGCATTTACAACCTGTTGAGTAAAAATTAACGATTTTCGGATAACAAAAGAGAGACTGTTCCAAAAGGGCAGTCTCTTTTTGTTTGTTTATGATCAATATGTTTAAAAACCCATTAATCAAACGGATGTTCTTCATCGTAAATAAAGCTTTTATTGTATTGCTGCATGGCCTGCAGGCTCATACCCATATTTGAAAATCCACCATCGTGGAAAAGATTTTGCATCGTAACTTTTCGCGTGAAATCCGAGAACAGTGTCAGGCAGTATTCGGCACATTCGTCGGCCGAAGCATTGCCCAGTGGCGACATCCGCTCAGAAAAGTCTAAAAGGTGATCGAATCCTTTTACACCCAGGCCTGCTGTTGTTGGGGTGGGCGACTGCGAAATAGTGTTGATACGAACATTTTTTTCCCGACCGTAAATGTAGCCAAAACTACGCGCTATCGATTCGAGCAACGATTTGGCATCGGCCATGTCGTTGTATCCATAGAATGTACGCTGAGCAGCAACGTAGCTTAGCCCGAGTATTGACCCCCAGTTGTTTATGGCATCGTTTTTTCGTGCGGTTTGTATCACTTTATGAAACGATATTGCTGAAACATCCAGTGTTTTATCCAGGTAGTTGTAGTCAAGGTCGCTGTAGTGACGCCCTTTTCGAACATTTGGTGACATTCCAATTGAGTGTAGAATGAAATCGAATTTACCACCAAAATACTCCATAGATTCTTTCATCAATGCATCCAGTTCTTCTATATTGGTTGCATCGGCTGAAACCACAATGGTGTTTAATTTTTTTGCTAGTTTGGCTGTTTCTCCCATCCTGAGAGCCATAGCCGTGTTGCTTAATACTATTTTAGCCCCTTGATCTGCTGCTTTTTCAGCAACTTTCCAGGCAATCGACGACTCGTTTAATGCGCCGAATATAAGTCCTTTTTTTCCTTCTAATAAATTACAACTCATCTATTTGAAATTTCGTTTTAAACCTTTTATGAAAAATTATCTCATTAAGGTAATTAACGTCGAAAATAGAACCAAGGTTTGAAATGGTCACGATTTAACGTCAAAATTTATTAACTGTCTTATTATTCAATTGAGGAATATTTAGTTAAGTGTCAAATATTCAGCTAATAGTGTCGATTCGAATTATATGTTGTAAAACATCGATTGTTCAACTTGCAGGGGCGTAAGTTCGAAAAACTATGCTGAAGTTTAGGGTTTTTATGCTTCGGGATAAAAAAAACAAGAGAACCACAGAGGAAAAAAATTAAAATGGCCTTGCATAAGCTTGGTAGCGAATTGTTATCGATAAAGTTGTAAGGTTTGATAGGATCAATTAATAATTCGGGAAATAAACCTATAATAAGCTTCAAGAATCAAATTGAAACATTATTTGATATGCCACTTCGTGGCATAAATGAGTATTTGATTGTGTGTTGGTTCGAATAAGCAAAAGAGGCTGTCTGATTATTTCAGACAGCCTCTTTGGTAAGGTGAGTTAAAGGTTTTAAATAAATTTATAAGTTAAAAAATCGCATTTGAGTTCGATAAAAAACCTCAAACGACTATTGCAAGTTATAAATAAAAAATTAGTAAGCGTTAATAATTTGAATAAAATCGTCGGCTTTTAATGAAGCACCACCAATTAAACCACCGTCAACGTCGGGGTTGGCAAACAGTTCGTTTGCATTCTTGGGGTTACAGCTTCCACCGTACAAAATTGATGTGTTGTTGGCAACTTCTTCGCCAAACTGATCTGCAATTGAATCGCGAATGTCTTTGTGCATTTCCTGTGCCTGCTCTGTAGTGGCAGTTTTCCCTGTTCCTATAGCCCATATTGGTTCGTAAGCTACAATGATTTTACCAAATTCGTCGGCGCTCAAATTAAAGATGGTTTCTTTTAGCTGTTTGATAACATATTCTTTTTGATTGCCTGCTTCGCGAATTTCGAGTGGCTCGCCACAGCAATAAATAGGTGTAAGGCCATTTTCGAGAGACAGTGCAAGTTTCTTGTTTAATGTCTCGCTGGTTTCACCATAGTATTCACGACGTTCGCTATGTCCTAAAATTACATATTCGGCACCGGTCGATTTAATCATGGCAGCCGATACCTCACCGGTAAAAGCGCCTTTTGCTTCGGCGGCGCAGTTTTGAGCTGAAACGCCAATGCGCTTTGTGTCAACATTTTCAATTGCCTTGGTAATGTGTGTAAATGGAGTTCCAAGTACCACAACTACATCGTCAGCACCTTTTTCGTTAACTACATTGTTTACTGCTTTTGCCAGGTCAACACCTTCCTGAAGGGTTGTATTACATTTCCAGTTTCCGGCTACAACTTTTTTTCTCATATTACGTTTATTTTATTCTGAATTAAATTTCAACTTTAACAGTTTCAAGCGGGCTAATCAAATTAAAACTTTTACTAGTCAGGTAACTAACCTGCTTGTGTTCTGTTTCAATTATTTATGAAGTGTCGCAAATTTATGAATTTTGCTTGAAATAGGAAGTAATCTTGCTATTTTTACCCATGGGTTAATGTAGATGTAATAAGGATGAAGAAAAAATTATCGATAGTTGCAGCAATTTTGGTGTTTTTTGGTTTTGGTATGATACATGGAGGTACAGCCGTGATAGAAAAAACGGGTAGTGCACTTATTGGAGTAGGTGCCTTGTATTTTCTTGTAATTTTGTTTTTATCGATTAGAAAAGACAACGCTAAAGAAAGTTAACTTGTTCGGCTATTTTCCTTTTCGTAATCGTCTTTTCGGATTATAAATCGATTCAACACCACGGTTCACAAATCGTACATCTTCAACAGAGTAAAATGCGTTTGGGTTGTATTGTCTGATTAGCTTTATCACGGTTGGAATGTCTGTTCTATTTATTATGCTGTAGATAATACTGACTTTGCCATTTGCGCCGCTTGCTTCGTGGTGTGTAATGCCATATCCTTTTGATTTTAGTTTGGCAATTAAATCGTTTGCAGCTTTAGCTGTAATTATTTGAATGCGAACAACACCCATCGCCATTTTATCTTCAATAATAAGGCCGAGATACGTTCCTGCCGCAAAACCGGCGGCGTATGAGAAGATATTCACCCAGTTATCGAGGTTTTGCATTATCTCGCCAATGGCGATTATCCAAATCAGTATTTCAACAAAGCCCAAAAGCGGGGCAATGGTTTTATTTCCTTTCGAAACAAAAACAATACGTATGGTGCCAATTCCCACATCTAATATTCGTGCTATAAATATGAGAATAGGCAAAACAACGTAGTTGAATAATTCAGTATCAGGCAGCATGTTTTTATTTATTAAAGATGCAAATTAATACAATAAAAAAGTCCCATTGAAATTATTAACGGAACATTTTTCAGATTTATCGATATAGATAAATAATGGTTTGTTTTTGTTGATGTTACATCTTTACAACAACCTGATGTGTTTGTCCATCTTCAAAAGTGGGTAAAATATTGCCGGTTATTGGTTTGTCATCAACGGTAATACTGGTTATTTTGCTGTTTTTGCGGTTTCTGTTTTCAACTTTTATCGTGTAAGTTGCATTTCTGAATTTACGGGTAACTTCAAACCCCTTCCATTCGTTAGATATGCAGGGCGATATTTCCAACCCGTCGTACTGCGGTTTGATACCCAGTATATACTGACTGATGGTGTAGAAATTCCATGCAGCCGTGCCGGTTAGCCACGAATTTTTGGCTTCACCGGGTTTGAAGGCGTCTTTTCCTGCAATCATTTGCGAATATACATAAGGCTCGGTGCGGTGTAATTCGCTGTTTTCTTCGAGGTATGAAGGGCATATTTTGCGGAAATATTCCCATGCCTGATCGCCTCGTCCGATTTCCGTTTCGCCAATCATAATCCATGGATTGTTGTGGCAGAAGATTCCTCCATTTTCTTTATATCCCTGCGGGTAGCTCGATATCTCGCCATATTCGATATGATATTTTGTAAATGGCGGGTTGTTTAACACTATGCCGTATTCGCAATCGAGGTGTTTTTTTACCGAATCGAGTGCTTTTTGAACCATTCCTTCTTCTTTTCCAATTCCGGCCATGGTACACCATCCGTTCGATTCGATAAAAATCTTTCCTTCTTCATTTTCTTTACTGCCGATTTTATTGCCGTAATAATCGTAGGCGCGTAAGAACCAATCACCGTCCCATCCGTGCTTTTTCACAGCTTCAGTCATTTGGGTTACGTGCTTTTGTGCCCGCGAGGCTTCGTTTGTTTGCCCCAGCTTCTTGCATAACTCTACATATTCTTGTCCGTAAATTACAAACAGTCCGGCAATCATAAGCGATTCGGCTTTTGAGCCTTCAGTTTTGTTTTCTGTCGTCTGAAATGATTCGTTGGGATCGTTTGAAAAACAGTTGAGGTTCAAACAGTCGTTCCAGTCGGCGCGACCTATAAGTGGTAGCCCGTGAGGCCCTAGGTTGTTTATCACATGGTCGAACGACACGGTAAGATGGTCGAACAGTGAGCGGGCAATGCTGGTGTCGTTATCGAAGGGTACAAGCTCGTCGAGTATGCTAAAGTCGCCGGTTTCCTTGATGTAGCTTACTGTTCCGAGTATGAGCCACATCGGGTCGTCGTTAAAGCCACCGCCTATGTCGTTATTGCCGCGCTTGGTCAGTGGCTGGTACTGATGGTAGCAACCTCCGTCGGGAAATTGAGTCGAAGCGATGTCGATAATGCGTTCGCGGGCGCGTTCGGGTATCTGGTGTACAAAACCAATGAGATCCTGGTTCGAATCGCGGAATCCCATTCCCCGTCCAATTCCACTTTCGAAGAATGATGCTGAACGTGAAAAATTAAATGTTATCATGCATTGGTACTGATTCCAGATGTTTACCATCCTGTCGAGCTTTACTTCGCCCGACTTCAGTGTGTAAACGCTCAAAAGTTCGTCCCAGTATGCGTGTAATTCATCCAGGGCAGCATCAACTTTTTCGGATGTATTAAAGCGAGTTATTGTAGCTTTTGCTTTTTCTTTATTGATAATGTTTTTTGCTTCCCATTTTTCATTGTCATCGTTTTCGACATAACCTAAAACGAACACAAAATCTTTAGATTCTCCGGGATTTAATTCAATTTCGATGTAATGTGATGCAATGGGCGACCAGCCGTGAGCTTCGCTCATTCGGGGCTTGCCTTCGAGCACCGCATCGGGTTCGTGAAAGCCGTTGTACAAACCGAAAAACGATTCGCGGTCGGTGTCGTATCCATCGATGGGGGTATTTACTGAATAGTATGCGTAATGATTACGCCTTTCTTTGTATTCGGTTTTGTGATACAATACCGAGCCTTCAATTTCGACTTCTCCGGTAGAAAAATTACGCTGAAAGTTTTCCATATCGGTGGCTGCATTCCATAATGCCCATTCGGCAAACGAAAACAGTTTTATTTTTTTGGTTTTTTCGGTATTGTTCGAGAGGGTAACTTTCTGTATCTCGGCCCATGTTTTAAGCGGAACAAAAAATAATGTTTTCACGTTTAGTCCGTCTTTTTCACCTTCGATAGTGGTGTAGTTCATTCCGTGCCGGCACTCGTATTTGTCGAGTGGGGTTTTCATTGGTTTCCAGCCCGGCGACCAGATTGTTTCTCCATCTTTTATATAGAAATATCGCCCACCTGCATCGGTTGGTACATTGTTATAGCGGTAGCGTGTAATGCGTCTGAATTTGGCATCTTTATAAAAAGAATAGCCACCGGCAGTATTCGAAATAAGAGAGAAAAAGTCTTCGTTACCGAGGTAATTTATCCATGGATAGGGTGTTTGCGGGTTTGTAATCACATACTCCCTGTTTGCATCGTCGAAAAACCCAAATTTCATAATTATCGTTTTAAATTTATTTTGGTGTTACTTGTATCTTAATCCAGTTCTTTTGCTCTACGCTCGTTTAACTCGGTGGTGATTTTATCGAGTTTATCCTGGTCGAGCGGGTAAAACCACATTAATACAGCGGCTATCATGGCAATAATTGTTGGTATCCAGCTCATCAGCATAATAATTCCAGGAATTGCCTGCTGAATGGCTATCTGATTTTGTCCGTCGTAGTTAAATGCTGCCAAAACAAAACCAATGATGGCACCGGCTATTCCGCCACCAAATTTAGTGGCGAATGAACCGGCCGAGTATATTAAACCTGTAGCCCGGCGACCATTTTTGAATTCTGAATAATCGGCTGCATCGCCCAACATGGCAAAGAAAAGGGTGGGGAAGATGGCTGCTCCGAATTCGGAAATGATACCAATGGCAAATATACTTAGCGTATTATCGGGGCCGCAAAATATAAACAGCGCATTGACAAGCCCTGAGAAAATAAGTGCATATATAAAAAGTTTACGTTTGCCGAGACGCTTGCCAAGCCAGGCTGTGGCCATGGCACCGGCAATCGAAGCAATCATAAGTGTAACCAGATAAGTACCGGCCATCAACTGATTGTGAAGGTAGTGGGTGAAATAGATCACCACAATGCCTTGTTTAATCGAATTGTAAATGTTGAATAATAAACCGATTAAGAGCAAAATAATCCAGGGTTTGTTCTTTACCAGGTCTTTCAAATCTTTTCCCAGGTTCGATTTTTGGGTCTTAGGAGGTTTTACACGTTCTTTTGTTGTGTAAAATGTAACTATCAGTGCAAGTGCCAGTACAATCGACATCAGGTAAATCGATTTGCTATAACCTTGTTTCTGGTCAACAATAAATATATTGCCCCGGTTAATTTCAGGCTCTCCTTCAACAACGAAAGTGTAATCCTTGTTGGCTTCCATCGAAAAACTTTTGCCTTTGGTGGGTACGTTCAAACTGTCGGGAATATTTACATCTGCCCATATAAAGGTTGCCACTTCGTCTTTTGTCTTAATATTTACGTTTTCAACATTTTTTGAAGTCGATACGGTAACTTCAAAACGTTGGTCGGCCTGCTTTTCTATGTCGATGGTTGGATTGATATTGCCAAAGTAGGCAACCAGTACAAGCAATGCGCCCTGCACAAGCATTCCGCCGGCAAAAGCACCGACCATACGGTAAGATCCAATGCTTGTTCGTTCTTTGTCGTTACCGGTCATTACAGCCATTAAGGCACCGTAGGGAATGTTATTGGCAGTGTAAACCAGGGTGAAAATGATGTAGGTTGTGTAGGCGTAAACAATTTTGCCGGTCTGGCTAAGGTCGGGGCTGGTAAAAAGCAACGAGAGCATTCCGGCAAGTGGTATGGCTGTCCATAAAATCCAGGGGCGGAATTTTCCCCACCGGGTATTGGTTCTGTCGCCTATTATTCCCATCACAATATCGCTGATGCCATCGCTCGAACGTGCAATAAGCATTAATAAGCCTACTGCGGCCGGATTAATTCCAAATACATCGGTGTAAAATACAAATAGAAAAGTTGCTACTCCGCGCCAGGCAATGTTTGCAGCGCCATCGCCCAAAGCATAACCAATTTTTTCGGTTATCTTAAGTTTTTGCTTGCTAAGGCTCATTGTTCGGTTATTGAAAGGTTTGTATAGAATTTGTTTTAAACTGAAAAATCGAAACGTTCGGTTTTGGTTTTTTCATAAACTTCGCGACTGAATATGAATAGTTGTGCGGGTTTATGTTTTACCCCTTTTTGTTTTTCGTCGAGTGGAATAACATATTTCATCTGAAGTACTTTTTTGCGGAAGTTCCGCCGATCGAATTCTGTACCCAGTATTTCTTCGTACAAACGCTGAAGTTGCGAAATGGTAAACTTTTCGGGTAACAGTTCGAATCCGATAGGTTCTGATCGTACCTTATCGCGAAGACGATCAAGTCCTTTCTCGAATATTTTGCGGTGGTCGAAACCCAATTCGGGTAGTTCGTTTACCGGATACCATTTTACATTGCGTTCTTTTAACGATAAGCTTACCGATGTGCTGTCGATTAACGACAAATAGGCTACTGTAACTACCCTGTCACTAAAGCCTTCGCTTTGGTGTTTTAACCATAGTTTGTCTTTGGGGTTGTTAAGCCTGTTGGCATTGCCAAAAGTGTGAAATTGTTCGAGAAATACATGGTCTAAACCAGACATGCTCTTTAGTATTCGGGCTGCTGCATTGTCGATGTTTTCATCTTCAAGTATGTGGTAGCCCACAAGTGTCCAGTCATCGATGAGCACTTTTTTTGATTTTGGTTCTTCCAGCTTTCGTTCAACCAGTAATACATTTAACTGTTTAAAATCGAAGCCGAAAATTACACAATCGACCGAGATGTTTGAAATTGTTTTAGGCATATCGAATTTGCTAATGTGTAAATATTACGCATTGCAAATATATGAAAAAAAAGTAGCCGTTGCAGTGTCAAATGTTTTCAATACTGTAATTAAACAACTTTTTGTATGTTTTACAACATTTTGATTGTGAGTGAGCTATTGTTATTGTTAAAATTCAGAGGTAAAATGGAATCTGATCTCTTTAAAGTCCTGTTGCGCCATTTGTAAAATGAAAGAAGAATCGGCCATAAAAACATTTCGTCCCTGCTTATCGGTAGCCATTCGTTGTACTTTACGTTTTTTAAATTCTTCGATTAGTTTTGGATCGTCGCTTTCAATCCAGCATGCTTTGTGCATTTGTATGGGCTCGAAGCGGCATTTTGCTCCATATTCGTGCTCTAAACGATATTGAATTACTTCGAACTGGAGTTGTCCTACACAGCCAATTATTTTTCGGTTATTTAGCTGGCTGGTAAAAAGCTGGGCAACGCCTTCGTCCATAAGCTGGTCGATGCCCTTCTCTAGTTGTTTCGATTTCATAGGGTCAGCATTCTCAATGTAGCGGAACATTTCGGGCGAGAAGCTGGGTAACCCTTTGAAGTGTAGATCTTCGCCTTCAGTGAGCGTGTCGCCAATAATGAAGTTACCTGTGTCGGGTACACCGACAATATCGCCGGGATAAGCCTCGTCAACGGTTTCTTTTTTGGAAGCCATAAAAGCAGTGGGTGCTGATATTCGGAATTGCTTGTTCAGCCTGGTGTGCTTGTAAACTTTATTCCGTTCGAATTTGCCCGAGCAGACTTTAACAAAAGCAATGCGGCTGCGGTGATTAGGATCTATGTTTGCGTGTATTTTAAAAACAAAGCCGCTAAAAGCTTCTTCATACGGATCGACTGTCCGTTCGGCTGCGGTGCTGGTTCTGGGGGTTGGAGCAATTTTTACGAATGAATCGAGCAGTTCTTGAACTCCAAAGTTGTATAATGCACTACCAAAAAATACAGGAGCCAGTTCACCTTTCAGGTAATCTTGTGCATCAAATTCGGGATATACGCCTTCAATAAGCTCAACATCTTCGCGCAGCGTTTCGGCATCGGCCGGGCTAATCCATCGTTCAAGTTCCTTGTCGTTTAGGTTGTCAAAGGCAATATTTTTCTCAATAGTCTGAACATTGGGATTGAACAGCTGCAAAGTTGAATTGAAAAGGTTATATACTCCTTTAAAGTCGGGGCCACTGCTAATGGGCCAGCTAAGTGGGCGTGTCGCGATTTGTAGTTGCTTTTCGATTTCTTCGAGCAGCATAAATGTATCTTCCGACGGACGATCCATTTTGTTGACAAAAACAATAACGGGTGTTTTGCGCATACGGCACACACTCATAAGCTTTTCAGTTTGGGGCTCAACTCCCTTTGCGGCGTCAATTACAATAATAACACTGTCAACAGCCGTAAGCGTGCGAAAGGTATCTTCCTGAAAATCCTGGTGCCCCGGCGTATCGAGAATATTTACCTTGTAGCCGTCGTAATCAAATCCCATAACAGAAGTGGCAACCGAAATTCCACGCTGCCGTTCAATTTCCATAAAATCGGAAGTGGCTGTTTTTTTAATCTTGTTGCTTTTTACGGCACCGGCAACATGTATGGCACCACCAAAAAGCAATAACTTTTCGGTTAATGTTGTTTTGCCGGCATCGGGGTGACTAACAATGGCAAAAGTTTTTCTACGTTCAATTTCACTTCTTACACTCATGGAATTTCATTTTTAGTGCGCAAAAATAGAGTTTACATTTCAAATGACCCAAAATGCGACTACATTTCAAGTAAATCAGGACGAATTATTTTTGTTCGCTCCAATGCTTTATCTTCACGCCACTCTTCAACTTTGCGGGTATTGCCTGACAGCAGTATCTCAGGGACTTTCCATCCATTATGATTGGCTGGGCGGGTATAAACCGGCGGACTGAGTAGTCCGTCCTGATGTGAATCGGTTAAAGCCGATGTTTCATCAGACAAAACGCCGGGAATAAGTCGTACGACACTATCGACCACAACGGCCGCCGCCAGTTCGCCGCCTGTAAGAACATAATCGCCAATCGATATTTCGCGCGTTATGTAATGGTCGCGAATGCGCTGGTCAACTCCCTTGTAATGTCCGCAAAGGATGATTATGTTTTCAGACATAGACAAGTGGTTGGCTTCTTTCTGATTCCAAACCTTAGTATCTGGTGTCATGTATATTATTTCGTCGTATTCGCGTTCCTTTTTTAATTTCATAATTAAATCTTCGATGGGTTGTATCATCATAACCATTCCGGCACCACCTCCAAAAGCATAATCGTCAACCGATTTTTGCTTGTCGGTTGAATAATCGCGGATGTTGTGCAGATGTAATTCAATTATATTTTTTTCCTGCGCTCTTTTAAGCATCGACTGATTAAAAACACCATCAAAAATATCAGGGAACAAGGTTAGTATGTCTATACGCATGACGATTAATTTTTTTGCAAAAATAGTTTAAAAGCCTTCCCCACAAAAAAGCTTCGACTTTTAAAAATATATCAAACATCTTATAAGTACAAGAAATACAAATAAAATTAAAGGTAGGTCATGCCTTTGAACATAGTTTTATGCATCTTTGAAATCGTAAAATATTATTTTTATAGTAACTTATGTTTTGTTTTTTTTGTTTGGATTTTAATAGATGTAAAACATGAAGTAATACCTTGAATAATAAACTAAAAGATATGCGTTTACTGAAGTTTTTTTGGCCTGCAATGTGTTTGCTTTTAATGTCGTGTAATCAATCTGAATTTAAAAGTCCGCTTTTAGATAAAGGAATTTATGATGGTAAAATTGGCGATGACGAATTAATTATTTTTGTTGATTCAATATTTTTCGAAATTAATGTCACGTCTTTTGATACTATTCCTGTAACTGGCGATGATTCAACATTGTTTTCCAGAATTTTATCATTTAAAAGAATTAAACATAATCAATCATTCGACATTTACCGGGGATTCTATGTGCATAAACGTGGAATGGCTGTAGAAGTCAGGTATCCGTTTGCAGTAGTCGTACAAAATAATCGTGTTTCTTTTATTTCAGAAGAATACAACGGATTAGTGAAACAACTTGATAC
Organism: Prolixibacteraceae bacterium; assembly: GCA_027858715.1. Taxonomy (GTDB): domain Bacteria; phylum Bacteroidota; class Bacteroidia; order Bacteroidales; family Prolixibacteraceae; genus Roseimarinus. The sequence continues at coordinate 37,896 of JAQICD010000093.1, forward strand.
CGGTCGTTTGCTTCGGGGTGAAATACTGCTTGATAATGAAAAGACATTTCTTTTTTTCTGGAGAAACCGTGAAGAACTGCTTTTGGAAAAAAGAAAAAATGAAGACTATAAATCTGATCTTAACCGGTATAAAGTGCCAATTTTTGAGTCGTTTAATTTTAGTGAAAATTTAATTTATGGCAGGGCAGACGGTTACTGGACCGAAACACCGTATCTCGACGATCCTTATGTTAAAATTTTGTCGCGTGGAATGGTCAACTTTTGGAAAGGCGAAAAGGAGTTGGTGTTGAAAATGGATATTTATACTCCTATGAACGATAGCCTCTCGCTTAGACCGTTGGTTTTGCTTGTTCATGGAGGGGCTTATTACATCGGGAATAAGCAGTCGGAAACTGAGAAGATACTGGCTGAGCAGCTGGTAGAGCGTGGATATGTAGTAGCTTCTATCGATTACCGTATGGGCTTCAGGCTACGCGGATATGATATTGAACGCTCGGGCTACAAAGCGTTGCAGGATGTACACGCTTCACTCAGGTACTTATCTGCACACTCTGAAAAATTCGGCATCGATCCAATGCATGTATATGTAGCCGGAACAAGCGCCGGCGCCATTGCTTCGCTCAATGTTGCTTATTTGGACAACAATGAGCGTCCTGAAAGTACATTCAAAGGTCGTTTTGTAGAAGACCTTGGTGATATTGAAACTTCGGGTAACGATTACACTGAGACATTTCAGGTTAAAGGGGTTGGTAATATGTGGGGTGCAGTTATAGATACCGCAATTATTGATAAAGAGAAAAACATTCCGGTAATTTCTTTCCATGGTACCGACGACGAAATTGTTCCTTTTGGTCACGATCATCCGTTTGAGTTTGCTGTTATCTTAAACCGTTTGGTGACAGGAAAAATGTATGGTTCAAAACCGATACACGAACATCTCGACAGATTGAATATTGACAATAAACTGATTGTTTTTGAGGGACAGGGTCATGAACCACAACTAGATAATTTTAAGCAGGTAAATGAGCGGATGAATGTTATTTCAAAAGAAATTGTCGCCTTTTTTCATAAATATACCGTGCCTCAGATATTTTTTAGTGATGATGTGCTACAAATTGGCGTTGATGAAAGGATGCAAGGTGTTGAATATAAAGTTGATAATGGAAATGCTACAAGTATTGTTGTGTCGGGTGGCATAAAAGTTGAACCCGGTGCTTTGGAGAACCGAATTATATGGTTTGAAGATGCCCGGACTTATTCTTTTGATGTTGTTGCTGAAAATCATCTGGCAGGTGTTAATCGAAACCGTTTGATAGTTGAATTGGTTAAGCCTGATAGATAGCATTGAATAATACTTTCAACAACATAATGATCGATTTATTGTATTTCTGGAAAAAAATCGAATTTCCTGCTAAAATGTTTAAATAATTGTTAAATGCTGTGAAATGCATGTAACATACGGGGGGTAATAGACGTTGTAGTTGTATTGAATGTAAACACACAAATAAATACAGCTATGAGACACATTATATATATCATCACAATATTAATTTTAATTCCTTTTGGCGTTAGCGCTCAAAATTTGGTAATGCTTAGCGGTGTTGTGAAAGACTCGATAAGCAATGAGCCTGTCAAAGGGGTTAACATTGTTGTTGAAAGCAATAATACAGGTACTATTTCGGATAATCATGGAGAATATATTTTATATCTTACCGAAGGAGAATACAAAATTACTTTTTCGGTTAAAGGATATGAAGAACATATTCTTACTGCCGAGTTGAAATCAAATGCGGAATACTTTGTAGAAATGCAGCCTAAGATTAAATCGTTATCTGATGACACCGATGGAAGCCGTGGTTTTTTCTCATTTTTGAACCGTAAGCCAGAACGCAATCAGATGATTGCAGAAAAAGCAAAATAGCATTAACCGTAAATTAGATATGTAGAATCGCATCAGCTAAATTGTTGATGCGATTTTTTTGTAGGTCAAAATGTTAAAAAAAGACGTTTATGTCATTTATTTATTTGTGTTCAGAACAAAATTTTTCAACTTTGCAAACTCAAAAATAAGGAGTTAGAAGTTTAGTCTAATATCTTTTTTTAGAAAAGAAAAAAATACAAACACATAAATTGTTGTTAACGTGAAAGTTGCATTTAAAACACTGGGGTGTCGCCTCAATCAGTACGAAATGGACGCTTTAGCTGCCACCTTTAAAGAAAATGGATACGAAGTATCGGAAAACGGGGATGGGGCAGATGCTATTGTGGTGAATACCTGTACAGTAACCAATCAAAGTAACCAGAAGTCGCGTTATGCCATAAGCCATGCTTCGCGGCAAAATCCTGATGCTGCGATGGTTGTTACCGGTTGTATGACCGAAAGTCATCTTGAGCAACTAAAAAGTAAATTTCCAAAGGCAATTATTATTGATAACAAAGGGAAAAGCGGGATTTTTCAAAGTGTCGATTCTTTATTGAAAACAGGTCATGCCGACTTGTCGGATAAAGATTACGATTTATTTAGCTACCAATCGTTTACCGAAATGTTTCACACCCGAAGTTTGGTTAAAATTCAGGATGGCTGTGATAATTTTTGTACTTATTGTATAATCCCTTTTGTGCGAGGACGTGCGATTAGCCGTCGGGTAAAGCAGGTAATCGACAATGTGAAAGAGGTTGTTGCGCTTGGGGCAAAAGAAGTGGTACTTACCGGGGTGAATATTAGTCGGTACGATAGCGAAGGTGTGAAATTTTCAGGTTTACTAAAAAGAATTCTCGAAGTTGAAGGCGATTTTCGGGTGCGGATTTCATCAATTGAACCCGATAGCTTTGATGACCAGTTTTTTGAGCTGATTGGTCACCCTAAACTGACGCCTCATCTTCATTTGTGTTTGCAAAGCGGATCGAACAGAATACTGCTAAAAATGCGCCGCATGTACACCATAAGCGAATTTTTAAATATTGTAGATCGGGTACGTGCAAAAGACGCGAACTTTAATTTTACGACCGATGTAATTGTTGGTTTCCCTGGCGAGACTGAAGAAGATTTTCAGCAGTCGATGGAAATTGCACGTCAGGTAGGTTTTGGGCATATGCACATTTTTAAATACTCGGTGCGACAAGGAACACGAGCCGAAAGGATGTCGGATCAGATTTCAGATAAAATAAAAACAGAACGCAGCAAGCAAATGCATGTCCTGGCTGAAGAACTGCAAGCCGCTTACCGAAGTAAGTTTGATAATACCTCTCAGCGCATTCTGGTTGAAAAGTGGAAAGATGGAAAAGCATCGGGGTATAACGATTATTTTATACCTATGGAGTTTGAAACAAACGACAAAATCAGGAATCGCTTTGAATTGGTTAAAGCCAATGTTAAGAATTTTGAAGATGCTTAATTGCCTGTTTTACAGAAAATTTCGGCTAAATACAACAATTACAATTATAATTATAAGCACGGTTGTGAGTGCAGCTTCTTTATGCTCGCCTAATTTGAGGTGTGTAAGCGGAGCTCCTATAACCATAATGATAAGCACAACTGCCGAAATAGTTGATGTAAGTGGCAAAAAGTTGACATAGTAGGGGACAAAGAAGAGCACAGCTCCAACAATTTCTACCCATGAAATTATGCGTAAAGTACCTACGTTGGTATCTGGAAAATTCTTGATTCTTCTATCGGGATGGTGATACGACATTACTATTTTTACCACTCCCGATATGATAAAAAGTATGCTTATGATAATTGAAGCTATTAGTCCTAAGAGTTCCATGCTGTTTTTCGTTGTAAGTTATGAACTTTTTTAAAATAAATACATTTTTATTGTCAGATTAGTTGACGTAAAGTCTCAATCCATTCATCACTGTTGTTTAAACTTTCCACCAAGGTAAGTTCCTCGCCACCAAATGATATGAATTTATTTTTATACTCGTGTTTAATCTCAACTGTTGTTTCTAAACAATCGGAAACGAATGAAGGAGCTGCAATTAATACGCTTTTTTCTCCAGATATTGCCAGCTGTTTAAGAATTGCATCAGTAAAAGGAGTCATCCAGTTTTTTGATAGTCGCGATTGAAATGATGTAGTATATGTTCCATTTTTTAGTTCTAGTTTATTTGCCAGTAAACGAGTTGTTTGAAAACAGGTTGCCTTGTAACATAATTTCCCGTGAACGGGCATTTCTTTTTCACAATTACAATCTGAACTGGCTATCTCAGGATGAGTTTTATTCAAATGACGATCAGGAAGCCCATGATATGAGAAAATAATATGATCGTAATTTTCAGGCTTAAATGATTTTATTTTTTGTGTTAATGACCTAATGAATGCCGGATGTTCATAAAACTGATTAATAATTCTTATTTCTGGTATCACATCCCATCGTTTGATGATTTTCATTACCGCTTCAATGGCTGTGCCGCTGGTTGACGAAGCATAATGTGGAAACAGTGGAATTATTGTTAGTTTATCGTAGCGTTTGCTATTTATTTCTTTTAGTGCTTTTTTAATAGATGGGTTTTGATAGCGCATAGCTACAAATACATCCTCAGTTTCAATGGTTTTTGCTTGTAATTTCTTTTGAAGCCCAAGCATGTTGGTTAATAGAGGTGAGCCTTCAGGTGTCCATAGTTGTTTATATAAATTTGTAGATTTTCGAGCTCTGAAAGGAACAATAATGAGGTTAACCAATATTTTTCGCAACAAAAATGGTAAATCAATTACTCTCCTGTCATTTAGAAATTGTGATAAATACCGCCTTACTGCTTTAATTTCTGGCTTGTTGGGTGTGCCAATATTGATTAGTAGAATTGCATTTCTCTTCATTTTATAATGAGTTTATTTATTTCGAATGCATAAGATGGTAAACTTACCAAAATCGCCTCAGTAATGCCACACATTTATTATTGTATTTTTTAGTTTTCAATGTCTTACCTGGTATTCAAAGACTCAAAATATGAGTGTTTGAATAAATTAAAAAACAACAAATCAGTTTAATATGTTTGTTTTTTCAAATACAATTTTTTATATTTATATGGTTTTAATAATGATGGAAGTAAAATTAACCCCCAATTATTATGAAAAATCATTATCCTCTCAAACATGTAACGCTCGTAATTGTATCTTTATTACTTATCTCTTTCTCTATCGAGGCTCAAATAATTGTTGAAAATGAAATAAATGGAGAAAATCTCAATAATTATAATCCTTTTTTCGAAGGCCAGTACGTATCTCAGTATGTTTCTTCGCCAGGTATAGCACGTGGTGCTGGCATTGAAGGCAATGATGCAATAAATCGATACAATGCCAGAGACTGGAATGTAGAAGATTTAAATGAAGATAAATATTTTTCATTTGAGATAACACCAGATGAAGGATTTTTTATTGATTTTTTTTCATTCGAATTCACTACACAGGTTAGTAGTACAGGTCCTGTTTTTTATGCCTTACGTTCAAATTTGGATAATTTTCAGGAGGATATTGGGAGTCTTGTAGCTGGTGAAAATATTATATTTTTGAATTCGCAAATATACCGAGAAATTAATCAAACTATTGAATTCAGGCTTTTTGCATGGGGTGCAACGCAAGATGTTGGAACCTTTAGCGTGAATGATTTTATACTGCGGGGTTACGTGTATAGTAACGAATGTCCTCATCCATCCTTTTCAGGCGAAATTAGTGGCCCGGCAGAAGTAATACCTTTCAGCAATGGAAACATATATCGTGTTAATGAAATTCCGAGAGCCAATAGTTATGTGTGGAGTGTGCCACAGGGGGCAAGCATAATTAACGGTCAGGGGTCAAATGAAATATCCGTTGCTTTTGATAAGTTTAGCGGAGAAATATCGGTTTATGGTGTGAATCTTTGTGGAAATGGCGTATCATTAGGCGGATTATACGTGACTTGTGAATATCCGGTGATTTATCATCATGATTTTGGAACAAATACTATTGATGAACATCCCTATACCGATGAGCCAGTAGTATTATTTTCAGGACTCGACACTTCGCTATGGGCTAATTCTAATAATGAATGGAAATCGTATGCTGGTGTTGGCGGTTTGCCCGGACAAGCACTGGCTGCTCGTAATCTTGAAAATGATCCTGTGCTAACTTTATCGTTGTGTGTTAAGCCTGGTTACGAAATGAGAATTACAGCTTTTGATTTTTGGAAAAAAAGCAGTCCAAAAGGTCCTTCAGGCTGGCAATTGTTTGTTGATAATGTGTTGCTTGGAGAAGGAAGTAGCACAACATCAGGTTTATACGTGGGTAAAACAGAATTAGAAACTCATCTTGTACATTTAACCGATTCGGTTCTTGTTACAATAGAATTAATCGGTGCTTCAAATGTATTGGGAACTTTCAGATTTGATGATTTTCAATTGTTTGGAGAAGTTTCCTGTATTCCTATGCCCATTGAATCGCCTGATGACGTTCATGCTTGCGAGTTTTATACATTGCCAGCTACAAATTATGGAATTTACAATACCGAACCTTTAGCCGAAGGAGATACACTTGAAGCAGGAGATGTAATAAATTTCTCACAAATAATTTATATTTTCAATCAGCACGAGTATTCGACCGAATGCTACAGTCAAAGCAGTTTCAATGTTGGTGTACACCCGAATATCACGACTAATGCCATACAGCGACGATAATAAACCATAAAGCTTTTTTATTTTTTTTCTAATCTACTCGTCTAACCTAAAGATTTGTTAAACCTTCTGGTTTTGGAACTGTTAATACATAGATTTTAAATTAGCAGTATTAGAATGAAGCCTGATTTTGAAGTAGCTTGGCGCAGCCCGTCAAATATTGCCCTAGTGAAATACTGGGGAAAGCATGGAGTGCAATTACCTAACAATGCGTCGCTTAGTATGACATTAAAAAATGCGCATACTGTTACAAGTTTTAAAGCATATCATCTGCAAAGCGGATTGCAGGTTAAATATTTATTTGAAAAAAAACATCACCCTGAGTTTGAATCAAGAATAAAGTTATATCTCGAAAGCTTACTGAAAGAAATGCCTTTTTTAGAAGAATATGCTTTTGAAATCAGCAGCGAAAACAGTTTTCCACATTCTACCGGCATAGCTTCATCGGCTTCGTCGATGAGTGCACTGGCTTTGTGCCTTGTTTCCTTCGAGAATGTTTTCCTGAACAAGAACTTTTATGTTGATTTTTTTGCTGAAAGGGCTTCACAAATAGCTCGTTTGGGGTCGGGTAGTGCTTCACGTTCGATTTACGGAATGTGGTCAACATGGGGTGAGATTGATGGTTTTCCTGAAACTTCTGATCGTTATGCTTCACCCATAGGTATAAAGCCAGCTCCTATGTTTCAGAAAATGGGTGATGCTGTATTGATTGTGAGCAGCGCGCCCAAAAAAGTATCGAGCACAATGGGACATAGCCTGATGAATGTTCACCCTTTTTCCAAAGCCCGCTACGAACAGGCGAACGAAAATTTACAAGCTTTGTTGTTTGCTATGCAGGTGGGCGATTTCGAAACTTTTGCATCGATTGTTGAAAACGAAGCGCTTACATTACATTCGTTGTTAATGACTTCGTCGGACGATGGTTTGCTGTTAAAGCCCGGCTCGTTGCAGATTATTGATGCCATTCGGAAATTTCGCTCTCAAACAAATGTAAAATTGTGTTTTACACTTGATGCCGGGCCTAATGTTCATTTGCTTTATCCTGAAAGCGAAAAGCAAAAAGTGCATGGTTTTATTCACGATGAATTGCTTCAATTTTGCGAAAACCGAACATGGATTAACGACGGAATCGGCGATGGGTCTCAACAAATTTCGACTAAAAATTTATGATTTTTCCATCAAAAATATTGTTGATTGGCGAGTATGGTCTTGTTGCTGGAGGCAGCGGATTGGCATTGCCTTTTTTCCGCTATTCAGGCGAACTGACGTTTGTCAGGTTAAACGAACTGCAAAACGAAAAAGATTTTTTAACTTCACCTTCAGTGTCAAACCATTCACTTCGTAATCTTTACAAGTATTTTGAATTGCAAGTTGACAATTTTCAGTTCTTAAATATTAATGCTTTCGCTGAAGACTTAGAAAAAGGATTATGGTTTAAATCGAATATTCCCGAGGGTTACGGATTGGGAAGTTCAGCTGCATTGGTAGCATCGGTTTATTACAAATACGCCTTAACGCAACGGCAACAGCTTTCAACTTTAAAACAGCAGTTAGGTGCTATCGAAAGTTTTTTTCATGGACATAGTTCCGGTGTTGACCCACTGGTGTCGTATGCCCGTAAACCATTGTTAATTGAAAATGACGGAATGCTTGAATTGCTTGAAAATTGGTCAGTAAAAAAGGCTGGTTTGTCGGTTTACCTAGTCGATACCAGTGTGAAATCAGAAACCAAAAACCTGGTTGAGTGGTTCAAAATGCGCATAAACGATGAAATTTTTTCCTCCGAAATAAGCGAAAGTTTCTTACAGCCTAACCAACATCTTGTGCGGGATGCCAAAATAGGTCAAACATTTCATTTTGAGCAGTTGCAGACAATTTCCCGGTACCAGGTCAACCATTTTGAACCCATGATTCCCCAGTTATTCCGCAAACACTTTAAGGCCGGAATCGAAAACGACAGCTTTGTTTTTAAACTATGTGGCTCGGGAGGTGGTGGTTTTATGCTGGCTTTTGTAAAAGATGAAAATGAATTTGTATCTTATTGCCGAAAAAACAAATTAAAAACCTTGAATATTGATGAGTTTTAAGCGGTTGATTGTAAGTGTTTTGTTGTTGGTTGTAATGGCAGGGATACTGAGTTCGTGTAAGCGAAATTTATCTTCACACAAGGCTGAAAAGCATTTGCGTGCATTCGATCACGAAATGATAACAATGTTTAATGATATTTCTTCTTCCGAAGCATATAGAATTCTTTCAAAAGCAGTAGGATGTCGTTGTATGCCACTGCCTTTTGGTTATTCTGCCGGAGATGAGGATGGTGTGTTGGGTTTTGATTTTGAGGCGAAAAAGGGAGTTTATCGTTACGAGGAGACTATGCATAGGGTTGAAAGGATTGCTGATTCTGATTCACTGATCATTCAGATTCCTTTAAAAGGAGGCAATGATGACGTGGCTGAAATTGTACTTTCTGAGTATTCTGAAAAGCTTACCGCATGGGGTTTTTACTATCCGTTGATAATGGAGTTGTCGATAGAACAAGACGGTCGCAAATTAATGATAATTCAAGGATCGGGTTCAGTTGAACATGGTGTTCCTGTTTACGGAGCTTGGAAAATTAATATTGGGAGATATGCTTTTGATATGGGGCTTAAAACACGCTTGTCGCGCAGAAAAGGGAAGTCAGAAATAGTTATGAATGTTTTACGTAGCAACGAAGTATATATGTCGGGTTCGGTAAATATGACAAATAGAATTAATAATGGAAGTCTGAATGTTGAAAAAATGGCTTTCGACATTAACACCATGCCACTTACTGTTTCGGGAAATGTGAAATATGGAAAAATCGATGCAGCAACTACAAATTTCATCAATTCATTTAATAAGAATTCCTCTATTGAAATCTATACAGGCAATGGATATAGTGTTGGAAAAATGAGATTAATGCCCCGTGAAAATAATACACGACTTAATTTTGCTATTGTCTATCCTGATGGAAATACAGCCTTTACAGATGATTTCTTATTTACAATGCGAACTTTTATGAATATTAAGCTTTAGACTAAAACAGCGTTCTGCCAATGTTTTTATCCGTATTGTCAAACAAAGGGTGGTTTATTAAATCATTCGGGTAAATCATGTAGCCTTGGTTTATATCTAAATCGATACCCGTAACATAAATAACAGATTGCCATATCAATAAACTGCAATACCAATGCGAGTTGTCGGCCCAATTGTTGTCTGTTTTATCCAAAGGATAACTTTTCATGGCATTCCAGCTCGAAATATCACCTTGCTGATTACGGGCAAATGCTATAATCGAATCTATCTGACTTTCACTAATGTTAAGTCTGAGTCGGTAACGGTTTCCTTTGTATTTTTCAGAAAAACTGGTGTTGTTAAATGCAGCAATATTGTCTTCAGTATAACCTGCAATTTCACGTACCTGGAATGGTATGGGTACATTGGTTGACATCGATTCAATTATGGTAATATTTCGTAAAAGAGAATCGGTGTTTTTATGTGTGTATCCTTTAGTTACAATAACAGCGTGTCCGAAGCTAAAACCATTTTCTACAACTGAACTCCCTGGCAATAAATTGGCATTTGGTTTTACCAATATATCTCCTTTTTTCAATTCAGATATACCTTCGATACACCATGGTTCAATAACTGATATTGTTGATGGTTCATTTTTATTGCCTACACACGAAATGAGTGATAGTAAAATTAAACAAATTGCAGATAATGAGAATCTTTTGGCTTTCTCAATATGATAATATGTGTTTTCAGGATATCCATTCGATGCTGTCATACCATAAATATTTTAGTTTTTTCAATATCAATATAGATAAATTGAGTATCAAAACATAAAAAATAGGCATAATAATGGATTTAAATGTAATAAAGCAGTAAATTTATATTTGATAATGTTGATTTTTATTTTCTCCACTCAACAGCATTATACGTTTATGGTTATATCACTAAATTTTAATTTATGAAAAAGAATAAAAAAATTATTTGGAATTTATCATTGATAGTTCTTATCGTGGCACTGTCAATGGCTTCTTGCGAATTTATCAGCAACAATATTGGGGGTGATAAAACATTACCTGCCGATGAGGCTAAAGTTGAAATTCGATCTGCTAATCAAGAGATAATTGAAACCCGGGATGCAATGTTTGACAGCAATGGCATGGGGAGTTTGCTTTATCTGTTGGAATTGATGGGTGGTGACGATTTTAAATCGGCAAAAATTGAAAAACCGTTTTATAATCGGCAATTTACTTATTCCATGTTTCTAAATTATTTTAGAGGCGAAAATGCTTTGAAATCGGCTACAATTGATGAAGACGATGGGTATTATGGGATTATGGAATATAATTATTACTCAGGAAGTTTTGATCTTGTGCAAGAGCATTCTTCAATGTTGCAGTTTAACTATCCCGCCGATGATGTAGCTTATACTAATCAGGATAATAATGCTCAGCTTACAATTTCGAATCTTCAATTTACGGAAGTTGTTTCTTACGAAGAATACTGGGATTATTCTTCTGAGTCATACGTTATTGAGGAAACTACTGAGGAAGTGCCAATTCGCGCTGAAGTATCGTTAAACGTTGATGGTGTTGAACAACTATCTGCTGATTATACAGCTAGTTATACCAGCGATGGATTGCCATTATCTATGAGTGCTGGCATGGATGCTGATGATTATGTCTTTTCAGTGAGCTATTCTGGTTCGAATACAAACTATAGCACTAAGATGAGTCAGAAACAAGGAAATGATGAGTTGATGGGTTATGACTTAAAGGTTACCTACACTTCGGATAAGGAAGAAGTACAGAAAATTGACGGGTATTACCTTATGGCGCCATTGAAATTTGATGGTTGGATAAATGTTTACAATGTAGAAAATTACGAAGGAACGGACGATGAAGTTACAGATGAAGATTTGGTATATATAAACAGCCAAATGAATATTGATGTGATTCATGTTGATGAAAAGGCTAAAATTGGTAAATTGCAATATGAATTATACTATGATTCAGACTGGGAAGAATATTATCCTACGCTCGCAATAGTGTATGATGATGGTACTTCAGAATGGCTTGAAGATGTTTTCACTTTTGTGGAAATGTAAGAGGAGGGAAGGACTTTTCGATAATAAAGCACCTGTAAGAATGATTTCTTTACGGTGCTTTTTTTTTACGAGTTTCTTAAATTGTCATTTATCATTTAAATGGACATCGCATCGTCGTTTGCTTTAATTACCTTTGCAATTCACTTAGATAATTGACCATGGTACGTATAGGAAAAATTTGTATCCTCGAAGTTGTTAAATTTACCGAACAGGGTGCATACCTCGATGGTGGCCCTTATGGCGAAATTTTGTTGCCTCAAAAATATGTTCCTGAAAATTGTAAAGAGGAAGATGAAGTAGAAGTTTTTATTTCGTTTGACTCCGAAGACCGTATCGTGGCTACTTCTGTGATGCCAACAGTTATGGTAGGGCAGTTTGGGCGTTTGAAGGTGGTTGAAGTTAACCGAATTGGCGCTTTTCTCGACTGGGGTTTGCCTAAAAATCTGCTTGTGCCGTTTCGCGAACAGAAAATGAAAATGGAAGAGGGCAAAAGCTATGTTGTACATGTTTATGTTGATGACAAAAGTGGTCGTATTGTTGCCTCGTCAAAAATTTTAAGATTTATCGATTCAGATACTTCGGATTATTCCGAAGGCGATGAAGTAGAATTGCTTATTGCTTCAAAGTCGGATATTGGCTATACAGCAATAATCAACGGAGCTCACCAGGGGGTTTTATATCATAATGAGTTGTTTAAGAAGATAAAAATTGGTGACAAACTTAACGGTTTCATAAAAAAGAAAAGAGAAGATGGCAAAATTGACCTGAGTCTTGAAAAGCAAGGCTACACAAAGATTGATACCATGCTTGACCCCATCATACAAAAACTGAAGTTAAGCAACGGTTTTTTGCCGCTGAACGATAAAACCGACCCTGACACAATTAAACAAGAGCTGGGCATGAGCAAAAAAACGTTTAAAAAAGCAATAGGTGCCTTGTATAAAGAAAAACAAATTATTATTACCCCCGAAGGAATAAAACTGGCCGAAGGTTAGCATTACACAACCTCTAACAATCTAATAGCTTAAAGACTAATTACTTAATGACGAATAACAATCTATGTTAGCAATTTTATCGCCAGCAAAAGATATGAAAGTGTTGCCACTGCAACAAAGAGCTGCTTCGTTACATACACAGGCTGAGTTTTTACAGCAGGCCGGAGGTCTGATTGATGAGCTTAGAAAATTCAGCAAAGATGAATTGGCTAAGCTGATGAAAATAAGTGATAAGCTGGCTTTGCTGAATTACGACCGCTATGCCAATTGGAATAAAAAACATACAGCTGAAAATGCTTCTCAAGTTTTGTATTCCTTTACGGGAGAAGCCTACCGTGGGTTGGACGCCTACAGTTTGTCGACTGACGATGCAGAATATGCTCAGCAAACACTGCGAATTTTATCTGGCCTATATGGTGTAATCAGGCCGCTTGATCTGATTCAGCCCTACCGCCTTGAAATGGGAATTAAATATGGTTTCAGGGATAAAAAGAACCTTTATGATTTTTGGGGTAATAAAATCACTGAAAGCATTGATAAAGCCATAGACGATTCACCCGGTGAAAAAGTGCTGGTAAATCTGGCTTCAAATGAGTACTCAAAAGCAATTGATTTTAAAAAATTAAAACACAAAGTTGTAACCGCATCGTTTTACGAAGAACGGAACGGGAAGTTTAAAATGATTACTGTATATGCAAAAAAAGCCCGTGGTATGATGGCCCGTTTTATCATTCAAAATCGTATTGAACAGTTAGATGATTTGAAAGCATTTGATACTGATGGATATTATTTCAGTAACGAAAACT
>JAQICD010000114.1 GCA_027858715.1 Prolixibacteraceae bacterium
TTTTCCATAAAAATGATACATGACCCGGCTGTAACATCTTTTATGGGCAATATGTTTGTTGTTTTTCTTGTTATTTTGGGCGTGATAATGCTGAAAGAGCGTTTTACAAGGATGGAATCAGTTGGCGTTGTGGTAACCATAATCGGCGCTTTTGCAGTAGGTTACAAAGGTGGTAATTCGTTGGGTGATTTTTTCGTTCCCGGTACCGGTGTTGTGTTGCTCAATACTTTTTTGGCAGCGTTTACATCTATTATTGCTAAAAAAGCCATTCATCGTTTGTCACCAGCATTAGTAAACCTTAACCGTTCATTGTTTTTGTTTCTTTTTGCCATTATTCTCTTCTTGTCATCGGGCGATACTTTGCTTATTCCTTCGTCGGCATTGTTAAACATTTTGATTGGAGCTGTAATGGGGCCGGTTACCGCTATTTTATCGGTATATTATTCTTTTAAATATATCGAAGCATCACGCTCTTCGGTAATTCAAGGACTGAAAGGTGTGTTTGTGCTGTTGGGTTCATTGCTGTATTTCGGGTTGCTGCCGGCACCTGTTCAATTAGCGGGAGGTATCGTTTCAGTTATTGGAGTGTTGATTATGACCACTTCGAAGCTTAAGTAAAAAGGTTTCCTTTGTGGTCAACTATTGCACCCCGTTTTTCATCCCATTCAATGGTGGCACACTCGTAATTTACATCGTGTTCGAACATTAAAATATACTGCTTCTTGTATGCTTCTCGTAAAAATATTCTCTTTTCTTCAAGAGTAGTAACAGGGTATAAATCGTAAGCTGCAATCCATGGGAGTGATATATTCGCGATAACAGGGAAGAGGTCGTTAATGTATGCAACTTTTCTGTGTTTATAGCCGAATATGGGAACAAGCATGCCCGGCGTGTGCCCGTTAAAAATGCGCAATTGAAACCCGGGGAATAATTCAGTTTCTTCTTTTATAAGGTTTAGTTGTCTGGATTTCTCTATTGGTATCAAGTCGTTTTTGAAAAATGCACTTTCTTCTATCTCATTCGGATTTAAGGCATTGTACCATTGTGTTTGAGTGCAATGATAAGTTGCATTTTTAAATGTTGGAACCGGTTCTCCTTTTTTGTTTAGCGTTGTACCACCGCCGCAATGATCCCAGTGTAAATGGGTATGTACTACGTCGGTTATTTCTTCAGGGGTAATTCCGTTTTTTTTAAGTGAAGCGATTAAGCGTCCGGCATTGTTAATTTCGTTTTGGTGTATAAATTCGGGACATAATTTTTCCCCAGCCCCTGTGTCGATTAATACTTTGTGCAAACCATCATTTACAAGTAAACAACGCATGGCCAGTGTAATTCGGTTTTGTTCATCTGCAGGTTCGTGTTCCGACCATAAAACTTTGGGTATTCCGCCAAAAATTCCTCCTCCGTCGCATTTAAATGTGCCTGCATCAATTGTGTAAATATCCATGGTGATATGTTATTCTTTCAACCTGAAATCTTGTAATAATTTATCAATCGACATGAAAACAGTAAGTCTTTTAGGATGATTGTTTGTAAATGATAAAACATGTGATCCGCTTATGTACATATGAACATCCGTGAGGCTTTTCATTATGCTGTCGATATAGTTTTTTGTTTCTTTTTCGGTAGTAGGCCCAATAAAAGTCGTGATGATATATTTGGCATTTACTGTACGACTTGTTTGAATAACATCTGCTGCCGGTACAGCCTGTCCTAAATATGTGCAGGGGTAGCCGGCCTTTTTAAGTAAAAAATTATAGTAAAGAATTCCAAGCTCATGGTAGTCCCACTCGGGCAGTGACAGTAAAATATGTGGCTTCAATTCCTTGATGTTTGGCAATTGGTCGATAACAGAAAAGAGTTTCAATTTGCACATGTTCGAGAAAAAATGCTCGTGCCCGGGAGTTATTTTCCCGTTAACCCATAAGTTGCCAACGATTTTCAAATAAGGAAAGATAATTTCTTCGAAAGTTTCTTCAATACCATATTGTCCGATATAGGTGTTGAACAGCTTGCTCAGGGTTGTCTGATCAAAATTCATCGAAGCTGTCATTAGTTGCTCAATGGCTGTGCTTTTCGATGTGCCCGATGTTGTATGTTTGGCAGCTGTGTCAATAAGCTCCTGCTCGCTCAATGTTGCAATCTGAGATATTTTCACCCCATTTTTTTTTAGTAGCGCAACATTCAGAAGTTTCATCAGCTGCTGTTCGCTGTAGTATCGTGTGTTGCCCTCTGATCGTGTTGGTTTTAATAATCCGTATCGTTGTTCCCAAATACGAATTGTGTGGGCTTTTATTTGCGATAATACCGATAATTCGCCTATTGAATATTGTCTGTCCATTTAAAATATTAATAGTGTGAAGCTGTGTAATTAACCCCAGATCCAAAGTTTTGTTTAAAAACTTAGTATTGCTAATTTAAACATTTTTGTTGGTGTTTCGTAATTTTTCATCATTTGTGTTTTTTGGGAATCCTTTTTATTTAATTTTACTTGAAAACCAACGTTAATATTTATATAGATATGCATATTCATTTTATTGCAATTGGAGGCAGTGCAATGCACAACCTGGCAATAGTCCTGAAGCAAAAAGGTTATAAGGTTACCGGCTCGGATGACGAGATATTCGAACCTTCGCATACGCGTTTGCTCAAACACGGTTTGTTACCGCCCAACGAAGGTTGGTATCCCGAAAAAATAGAAGGAGGAGTTGATGCCGTTATTCTGGGCATGCATGCCAGACCTGATAATCCTGAATTGTTAAAAGCCCGTGAGTTGGGCGTGAAGATATATTCGTACCCCGAATATTTATACGAACAAACAAAATTCAAAAAACGTATTGTGATTGGTGGTAGCCACGGGAAAACCACTGTTACATCGATGGTGATGCATGTGTTAAAGGCCTGTAATGTTAATTTCGATTACATGGTTGGTGCCAATATTGAAGGTTTCGAAACGATGGTACGTTTATCGGATGATGCGGAGATTGCTGTTTTTGAAGGCGATGAATATCTGTCTTCACCTATCGATGTGCGACCAAAATTCCATCATTATCGTCCCGATATTGCACTGCTAACAGGTATTGCATGGGATCATATCAATGTTTTTCCAACTTTCGAAGGCTACATGCATCAGTTTGAGTTGTTTGTGGAGCTAATAGCGCCAAAGGGAACACTTATATATTTTGAAGATGATAAGCATCTGAAGCGAATTGCCGATAAGGTTATGGGTAAGGTTATGGTACAACCTTATACTACACCCGAATTTAGCGTGGAAGAAAATCAGACTATCTTACGGTCGGATATTGGCGATTTCAAACTTGAAATATTTGGCCGGCATAACATGCAGAACCTTGGCGGAGCTAAATTGATATGCAGGGAGCTTGGCATTACCGACAGGTTGTTTTACGAAAAAATTGCAAGCTTTAAGGGTTCGTCGCGTCGGCTTGAGAAAATTGCCGAGACCGACGAATCGACCGTGTTTTACGATTTTGCGCATTCGCCCTCGAAATTAAAGGCAACTACCGATGCCGTAAAATCACAATTTCCCAACAGGAAGCTCGTGGCCGTTATGGAGCTGCATACATTCAGCAGTTTGAAAAAGGAGTTTCTACCCGAATACCATAATGCTATGTTGGCAGCCGATAAAGCTTTTGTTTATTTTAACCCGCAAACAATTGCACACAAAAAGCTTGAACCAATTTCCAAAAAACAGGTTGAGGATGCGTTTGGCGGTGGTGTAAAATCTTACACCAATGCTGATGAATTGTTTGAGAACTTAGGAGAACAAGAATGGAAAGATACCAATCTGCTGATTATGACCTCAGGTAATTTCTCGGGCAAAGATGTAAAAGTGTTTGGTCAGGAACTGATTAGAAAACAATAAAAATGTTTTATATGAAAAGTAATTTGTGGAAAGCTATAGGTCCTGGGATTATTTGGGCTGGTGCAGCAATTGGCGTATCTCATTTGGTTCAATCTACACGTGCAGGTGCCGATTATGGTTTTCAACTAGTAGTAATTGTATTGTTGGCTAACTTGCTGAAGTACCCGTTTTTTCAGTTTGGGCCGCGCTATGCTATAGCAACTGGCGAAAGTCTTATAGAGGGATATCGACGATTAGGAAAGTGGGTTGTAGTACTTTTTCTATTGCTGACAATAGGTACCATGTTTAGCATTCTGGCTGCTGTATCTTCTGTTACAGTAGGTGTAATAACTTCTGTTATTCCAATCCCATTGAGCTATACGCAAGTTGCTATTCTTTTGTTGTTACTATGTTCATTTATTGTTCTTGTTGGAAAATACAGGGCATTAGACCGAATTATGAAATATGTGGTTGTGGTATTAGGTGTTTCTACCATTGCAGCTTTGATTATTGCCTTTGCACATAACACAGCGCCTGTTCAGTCGTACTTAAAACCGCTGGAATGGGGTGTAACCGATGTTGTTTTTATTGTAGCTCTGGTGGGATGGATGCCCAGTGCGATTGACATCTCTGTTTGGAATTCGTTGTGGACTCTTGCAAAAATGAAAGAAAGTGGATATAAACCAAAGTTGAAAGAAACGATGGTCGATTTCAATATTGGTTATATCGGTACAGCTGTTTTATCGCTTTCGTTTTTAGGGTTGGGCGCATTGGTGATGTACGGCAGCGGCGAAACGTTTGCCAATAACGGCACTCAGTTTGCCAACCAGTTTTTTAGTTTATACACCAACTCAATTGGTTCGTGGGCTTACATCATAATTGCTATTGCAGCTATTGCTACAATGTTCAGTACAACCCTTACTGTGCTCGATGCTTATCCCCGAGTGTTAAACCCGGTCGTTGATGTATTTTCAAAAAAGTCGAACAACGAAAAGACCCATCAAAAGCTGAATTACCTGTGGACTGCCATATTAATTGTCGGGGCAGTATTCATTATTACTGTTTTGTCGGGAAAGATGAGATTGCTGGTCGATATTTCCACAACCTTATCATTTATAACCGCACCAGTTTTGGGATATCTGAATCTTAGAGTTATGACGGCTTCGCATGTTGATAAGAAATTCCAGCCTAAAGCGCCACTTCGTATTTTAAGCTGGATAGCCATTGTTTCATTCAGCCTTTTCTCGGTTTATTATTTATTTGTTCACTAAAAAACTTAAAGGCTAATGACCAATGAATGGTTTTATCGTTTTACCAAATCATGAGCAACCTTGTTGGCTTGTTCCATTATTTCTTCTTCGCCTGGTACATGGCGGTTTTCCATTAGTATTTTGCCATCGCATATTACGGTATCCACGCAGTTGCCGTTGGCTGAATACACAAGGTTTGAAATAAGGTTGAAGTTGGGTGTCATCTCGGGAAGTTGTAAATCGACCAGTGAAATATCGGCCAGGTAACCTTC
>JAQICD010000170.1 GCA_027858715.1 Prolixibacteraceae bacterium
AGCCGGCCAAAGTGCGTATTTTCCCTTCGTTATAAATGGTATCATAAGGGGATGTTTGATAATAATCGCCGCCGGCAATGCTGCCCTGTTTCAGTTCGAAACCACCGGTGACGGTATTGTCATTAAAAAGATTGTGAGAAAGCGAAAACAAAGCGCCGTAATCTTTCCGGTACGAATTGACATCGTAACGCGAATAATTCCCGCCACGCATCCTTTCGTTTACATCGTAGTAATGTTCCAACTGGTAATAAAGGTTGAAATCGTATTGTGTTTTAGTATTGCCACCTTTCAATGTGCCTCTGAGAAAAT
Organism: Prolixibacteraceae bacterium; assembly: GCA_027858715.1. Lineage (GTDB taxonomy): Bacteria > Bacteroidota > Bacteroidia > Bacteroidales > Prolixibacteraceae > Roseimarinus. The sequence continues at coordinate 310 of JAQICD010000170.1, forward strand.
TGGTGTCGAAGTTACGGTAACAGCCTAACGGTGCATAAATCTGGTAGCCTTCACCTCGTTTGTCGCGAAAAATATCATATTGGAGTTCCCAGCGCAGCCACTCGTTATTTTCGCTCCCAATGCGTGCCGACAACCCGGTTTCTTCGAGTGAACGTGCGATGTCGTACCGGGTTTGTTTTTCCTCGGGCAGGTTGTTGTATCCATCGCTTTTCAGGTAATACTGCGAAAGAACAGCGTAGAAGCCATTATCATTTTTTAATCTCACACCAAGATCTTGCCTTATGGTGTTGTATGTGCCATAAGCAATCGAGCCATAGGCTTCCTTGTCACTTACCGGCTTTTTAGTAATAATATTGATGACTCCCCCCATGGCATTGTTGCCGTAAAGTGATGAGCCCGGGCCTTTAAATACTTCAATTCGTTCAATATCGTTTGGGTTTATGCGATTCCAGTTTACGCCGCCTTCGTCGGAAGTGTTCAGCGGAATTCCGTTCATCAGCACCAGGGTACGCGCTTGCTCGTCGCCCGATAAGCCGCGAAGCGTAACCATAGGGCGTTGCGAATAAATACCTGTTGCACGGTTGATATTTACGCCCGGGGTGAAACGCAACAGGTCGTCGGTTTGCATTACCGGCATTTCGTCAATAAGTTGTGAACTTATAATGCTAATCCGTGCCGGGACTTGTTTCAATGCACGTTTTGTTTTTGTTCCGGTTACAACTATTTCATCAATTTTAATGGTGTCGTTCACTCCTGCACGAGTATTCTTAATGCATAACATGGCACAAAAAACAGCCAGTGTTATTTGAAAAGCTTTTTGGTTCATTTCTATCCGTTTAACCACCATGCGTGTCACTAAATACAAAAATAGTAACACTTGTACGATAAATGTAATAAGTTGAATGAAACGAACATAAAATTTCAGCAACTATTTTATACAGGCATAAAAAATATTTAAAGAGAATCCTATTCTTATAACTGAATGTACGCTTACGGAGTATCGTATAAATAAAGGGAAAGGTGATACAACCACATGATTTTAAGGCAATAAAAAAGGCTCGAAAAAAAAATCGAGCCTGAGTTCGTATGAGTTGATAATTCTATTATCTAATAAATTTCCTAAGCATAATAACAGTGCCCATTAAAAAGAAAATTCCAGCAATCCACCATATTGAAACCGGAACAGGTTTAACAGGATTTCCCATCACCTGAACAGCATCAAGCCCCCAGTAATCTGAATCGTCTCCCCAAAGACCACCATCCGTTTCGTGATAACGTATTGCAAAACGAACAGGCCCATATGCAGATACAGACTCAGTATATTGTGTCCAAACATTCGTTAAGGCGGTTCTATCCATCAGTAATTCAAAATCACCAATTTGGTCGCTACCTGTTGGCGAATAATAAATGTATATATGATCAAGCCACATACTTCCAGTGTACATTGCCCAGAATGAAAATATTGTTTCGCCATAAGATTCTATTTCAGGAGAAATGAGCCACTGGTCAATTAAATACCCATTTGCACCATTATAATTTTGCCCACAATAACTCATTGGGGCACCATTATAAGAATCAAAAACACCAGTATTTCCTTGAAAATAATCAGTACTACCTCCTCCGTCAACATTATTAAAAACCCAACCGGAAGGTTCCAGCGTAGTAACATCATCCATATTTTCTTCAAGTAAAACAGTTGATGCTCCAGCACTTAATGGAGGCAAAGGCGAAACAGAGCTATTAATAACCTCTCCTTTAGTTCCATATAAACCAGAAACCTGTGCCGCTAAAACAGATGCTACGCCAGTCATCAGTAATAAAAATAGAATCTTTTTCATCTTAATTATTTTAAATAATTATTTATTCACCTGCAACACAAGCGCATAACTCTTTATACAATACCTGACAATATTAACAATAATTTTTAAAAAAATATAGCATCTAATGTTTTAATTGCAATTTCCCAATTTTTTCATTGAACTTTTTTCAATTGAAAAACCCAACAAATGACTATTCAAACATTCCCTTCATTTTTCTAAAGAATTCTTTAGTTGCTGAATTCTTGTTTGGATATTCCTGAAAATTTGGCTGAGTGGTTAATTTTTCGAGTAGTTTCTTTTCTTCAGCATCTAGTTTTGTGGGCACCCATGCATGAATGCGCACCAAAAGGTCGCCACGTCCGTAGCCGTTCACATCGGGAATTCCTTTACCGCGTAGCCTCAATATTTTTTCGGGTTGTGTGCCGGCTTCGATTTTCACTTTCACCTTACTTTCAACCGTTGGAATTTCGGCTGTAGCTCCAAGCGTAAACTCTGGCAAGCCGAGGAAAAGATTATATATAAGATCGTTTCCATCACGTATCAGTTCCGGATGTTCTTCTTCCTGAATCAACACAATAAGGTCGCCGTTAATACCTCCACGTCGTGCAGCATTACCTTTTCCGCTCATCGAAAGCTGCATGCCTTCGCCAACACCGGCAGGTATATTTATGGAAATTACTTCTTCGCCTTTTACAATACCTTCTCCATAGCAGCTTGTACATTTATTGGTGATGATTTTCCCTTCGCCGCCGCAGGTCGGACAAGCCGAAGTTGTTTGCATTTGACCAAGGAAAGTGTTCGATACCCTTGTTACCTGACCCGAACCATGACAGGTAGAACAGGTAGAATAAGAACCGTCTTGTGCTCCTGAACCGCTACAGCTGTCACATTGAATGTATTTTTTTACTTTTATTTTTTTCTCGGCGCCATTGGCTATTTCCTTAAGGGTAAGACTAACCTTAACCCTGAGGTTTTGACCACGCGATACCCTTTGTCCACGTGCGCGACCTCCGCCGCTGAAACCGCCAAAATTACCGAAACCTCCGCCACCGCCAAAATGACCGCCAAATATATCTCCGAACATCGAAAATATATCGTCCATATTCATATTCTGGCCGCTGAAACCTGAAGCTCCACTCATGCCGGCATGACCAAACTGGTCGTAACGTTGTTTTTTCTCAGCATTACTTAGCACATCGTAAGCCTCGGCTGCTTCTTTAAATTTTTCTTCCGCTTCATTATCGTCCGGATTCTTGTCGGGATGATAGCGAAGGGCTTTCTTCCGGTATGCTTTTTTTATCTCTTCGGCTGTTGCATCTTTTGAAACTTCCAGTACTTCGTAGTAATCGCGTTTGCTCATTTTTATCCTCCGGTTTTATTCTCCTATTACAACTTTAGCATAGCGTATTACCTTATCGTTGAGTTTGTATCCTTTTTGGATTACGTCAACAATTTTACCCTTAAGTTCATCAGATGGTGCAGGTATTTTAGTAATTGCTTCGTGCAAATCGGTGTCAAAAGCTTCTCCTGTAGCTTCAATCTCGGTTACACCATTTTGTTTCATAAAATCACTGAAGCGTTTGTATATCAAATCAAGACCTTGTTTTACGGCATCTTCTTTTTCGGTCTCACTCATTGACTGCAATGCACGTTCAAAATCGTCCATCAAAGGCAGGATGTTTACTAAAAGGCTTTCACCGGCCGTCTTGGTCAGCTCCATTTTTTCCTTTAGGGTTCGCTTACGGTAATTGTCAAATTCAGCCTGAAGACGCAAAAGCTGATCATTTTTCTGATTAATAACATCTTCCAGTTCCTTTATCTTATCACTTTCTTTTGACTTTTTACCAATTCTTGACTTTTTCGACTTCCCCTCTGACTTTTTTGTGCTTTCATTTTTTTCATCGCTCTTGTCAGCTTCAGGTGTATCCTCTGCTATCGATCCAGACTCTTCTGCCTCAACCTTTTTATCTTTAATTTCTTCTTCTGTAGGGTTCTTTTTATTTTTCTCTGCCATATTCTTCACTGTTTTATTACGCGGCACGAAATTACAAATATTTTGCCAAACCGCTTAATGCGCCATATTGACACGTCAAATCTATACCTCACTGACAAATCGAACACTTTGACTCCATTCCGTTTTTAATGTTATATTCATTACTAAATTAATGTGCCGCCTTACCTATTTTGTCAATTTATTGTATTATTCATACGTTGTGTAGTTTGAAGCATTTGTTTGCATCGAATTCTTCGTTAATAAATTGTAAGTTTGAGTTCAAAATTTATACTATTAACTTATGAAGACTTACCTGTTACTTATTGTAGTATTGCTTTTTACAGCCTGCCAAAGCAACAACAAAGGCAAAACAACCGAAAAAGCGAAAACCGTTGAACGCATTAGTGTTGAAGGCAACAAGTTTGTAAACGAAAACGGACAAGAAATTGTTTTCAGAGGATTGAATTCGAGCGACCCACACAAACTTTACAAAAGTGGCAACTGGCAAAAATCGTATTTCGACGAGATGAGAGCCTGGGGCGCTAACATTGTACGTTTTCCGGTACACCCTCCACGCTGGAACGAAATGGGCAAAGAGAACTACCTGGAATTAATTGACGATGGTGTTAAATGGGCTAAGGCAAACGACATGTACGTTATAATCGACTGGCATATTATCGGAAATCTCAAAGAGGAAAAATTCATGCTCGATATCTATAATACAACAATGGAGGAAACCTTTGAGTTTTGGGATATTATTTCGAAAAGATATAAAGACGAGCCAACTGTTACACTTTTTGAGCTTTACAACGAACCCACAGTAATGCATGGAGAACTTGGTGAATTCAAATGGGAAGAACTCAAAGCCATTTACGAAGATCTGATTACTAAAATCAGGGCAAACGGAGCAAAAGCTATTCCGTTACTGGCCGGTTTCAACTGGGCATACGACCTCACACCTATCGCAACACAACCTGTTAATGCCGAAAATGTAGCTTATGTAAGTCACCCCTACCCACAAAAAAGAGACAAGCCTTGGGAAGAAAAATGGACAGTTGACTGGGGATTTGCTGCCGAAAAATATCCGCTGGTACTTAGTGAAATTGGATTCTGCCTTGAACACGAACCCGGCGCACACATTCCGGTTATAAGCGACCAATCGTATGGTGAAGCCATCACAAAGTACAGCGACAAGCGTGGCATTTCGTATCTTGTGTGGGTGTTCGACCCGGAATGGTCGCCTATGATGTTTACCGACTGGGAAGGTTACACGCCAACTACTCAAGGGAAATTTTTCAAAGAAGTTCTACAAAGCTACTAAACATAAAACACTTAAAAAGTCCGGTTTTATCATTAAACCCAGCCTTTCCGTTTTAATAATTCTCAAACAAGCAATTAAAACCTTAAAAATTATCTCACTTCCACATATTTTTATATTTTAGCTTGCTATTAATTTTATAGCGCAACCCCAAGCGATAAATGTATTAATAACAGTTTAATTCGTGTTGCGGAAAAGAATTAAACGTTTAAAATGTATTAATGAAACTGTGTGGGTATCCTAACTGGTTTAATTTCAGGTGGATTTTTATAGCATTTACGTTGCTCATCCTTCCTGAACTTACATTTTCACAAAATCTTCCACCGGTGCTGCAACGGGGTATTCCCAACCAGCATTGCGAGGTAGGTTCTGCTTTTTCATATACCATACCTCCCGACGCTTTTCGGGATGAAAACAACGACCAGCTTACAATCAGCCCCGTCAATCTTCCCGCGTGGCTATCTTACGATTCAGCAACCAACACTTTATCAGGAACACCTTCTTCGTCCGGAGAAACAAATATTACAGTTACTGCAAGCGATGGCTCAAAAAGTAAATCAACTACTTTCAGTATTACTGCTCACGCAGAAAGTACTTATGCTGCTTTTACCATGGATTACCAAATGGGTTGTGGCTACCGGCTGGTAAATTTCACCAATAAATCGAAAGGTGCATCAAGCTATTCATGGGTTTTAGGTAATGGAAACACATCACCCGAAAAAGACCCTTCGGCCATTTACAGCAAGGCCGGTACATATACGGTAACCTTAACCATTAACGGCGGTGGCGGTGGCGCTGGCGAGCTAACACACAGTGAAACAATTCACATTTATCCGCGCCCCAGACCATTAGCTTCCGAAGTTACAGAAACCGGTTGCGAGCCATTCGACATCACCGTACAATCGGCTGGCACACCTGTAAATGTTAGTGCAACAATAATCAACGGGCAAAATGTGGGTAGCATCACAGGTGGAAGTGAAACGTATTACAACTGGTACTTTTTTGAAAAACACGATGCTGTAATAACTGAGAACAAATCGGTTAATGTTTCAGGCCTGCAGGGTGGACAATACAAAACCGTACTTGAAGTAACCGACGAATTTGGTTGTCAGGGCAGCGTTATCAACTTCGACCATTTTGAAGTTTATAGCAAGCCCGAAGCATTTTTCACTTACGAAAAATCCAATATTTGCGAACCATCGCTTACGCTCTTCTACGACCAATCGACCGTACTAAATGCTGAAGTAAGTGATTACAACTGGACCATTGACGGCACAACAAGCAGCCTTAACAACGACACCATCAGTTACGATTTCACGTCAAAAGGATCGGGCACTTACGCAGTGTCTCTGGTTAGCCAATCGGAACACGGATGCAGCTCAGAACCATATACCGAAACCATACAGTTCAACAATGATAACATTGCCGATTTCAGCACAAACGACTCGTATTGTGCAGGCGACACTGCAACTTTTACAGCAACTACTTCGTCCGCTGCAATCAGCTATCAATGGGATGTTTATAGCGACGGAACTATCGACGATACAACGAAAACCTTAAGCTACGTTTTTAATTCACCAGGTGAACAAACCATTAAACTCACTGTATTTTTCGACGATGGTTGTAGGAAGGTTATTACAAAAAAAATAAACGTTGAACAGGTAATGCCTGATTTCAACTACACAGTAAATTACAACTGCACCAACGATGTTTTTACTGTATCTTTCAACGACGAATCGACAGCTATACCGCCAGGAACAATGTCGGGATACGAATGGTACCAGGTAAAAACCACATCACAAACCCTACTTTCAACATCGGACAATTTCTCACATCAGTTTAATAATCCCGGCAACTACAATATTAAGCTCGAAATTACAGGTGTCAGTGGATGTATATCATCAGTTACCAAATCTATTACGCTGCAAAAACCATCAGCATCGTTTACCGTTGCTGGCCTTACTTACGGTTGTCTATCGGGCGAAGCAACAACATTTTCAGCGTCGTACAATTCGGCTTTCGATAATGCAGTAAGTTACGAGTGGGATTTTGGCGATGGCAACATCGGCACAGACAAAAACACTTCGCATACATACACCTCTGCTGGAGAATATACCGTACAACTTACCGTTGAAACCGACGAGAGCTGCAACTTTACTTCAACAATAGAAAACATAATTCAGCTTACTGAAAAACCGTTAATTTCCAGTGCAAACCTTATTCAATCTACAGAAAAATGTTTTAGCGAAGGAATACAACTTGAAGTTACATCATCGCTACTGCCCGATACCTATTATTATATTCATTCAAACGACGAAGAGATCATCTCAAACCCCGGTGAAAATCCTTATATCTACGAATATTTCCCTGCTGACACCGGAACATTCGAGATAAAAATTGTCGCCGAAAAGTATGGCTGTTTTTCAGATACTTTCACGGTCTCGAATATTGAAATTAATGAGCCCAAAGCCAAATTTGAGCCTTCGCAGTCAACATTTTGTGAAAATCCACCTTATGTAGTCGGTTTTGTAAACAAAAGCTCATACTCGCATCCTTCAACACAATTCGAGTGGGACTTTGGCGATGGCAACAGCAGCACCGAAATCTCACCAACACACGAATATGATTCAACCGGGAATTACACTGCAAGCTTAACCGTAAGAAACCCGGTAACCGGTTGCAGCCATACAACAACTGAAGAAATTAACATTTACTCGTTTAACGACGCATCCGGAATTATCACAACCAATATTAAGGAAGGTTGTGCTCCGCTCGAAGTAAACTTTTCGCAAAATATTGCCGAACGCCTTTCCGCTAACTATGTTGTTGATGCCTACGAATGGGATTTCGACAACGACGGAGTAATTGACTCAACAACCTCATCGGATATAATAACTTACACATACAACACTCCAGGGCGATACTCGGTAAGGCTAGCCGTAAAAAGCAGTCAGAGCTGCGACTACGATTTTACCGAAACTGACATGATTACAGTTGGAGGTACTATTGTCGATTTCGAACATTTGCCCGACCCCGTGTGTAGTGGTGACGAAATTCAATTCACAAATACAACAACGCGCACTTCGTTCGACACGACCAACCCCGATAACGATACTTTTTCGTGGAATTTTGACGACGGAAATACAAGCACCGACGAAAACCCTACGCATACTTACAACCGCGACACAATTTACAATGTTACGCTTACGGTTACCGACGAAGGGGGCTGTTCTTTAACCTTAACCAGAGAAAATCTAATAGATATTACTCCTTTCACACCGGCCTTTGAATTGTCCGATACCATTCTGTGTGACAATTCTGAAGTTACTTTTTTCAACACCTCAACAGGTGATATAACCGAATACAAATGGGACTTTGATGGCAACGGGACAATTGACTTAACGACATCAAACAACAATGATGTTACTCATAACTACCCTATTGCTGGTATTTTTGATGCCAAACTCATAGTTGAAGTAGCCGACGGTTGTGACAAGGAGTACACACAACGTGTAAGGGTTATCAATGCCACCGCTCAATTTGAAGCCGAAGAAAGTGAAATTGGCTGTGCACCTGCATTTGCTTATTTTTCACCCCAAGCCAATCACGACGATGTGCTTGATTATTACTGGGATTTTGGCGATGGCAATACCTCAAACGAACGCAACCCCCGCAATTACTATGTTACGCCGGGATATTACACTGTTTCGTTAACCATTGTTTTTAAAGGCAACTGTTCGAAAACCGTTACAAAAACCGATTACATTTTTGCCGACGGGGCATTCGGTTATTTCGACTACGACAATGTGCTGGGCTGCAACCCTAACCCGGTAAGTTTCTCGATTTCCGAAATGCAAAATGTAGATTACATTACCTGGGATTTTGGTAATGGAGTGGTAGAACAAGATACCGTAAATGGTGGCATCACAAAATTTGAAACAACCTATATTTACGACACGCTTGGCTTTATAACCCCACGTGTTATACTTACCGACGATGTTTGCGGTGAATATGCCTACCAAAACGAAGACAAAGGAAGCATTTACAACAGTCGGCCACCTGTAGCCGGTTTTACTACAGATTACGACAGCATTTGTAACGGTGTACCAATCCATTTTACGGACACCAGTTATTCGCCCGACCCGCTTTACAACGAGGTAACAGGCTGGAAATGGGATTTTGGAACAAGTGAAGACAACACCTCTGCTGAGCAACATCCTGCATTTGCTTATCCCGAAGGTGGTGTTTACAGTCCGCAACTTATCGCTTACAACGAAATTGGCTGTACCGATACACTTACCGATTTCAACCGCATACACATTTACACCAATAATGCTTTGAGTTCAGAATTCGACATTAGCGAAACGCTGGCTTGCCCATGGGAAAAGGTTGATTTTACCAGCCAGTCAAGTGCCGGCCCCGAACAGAGCATTGAAAAATACGAATGGAACTTTGGCGACGGCAATCAAACAGGAAGCATAAAAGAAAGTTACCATTTCAACAGTTCATTTAAAGGAGAAACAGTTACCATTTACCACAAAGTAACCGACGATAAATTTTGTACCGATTCTACAGCTCACACAGTAGATATCAGCAATCTTCAGGCTGCCTTCGGGTACGAACCGCAACCCGTTACCCGGGGCAGCGCTGTAGATTATTCCGATGAATCGATCACCGACCCCGGAACCTCAATCACCAACTGGCAATGGAGTTTTACTGGTGCTAATGTTAACAGCTCAATACAAACCAACCCTCAAAATATTGAGTATCCTGAAATACTTGAAGACCAAAGCACACAACTCATTGTTAACAACAGCATTGGCTGCATCGACACTTCGCTGTTCCATTTCGATATACTGAACAACCCACCCACACTCGACACATTCAGCATCATACTCGTCGAGAATTATACTTATCAATTCAACACCGAAGAATTTGACACACACTTTGAAGCCAATGACCCAGGGCAAACACTCGATTCTATCATGGTGGTTTCAGCACCGTTTAACGGATCATTCAGACTAAATGGAACGAGCATCGGAATCATGACCCCGATTCACGTTGATGACATCCCAACTCTTGAATTTATTCCTGCTCCCAACTGGAACGGCAACACCCAATTTCTATGGAACGGAAATGACGGCTATGGATGGTCGGAAAACCCTAAAAAGGTGATTGTAACAGTACTCGAAAAGCCCGACCCACCGATATTGGAAACAATAACTTTTTACATACCAAAAGATTCGGCAATTAAAATCATCCGTCAGGATTTTATCAACCATGTTATCAGCGACCTAAAAGGTTCGTTGGTTTTCGACAGCCTCATTATCAAAAATCTACCTTCTGAAGGAACTTTAACCTTCAACGAACAGCCCATTGCGCCACCGCTTCTTATCCTTTCAGACGAGATTGACAATGAAAACAATGTGCTGCATTATACACCGGAAAATAATTACAGTGGTACAGTTACTTTTAACTGGAATGCGCACGACGGGTATAACTTTGGTACTTCCGACGGATTGGTTGAAATTATTTATTACAATTCGGCTCCCACACCCGACGATATCGTACGTTACAATTTAAAAGAAGATGCAACACAAGCCTTCTCAAGAACCGATTTTGAAAATCATTTTAACGACCGCGATATCTTCGACGTGGCTCAAAGTATAATGCTGGACTCTATTCCAAAAGCCAGCGAAGGCCGGTTTTACAACGGAAGCACTGTACTTTCGGCCGGTACGGTAATCGACATGAATGATTTGAGAAACTTCAGGTTTATACCGTCACCCGGTTTTGAAGGAACAACCATAGCAAGGTGGGGAATTTCCGACGGTGAAGATTTTGGCTATGCAAAAACTATCCTCACCTTTGAAAACACACCCCCGGTTGTTAACGACTTTTATATAAATGGCTACGAAGACCAAACACTCTCTTTCAGCACTTCCGATTTTGAAAACACTTCGACTGATTCGCCTTTTACTGACGATGATCGATGGGATAAGCTGAGTGACATTGTAATTGTAACGCTGCCCGAAAACGGGGTGCTTGAACTTGCTGGCACAACGGTTAATCCCGGACAAGAGATATCACGTGCCGATATTAACAACTTAATTTACCTGCCCAATACCGACTGGAACGAAACCGACACATTTAAGTATAATGCAAAAGACGGTAGTGATATGGCCGAAAACGATGCGACCGTATTCATTGTAATTGAGACCGTTAACGATGCACCCCGACCCAACAGCGATTATTACACCATATACGAAGATGAGGTTTTAAGCAACGTATCGGTCGCTGATAACGACAATGATATCGACAATCCTAAATCAGACCTGAGTTACCACGTTGAAGCTGATGACAGTGCTAGCGCAGGTCAAAACGGAAATATCGTACTTAACAGCAATGGAGATCTGACCTACACACCCAACCCCGATTTTAACGGCAATGTGTATTTTGTATATACCGTTTGCGACCTTGAACTGCTTTGTGCCACCGATACAGTTTTTATTAATATTGTACCGGTTAACGATGCACCAAGAGCAATAGCCGACACTTTCCATATTGTCGAAAACGAAGAAGTAACAAACCACAATTTTATAGATAACGACTATGAGGTTGATGGCGATGATTTCAGAGCAACTCATGTTAACAGCGACACCATAAAAACAATTCTGTCTGACTACGGACTTTTGGTGTGGATCGAAAACGGAGATATTACTTTCACATTAAACGAAGAAATTGATACGCTTGCTGCCGGAGAATCGGTACAGGAAACATTCATTTATACAGTTATCGACGATTCGATGAACATCAGCACCAGTACTTTCACTATTATCATTGAAGGGTTAAATAACCCACCCGTTGCAAGCGACAATACATTTACAGCTTACGAAAACTTCGAATATATATATAACGATGAAGTAAACTATCCGAACATCCTGAGCAACGATACCGATCCTGAAAATGACAATCTTTACATTGAAAACGTAAACAACTCAACCCAAAAAGAAATTGCCACCGATTACGGTATATTCCGTTGGGAAACCGATGGCTCGTGGAGCTTTACCGAAGACTCAATAGAGACCAACCCCATACCTGAAAACACAATTGTTCAGGTCGATATGCAATATACCATCTCTGATGGAGTAGCCACAAGTAACCAGGCCTACATTTCGCTTCGAATTATTGGTGAAAACGATGCCCCATCTGCAATAAACGATACATTGATTATTTACGAAGATGCCGGTACAGTTTCATTTGAAAAAGAAGAATATCCGGCCATGCTTGTAAACGATTATGATGTTGATGAAGGGGATCAGATATGGGTTTCGAAGATCAACAACAGTAGTAATAAATACACCGAAGGGATACTTGGTGCGCTGATTTGGAATGACGATGGTTCATTTAGCTATACGCCCAACCGCGATACGGTAATTCAATTGGGAGAAGGAGAACAAGCTATCGACATTTTTAATTATCGAATTTCTGACAATAACTTAATTGCCGACGCACAGTTTATAGTTATTGTTAAAGGTCGAAACGATAAACCGTTTGCCGAAGACGATTACATAACAATTTACGAAGACACCCACCGAACAGAAATTGACTCCATAAACGGACTGTTGGCTAACGACGGCGACATCGACCAAGATCCGATAATTGTTGCTGTTAACGACGAGGGTACACGAGCTATTAGCGGGATATACGGAATGCTCACATGGGAACCCTCAGGCGCTTTTATGTACGAAACATTTATTAAGATAGTTGACACATTATACCACAATGAAATAGTATATGACCGATTTACATACCAGGTAGTTGACCCCTCTGGTGAAACAGATCAGGCGCAACTAGAAATTACCATTGTTGGTGAAAACGATGCACCGGTTGCAATCGATCATTATGAATCGATGTTCGAAAACGACCTTTCAATTTCGGTAACAGAGCGTGCAAATGGAATACTGGCCGAAGATTCCGACATTGATGATAACGACAATTTTGGAATAATTGAAGTAGAACAACAAAGCGAACAATCAATTGCCGGAATATATGGCACACTTGAATGGAACTACGACGGGGAATTCACTTACATGCTAAACAGCGATATTGACTCGCTGGCCGAAAACGAAGTGGTAATCGATTCTTTCCTTTACACTATTGAAGACGCCTTCGACTCAACAGCTTTTGCCCGTTTGTATATCGAAATTACAGGAAATAACAGCGATCCACAAGCCTTAAACGACAAATTAAGAGTAAACGAAAATCAAATAAGCTATGCACCCGAATGGTCCTTGCTTGACAACGATTATGACATCGATGGCGACAACATTCAAATGTACTCCCTCAACAACGAGACCAACACAACCATAAATTCAACCTATGCTCTGTTTACATGGGACAGCCTGGGATATATAGAATATAAACGCCACGAGCATTCCGATAAACGAGATGGTCTCGATACTCTGGCATGGAACGATCTTGTTCGTGATTCGATACCGTACTCTATTACCGATGAAATAGGTTCTAAATCGGAGGCTTATTTGCACCTCGAAATTAGTGGGAAAAACGATGCTCCGATAGCCAACAGAGACAGCAGCATTATTGATGAAAGCACTGAATTTGTTTACGGAATTAATATGCTGGAAAACGACTACGATATCGACCGCAACGACACCATTTCGTTGCACAACATTGCAGGCCAAACCAACGATACACACACCGGAATTTATGGTACATTAACCCTCGAAACCGATGGCACCTATACTTACCAGAATAATTTTGAAGCAACCGACTCGCTTAAAAAAGACGAAATAGCCATCGACCTGTTTCCATATACAATCATCGACAGTCAGAGAGCAAAATCAAGCGATACTTTAGTGATAAAAATTATTGGTGAAAACGATGACCCTATTGCAGTAAACGATACCATGCTTATTTATGAAGATGAAAGCGTTAAAGATTTCAAAAGCGAAGAGAATGGGGTGCTTTGGAACGACTACGATGCTGATAATGACTCTATTTGGGTGTTGAACAGCAACAACGAAACTACCGAAACCAAACAAGGCAAATACGGCTCGCTCACCCTCAGCAAGGATGGCAGTGCAAGCTACCAGCTAAACAGTGAAATCGACACACTAAGTATCTTCCATGCTGCTAGCGACGTGTTTGAATACACCATTACCGACATTCACGATGCAACTTCATCTGCACAATTCGTTATTAATATTCAAGGCGAAAACGACCCACCGGTTGCTACCGATATCTTTATCAGTATTTTAGAACACACCGATACTATTTATGCTCAACTGAATAGCGATTCGGCCTTACTTACAAATGCATACGACATCGACAACGACACTATTTTTGTTGAATCGGTAAATAATAATAGCCAATTAACTGTGGCTACCGGATACGGTGAAATGCAATGGGATACAACCGGGGCATATTTGTATATCAACAATCGCGAACTTACCGCACCTATAGCACTGGGCGACACTGTTTACGATTACATCCCGTTCGTGGTTGCCGACAACTTTGCAGGCATCGACACCGCGCTGCTGACTATCGAAATTATTGGCCAGAACGATGCCCCGGTAGCTCTGCCCAATTCGTTTTATACCGAAGACCGAATACCATTAAAAGTTGGTGTTGCTGCTATTGAAAATATCATGAACAATGATTATGACATAGATGGAGAAGTGGTTCAAATAATATCAATGAATGGCATGCCGGTTGATACCATTTATGGAAATTGGGGCACATTGGTGTGGAAACCCAACGGAAGCCTTGAATATCTGCCCGATTCGGCTACAGCAGTAGTACTAAAACCAGGAGAGTATATTACAGACGAGTTTATTTACACCATTGAAGACAACCATGGTGCTACTGATACGTCTGTGATTAATATCGACATAATCGGTATTAATAATGGGCCAACCTCTTATAACGACACTCTGCTTTTTTATGGCAGTCAAATACTCGAACCAAAAGACATTAATGTACTGGCAAACGATATCGACCCCGAAGATGATACCTTATACCTCCACCGAATAGAAGGTGATACTACCGGTATCTTCACCGAAAGCATTTATGGAGAAATTGAATGGAAATCTGATGGAAATATAAGATTCATTCCCGACTCATCGGCCGTTATGGCACTTGGCCCCAACCAACAGGAAACTGTACATTTCGAGTATTTTGCAATCGACAGTGCAGGTGCAATCGGCAAAGCCTATATTGTTGTTAAACTTATTGGCGAAAACGATCCGGTAACCGCCATTAACGATTACACCGAAATCGATGAAGATACCTACCTTGCTTACAATGTTGTAGAAAATGACATTGACCCCGACGAAAATTTCGATTTTGGTTCACTATCTATAGAAACACAACCATTTAACGGAAAAGCTTACGTAAACAGCTCAAATGGGGTGATGTATTATTATCCTAACAAAAATTTTAACGGAATCGACAGTCTGCAATACCGAATTTGCGACGAAGGATTTCCGGTGTATTGCGACATGGCGTGGCTAATAATTGATGTTATTCCGATGAACGATCCTCCGGTAGCAACACACCTCATTTTACAAACCAATATTAACACGCCGGTTGATTTTAACTATTTTAACCAGGTTGAAGACATTGACGACGGAATAAACCCGACATCGCTTATTCTGCCTGAAGACGAAAAAGTAAAAACAAGCGGCGACTCAACCATAGTTTATACCCCTGCAACTGATTCTACAGGTATTGATGAGTTCATTTACTCACTTGCCGATTTTGACAATCAACGCGCATATGTGATTGTAAATGTAATTGTACAGGACGACGGCTATGGCGCTCAAGACGATTATGCAACAACCTCGCAGCACACACCGGTTGATATTGCTATACTTGAAAATGATACCATCAACGGATTCAAGGCTAATCCACTTTCGTCCGATATTAAAATATTCCCAACCAATGGAACCGCCAGTTACAATCCGCAAACACGCGTTGTAAGCTACCGCCCCGACGACAACTTTAACGGAACTGATAGTTTGTTCTACACCGTGCAATCGTACTCAGGAAATTTCGATTACGCCAAAGTGGTGATCACAGTTGAACCAACGAATAATCCTGTTGTGGCAAACGACGATGCCGTAACTACTTATATCGAAAGAGACACTACAATTCGTATTTTAGATAATGATTACGACCTCGATGATGGTATCGACAGCACATCAATCGAAATTATTAGCGAACCACAACACGGACTGATATCTATAAACCACAACAAAGGTCGCATTACCTATATTCCGGAGGCCGATTATAGGGGTAACGATAGTTTGAGCTATAAAATATGTGATTTGAATGAAGATCCCAGTTGCGATTCAGCAACAGTTTATATTCTTGTTCGTTCGAAATTTGACGACCTGAATGCAAAAAATGACTCTTGCAGCACATTCGAAAACGAGACTAAGAAAATTTATCCGCTTACAAATGATAAATACGAAAGTCTAACGTCTTTTGATGTTATCACAGAACCACTACATGGCACTTTTGCTGAAAATGATGACTCTGTAATCACATATACGCCCAACGATAATTTTAATGGACCCGATTGGATGACATACCAAATTTGCAACGACGACGGATGCGACTTTGCAGAAATAAACATTTGGGTTGAACCGAAAAACACTGCACCTGTTGCCAACGACGACAGCTACGTGGTAAGCGAAAACACAAATCGCAGATTGTACATCCTGGCCAACGATTACGACACCGATGGAACACTCGACTGGAACACTCTCGATACAGTTGCAGGAATGGGCCCTCGCATGGGCGATATTGAGTTTAACCGCGAAACCGGAACCATTCTTTATCAGCCCCGTGAGAACTCGGCAACCGACCAGTTCCTTTACATCATTTGCGATAACGAAGGCGAATGTGACGATGCAATGGTGACCATCGACATCGACCTGGGGTCAATCATTTTCCACCATATTGAAACAAACGAAGACACACCATTTCCATTCGACCTTGCACCTATTATGGCCAATTTCAACCTGTTTTTCGACATTACTGATGCCGAAGAAGTAGTTGCTGCCCAAATTGGAAACTGGGAATTAACCGAAGGCAATACCCAACTTACTTACACGCCTATGACAGACAGCACCGGCAGTGATTATTTCAATATCATACTACTTTCGGACGATGAAGAGATAAATGCCGACCTCCGCGTAACTGTTGATGTTATCCCGGTAAACGATGCACCGGTTGCCATGCCCGATACCATCGTGTGGAACATGTCGAACGACACAACCATTATTGCTTTTAACGACCTGCTAAACAACGATTTTGATGTTGACAGCGATTCAATACTTTTGGCGACTGAAATTAGCGAATATGCAAACCAGTTTGAATTCTTCTTTAATGAAATAGACAGTACCATACAAATTACATCGACGTTAATGGACTGGTGCGACACATGGTTTATTTATGAAATTTCGGACAATGAAGGTTTGACCGACACTGCATTTGTTAACATCTTCCCCGATTTTGATGTGTACAAACCCGTGGCAGTAGTCGATTCATTTGAGGTGCCAATGAGCAATGCCGAATCGACAGCCGAAGACCTAAAACATTTGCTGGATGTACTGGCCAACGACACACTACTCAACAACCAGCGTTGCACCATCGATTCGTTTGCTATTATTACTCCGCCGGTTTATGGCGAAGCTTTTACAACCGACGATAAAAACATTATTTACGTACCCGAATTTTACTACGACGGTTCCGACTCGTTGCAATACCTTATAACCGACCGCTGGCAACAAACCGACAGTGCATGGGTTTATATCGATGTATTGTTCCGCAATATCCCGCCTGTGGCACAAAACGATAACATTACACTTGAGCCGGGTCAAACAGCCCTTATTTCAATATTGGAAAACGATTACGACCCCGACCCGTATCCATTTGGCTACATCGACACAAGCCGAACCTACCTGCTAACCGACAGTCTGCCACAATATGGTACTGCCCAACTCGACCCATTTACAGGCACAGTTACTTACATTCCTGCCGAACTAAGCTGCGACCCCGACAAGTTCACCTATGTTATTTTTGATAACTATGGCGACTCGGCAACTGCAACCGTTTTTATCGGCGTACCCGACGAAGGTCCGCTAAATGCTGTAACCGATACGGTAAAAACCTGGCCCAACGTGCCGGTTGATTTCAACGTACTCGAAAACGACAATGGTTACTTCCTTCCTTATGTCGAATTATATACAAACCCATACGCAGGCTCAGTTTCACAAACCGGCGATTCGACCTTTATTTATTACCCAACGTCCGATTTTGTTGATAAAGACAGCATGACCTACACATTGGTTTCGCCATGCGGAAATACAAAAACAGGAAAGGTGATTTTCATGGTAGAAGAACTTCGGGTACCCGAAATTATTACACCAAACAACGATACAAAAAATGATGTGCTGATTATAGACGGGATTGAATATTACCCCGACTCGTGGTTACGCATTTACAACCGCTACGGACACGTGGTGTACGAAAAACGTGGCTACGAAAACGACTGGGACGGATATTCGAACCGGGGTAGTGTGGGTGGCGACAGACCGCTTCCATCAGGTACATATTACTATACATTAATTTACAACGAAGAGAAAAACAGACAAGCCGGATTTATTTATATTTTCCGCTAAGCAGTGATATAAGGAATGAAACGAATAACGTACATATCGAACCTTTGTACAACAGCCACACTGGTGCTGTTTATACTATTGGGCATAAAACAGGGTTTTGCGCAACAAGACCCGGTTTATACCCAGTATATGAACAACC
Source organism: Prolixibacteraceae bacterium (assembly GCA_027858715.1). Classification (GTDB taxonomy): domain Bacteria; phylum Bacteroidota; class Bacteroidia; order Bacteroidales; family Prolixibacteraceae; genus Roseimarinus. Next base: position 19,292 of record JAQICD010000170.1, read on the forward strand.
TGATGTCGGTAAATTCTGCTTACACCGGTGTACGCGGAGTGGGGAGCATGTCGGGAATTTTCCGAAAGCAATGGAATCAACTGAACGGTGCGCCTAGTACTTCGTCGCTTACTTTAAGCATGCCTTTAGACAGCCTGCATGTAGGTGGCGGGTTCGATTTTCTGTACGACGATTTTGGACACTTTTCAACCACAGCATTTTTCCTCGATTATTCGTACCGCATAAAAACCAGTCAGACTACCCAGTTAAGTTTCGGGCTAAAAGCTGGATTTAACTACCTGCAATCGATGCTCACGCAGCTCGACCGCTACCACCCCGACGATGGTTATATTATTGAATACGGCGACTATACCCGTTTTTTGCCAAACTTTGGCGTTGGGGTATTCTGGTATGGCGAAAACTTTTATGCCGGACTGGCAGTGCCACGACTTTTGCAAAACAAATACCATAAAGATGTAACATCTATAGAAGCTGCCAGCCGCGAAGAGAGGCACTATTTTATGCATGGAGCCTACATGCTGCAACTTTCGCCCACCACAGTTTTCAAACCCGGTATTACAACCATTATGGTTGCAGGTGCTCCCGTTACAGCCGATTTCGATTTCAGCTTCCTGTTTATGGATCGCTTTTGGGTAGGTGCCATGTACCGGATAAGCGATTCGGTAGGCGCATACACCCAGGTACAGCTTAGTAATATCAAAATTGGATTCTCATACGATTACACGCATACTCAGCTTGGCAATCATACCAACGGTACATTTGAAGTAATGCTACGATACGATTTTAAGACCAAAAGCACACAGGTTTTTCCGCATTTAGGTTTCTAACCTCTATAGTTCGAAAATGATTCCGAGCGTAGGCAAAATCGTACCCGATTTGTTGGGTATAGAACGAAGCTGATAACGTGTACCATTATCAATTGTAATGAAATTTCCTGTATTATCTCTTTCGCGAACTACAATATCCTGGCTTTCGGCCTGAAAATTATAGGCATTCTGGATGTCTATATAAAACTTGGCTGTAAATTTTTTCAGGTAAAATGCCTTGTCAACCCTAACATCAAGCTGATGAAATGCACTAAAGCGTTCTTCGTTAATCCGGCTGTAATCGAGATAAGGCCTACCCGAAGCTTCCCATGCTTCAATAAACGACGATTTCTCTAAATCGTAGGGGGTGTAAGGCAAACCACCCACAAAACGCCACTTAGCCCCAACACTCCAGTCGTTTTTCAATTTATAGGTAGCGAAAGCAGTTAACAGGTGTTTGCTGTCCCAACTCGATGGGATAAACTCATCTGTTTCGTTATCCTTAAACTCACTGCGTACCAATGTGTAAGAAACATTTCCTGTAAGATTTTTCTGGTTGTTGATACGCGCAAGCAATTCCACACCGTATGCCCTGCCCTCGGCAACCGAAAGCACTTCTTCATCGCCCAGTACACCGTAATCGGCTCCTTTGTTGGCCAGGCTAATCTGGTCTTCAACCGAAAACGGATAGTCGTCGTATGTTTTCAGAAAACCCTCAACACTATACTGCACAATTTGCGAAGGCTTATATTCAAAGCCGGCGATATAATGATTGGAACGAATGTATTTCAAATCATTTTCTTTATTCACAAAAACATCATTCACCTTATATCCCAGCGTAGTATATGGAGGCAACTGAAAATAGCGTCCGTAATTGGCATTAAAACTTATATCGCTGCTAAAATTGTATGAAATCGATGCCCTCGGTGAAAACTGGTCGAACATGTTGCTCATACTCTCCGAGTAATTGTTGGCATCGAAGCGAGTACCTACAGACACAATCAGGTCGTCGGCCAGGAAATTTCTGCTAACCTGCCCAAACAAACCCCATTTCAACAATGTCAAATCGGTATCGTAATCGATAACAACCTGCTGGCCACCAAAAAACCTTTTCTGATAAGTATTGTTGGTATAAGTTGCCACATCGGTATTGAAACCATAATTTAGTTTCCATGTGTTGAATCGATTGGAATTCTCGACGCGTAGTTTATTTTCGATTTCGTTAGAAATGTAATCTAGCGTTAGATTTTCAGGATCAGATTCGTCGTTATCGAAATACTTTATCGAACGGTTATTCAGGTGATTGCGACTTAAAGCCAGTGTGAACAGTCCATTGTCGTGGAAATGTTTATACACACCACCCAGCGTATAAGTCCATTGTTCGTTAACAGCAATATTGGCCAGAATGAACTCCTGAAAATCATCGGGTTCTTCAATTCCGGTATTCAAGTCGAAAAGGTCGATGGCTCCCAGGCCAATAAATGTCAGTTCATTTTTCTGGTCGATACGGGTTTTCACCTTAAACTGCATATCGTTAAAAGTAGGCAAAAATGGCAGTTCAAGAATTCCGAACAAAAATTTAAGGTACGAGCGGCGAGTAGAAACAATGTAAGTCGTTTTTTCACCAATTGGACCGTCTAGGGTTGCAGTAACTTCAGAAGCACCCAACGAACCACGAAATTTTATATCTTCGTTGTTGCCATCAACCTGGCTGAACTCAAGCACCCCGCTAAGCGCATCACTTCGATTCGAAGGAAAGGCACCCGAGTAATATTTTACCTCGCGAATAAAATCGGCATTAATAATGCCTACCGGCCCGCCCGATGCACCCTGCGTTGCAAAGTGGTTAATATTGGGCACCTCAATTCCATCGAGGTAAAAAACACTCTCCGAAGGCCCGCCGCCACGTATAATTATATCGTTTCTGAAAGCTGGAGTTGAAGTAACGCCCGGAAACGATTGAATCACTTTTGAAATGTCGCGGTTAGCACCGGGGTTTGTTTCGATTTCGCCTACACCAATGCTACGCAACGAAACCGGGCTTTCTTCGGTTTTTCTGAACGGACTTGCCCTAACTGTAACCTCTGCAATTTCCTGTTCGACCGATTCCATTTTTATGGTAATATTTGCCACATTGGCATTACTCACTTCAAATTCGTCCGACACTGCATTTTTGTAACCAATGAACGATGAAGTGAGCCTGATAAAACCGGGCTTAAGACCAAAAAGTTGAAAATTACCGTCGAGATCGCTTACTGTTCCTATTGTTGTACCCATTACTACAACATTCACAAAAGGCAAAGGCTCGTTGTTGGTGGCGTCAACCACCTTTCCTTTTACAACGCCGTCCTGGGCATTGGCATAAAAGGCCATTAATATAAATATGATAGCTAAAATGGAATATTTCATGGTGATTTTTTCTGATATAATTATTTTTCAATTTTGGCCGACACTTTATGTACAATGTCTTTAGCTGATGTTATAGTTGTAATGTCGGTAAAGAGCTCACCGGTACTGCCATCGTAATGGCTATGCCCCACTGGGTTCAAAAAGAACTCTTTGCCGGGTTCATTTTTATCGACTAGAACAGCATAAACCAATGCCGGCTGACATGACGACCTGTAGGCATCGTTTCCGGGAAATAAATCGTTGTGCCAGTATTCGTTCCAGTCCCAGGTTTGATTGATTTCCATCATCACTCTGAATTTCGAAGGCAACTCTTTAGTTGCGACTGTTTTCAGTATAAAATCGCTTTTGGGAGTAGCTCCCGAGATAGCATCAGGTATAGAATTTTCGGGTGTTGGAATAATCTCATTCGAATTTCCCATGCGACCCTTTTTGTGCAGCCAGTATGGCAAAGTTGCAGGTCTGTGTGCTTCACCGGGTTTGTTATCCCAGCGTCCGTCGCCCAAATCGGCATGTCCATATATACCTTTAGCCACATATTCAGTAACAAAAAGGGTTTCGATAAAATTTCCCTCGGCATCTTCAACCCAAACCGAAAATGTAGGGTGGTTGTGAGCTGACCCGCTATAAAAACTCATGGTAAGTTTCGTGCCTTTTTCATCCTTATTCGACTGAATAAGCTCGGGTTCAGGATTAGTCATCTGGGTATTGCGACATCCGGAAAAAACGGCAATCACTAATAATCCGATTAAAATATTTCTTCTCATATTTTTGATTTTTGATTTTTGCAGATAGAACATGATGAAATGAAATTTGTTCAATTTTTGTTTATATTTTTTTATGTTTTATCTAAACACAATTATATCAGTGACTGTAAATCAGGTAATTTTCTGCCAAGGCCTACATTAGGGCATAAGTGTATTAGCAAGCAAAAACTGTAAGCTGCTAGCATGAAGATCCAATACAAGCATTAACATTAATAAGTAAACGAAGTTGTTATAAACCAACAAATGGTTAAATTTGTTTTTGGTTGTGAAACACAATCGGGATTAGAAATTCAAAAATAAATGATGGGGAAAAAGAAACGTATTGGAATATTAACTGCAGGTGGCGACTGCCCGGGTTTAAACGCAGCAATAAGGGGTATTGGCAAAACAGCTATTATTGAGCACGACATGGAAGTTTTTGGATTTGTATCGGGTTATACCGGACTGATTCACAAAGAATATATACAACTTGAGCCCGATAAACTTTCGGGCATACTTACACTTGGGGGTACAATACTGGGGACTTCGCGCGAAAAACCATTTAAAATCAGCCAAAACGACGGTAACATTAACAAACCTGAACTGATAAAAGAAAACTACATCGAACTTGGGCTCGACTGCCTGATTTGCATTGGAGGCAACGGCACCATGAAAACTGCCGCAAAAATTGGCAATTTGGGGCTCAATGTAGTTGGCATACCCAAAACAATCGACAACGATGTATGGGGCACCGACATCACTTTTGGTTTCGACTCAGCTGTTGCCATTGCCACCGAAGCCATCGACAGGCTGCATACCACTGCAAACTCGCACCAACGTGCAATGGTAATCGAAGTTATGGGTCACAATGCCGGGTGGATTGCCCTGTATTCAGGAATGGCTGGTGGCGGTGACATTATACTGATACCTGAAATCGAATTCAACGTGCGTTCGGTATGTAAAAAAATTGAAGAACGTTTCGAAAAGAAAAAAGCGTACTCAATTGTAGTTGTTGCAGAGGGTATTAAAGTCCCCAAAGACAACACTCCGGGAAATTACATTGCCGAATGTATAACCGAATATACGGGCGTTGAATCGAGAGTTACCAAACTCGGGTATCTGCAACGAGGTGGTAGTCCCACTGCATCCGACAGAATTTTGGCAACTCGCTATGGAAGTTATGCCGCCGAAATTATTGCAAACGAAAATTACGGTCAAATGGTGGCCATGCAAAATAACCAACTAACTACAGTTCCATTATCAGATGTAGAAGGCAAGTTGCATTTGATTACCGAAGACGACCCGCTCGTTAAAAAATGTCGCAATATGGGTGTGTCATTTGGTGATGAATATTAATGAAAAAGCATTACTCAGGGAAGTAGCCCGATTGTGAAAGAAATTGCTGGGCATCATTCATTTCCATAAGTTGAACCAGGGTTACGTTGGGGTTGTTGTTCATATATGAACGTACAATTTGCCAGCCCAGCCACACGCCTGTACGTCCGGGCGAGTCGTTGGTAAATGTTTGAGTAAATGGTGCATTATCAATATACTTTCTTACTTCGGGCTTATCGGACGAATACAACAATTTATGTTCAGCCAGGTAAGTCCACATAACCGCCTCGTGAGCCTTGCACCAATCAAGCTGCTCACCACTGTAGCCCATAATAACCGTATCGGGCATTTCAGGCAACATGGCCTCAACATAATACGTAAGTTTGCCCTCGTAAACCATGTTTGCCAGCAAATGGTTGGTTTGAGCCTGGTAAGGATATTCGGTAAGCGCCCAGGCATAAAGTGCGTCGGGAACAAGTTTTTGCGGATACATTTTTTTCACCAAGTAACGTGGTATGCCCAGGTATTGATAAAAAATACAATCGCTCCCCAGGTATTTGTCAAGTGCAATACCCATAAAATTGTCGGAAATCATAAGCGACTGATTAAAACCCGAAACGTACGTATAAATTGAAGGCAGCTCTGCATCGGGAAAATAATAGAGCATATGCTTGTAAGCTGATTCAAACTGCTGACCGATATCATCCAGATCGGCAAAAACCTTCAAAATTTCGCTGCCAAACTCAGCATAAACACTATCATTTAGAAACATGCGCAGGTTGGATTCAAATTCATCGGTGCCTACTTCTCCAAGTTTTAAAATCTCCTGGGTATATAAATCTAAAAACATCTGATGGTTTTCATAAAATGCCGAAAGTTTCTCAATAGCCATATCCGCCGAACCAGCATACAGCAAACTATCTACACGATAGATTTCAACGCTGGCTTCTATATCCGACACATCAACTTTCAATCGGTCGGGGTTACACGAAAAAGCCACCATTAACATCAGTATAATCAGAATATTTCTCATCGTTATTAATCTTTAAACATTACAGTAACAAACGGATAATTATGAATAAGCGCAAATTTAATAAAACTAAAGATGTTGATTGCATATTGTTGCGATAGTTAAAATTCGTCCTATTTTTGTATGACAATAAAAAAGTTCATAAAAACTATAAACGAATGAAAACATTTATACTTTCAATTTTATTGCTTATAACAACCTTATTATCTGCACAGAATTTCCGTCTGGGTTTTCAAACAAGCCCACACTTAAGCTGGATTAATTCACGCAATGGCGATATCGATAACGACGATATAAGACTTGGTTTACGCTACGGTCTCGATGCAGATATTTACTTGTCAGGTCTTCCCCGTTACACCATCAATACCGGCCTTTTTGTTGCAAACCACTCATTTAAGGCACAATACACCACTTCTCAAACCTTTTTCATTAACGGAAAAGAATTTAACGAGCCGGTAAACATTCTGTATAAAACAAATTATATAGAAGTGCCCATAAACATCAAACTACGTTCGGATATGTTTTATCGCATGACATTTTACGGGCAATTCGGTCTCTCTAATCTTTTCAACATCAGCGCTTCGGCTACATCGAGCGACAAACAGCTTGATGGAGATGCTGTAACCAATGGAATACTAAACCGACATATCAGGCTATACAATCTGAACATGATTATGGGGGGAGGAATGGAATACGACGTGGGCAGTAACACCGCCATTAACGTCGGCATACAGTATTCAAACGGGTTAACAGATGTAACTGATATCGGTTCATTAAACGAAAAAACGGTATTCAATTCGCTGCGTTTGATTATTGGCGTAATGTTTTAAACTTTCTTTTTTGAAAACATCGTCTATTATAAAAAAATACAAATGAAGATTGCACTAGCACAGCTCAACTACCACATCGGAAATTTCAGTTTAAATTGCGAGCAAATAATTAAGCATATCGAAAAGGCAAAAACAGAAGCAGCTGACCTTGTTGTTTTCTCTGAACTTTCGGTATGCGGCTATTATCCACACGACCTGCTCGAACGTAAAGAATTTATCGAAAACACCCGGCAGGCCATCGATCGTATTGTTGAAGTCTGCTCGGGAATAGCCGCCATAATTGGTGCACCTACTATTAACCAAAGCAAACGCGGAAAGAAACTTTACAACTCGGCACTCTTCATCCAAAACAGAGAAATAAAAAATACCATTCACAAAACCCTTTTACCCACCTACGATATTTTTGACGAATACCGTCATTTTGAGCCCAACAAAACGTTCGAAGTTATTGATTTTAAGGGCAAAAAGCTGGCCATTACTATTTGTGAAGATTTATGGGACAACCAGCCAACCAACAACAGTTTTGCTAAAAGCAAAATGTACAGTAAATCGCCACTTGAAGAGCTAAGCAAACAAAACCCCGATTTAGTAATTAACATTGCGGCCTCACCATTTTCGTTCGATCAGGAAGGTAACCGCAAGGCAACACTCATACGAAATGCCATTGAATATAAGCTGCCCGTTGTTTATGTAAACCAGGTAGGCGCCCAAACCGAAATTATATTCGACGGAGGTTCAATGTTTATAAACCAGGCAGGCGAAGTAATACATGAAATGCGCTATTTCGATGAAGATTTTCGCGTAATAGATACATGCACAAGCGAAACAAAAGATGTTCAGCCCAACAGTCAGGCAATCGCTAAAATAAACAAAGCGTTGCTATTAGGAATTAAAGATTACTTTTCTAAAATGGGATTTAAAAGTGTTACACTGGGGCTTTCGGGAGGAATCGACTCGGCTGTAGTTGCTGTTTTAGCAGCCCAGGCACTCGGCGCCGAAAATGTTCGTGTGTTGCTTATGCCCTCGAAATATTCGTCGGATCACAGCATTACCGATGCCATTGAATTGGCCAGAAACCTGGGGATCGAATACGAAACGATAAACATCCAGTCCATTGTCGATTCGTTTGAACAATCACTTTCGCCACTTTTCAGTAATCTGCCGGCCGATGTAGCCGAAGAGAACATACAGGCCCGTACGCGCGGAGTTTTGCTTATGGCACTATCGAATAAATTTGGCAACATATTGCTTAACACTTCAAACAAAAGTGAATGTGCCGTAGGTTACGGCACACTATACGGCGATATGAACGGTGGACTTTCGGTGCTGGGCGATGTTTATAAAACCGATGTTTTTAACCTGGCTCGCTACATGAACCGGCATCAGGAAATAATTCCCGAGAACATCATTACCAAACCACCATCTGCCGAGCTGAGACCTGACCAGAAAGATTCGGACTCACTACCCGATTACACTATACTCGACGATATTTTATACCGTTATATTGAACAGAATCAATCGCCCGATGATATTATTTCGGAGGGCTTTGACCCTGACACCGTTAACCGTACCGCCAGAATGGTAAACATGAATGAGTATAAACGCTTTCAAACCCCGCCAATTTTGCGTATTTCGTCAAAAGCATTTGGTTTTGGACGAAAAATGCCTCTTGTTGCAAAATATAATGGATAAAACCAGGGGGGGCTACCTCTTTATTTTCATTTTTGACTTACAAAAATGATATCTGCTGTGTTCTTATTGAATAAAAAAGTTAACTTTGATGCTGCACAACATAAAATAGGGATTTATGCTTAATGTTGAAAAGGGGTTAAGTTCATTGCAGGAACCACGAAAATCGATTTTCAAGTACCTTTCCGAAGAAGAAAAAGTTGAATTGGAAAATCATCTCACAAGGGTGAATGTAAAACGTAATGATTTAATTTTTAAAGAGGGCGATCGTCCGCAGGGATTTATCACACTCGAAGACGGAAAAGTAAAAATCTTTAAGGAAGGTGTTGGTGGTCGCGAGCAAATATTACGCATGGTAAAACCAGGTGGCTTTGTAAGTTACCGCGCACTTATCGCGGGTGAGCCTCATATTGCCTCGGCCGTTGCACTCGAAGACTCAGTAATATGCCTTATCGAAAGCGATTACTTTTTTACCACTTTATTGAAAAACGACGCGCTTACCCTTCGGTTGCTCACCAAACTTGCAAAAGAACTGGGCTTTTCAAACTCGCGCACCGTTACACTCACTCAAAAACATATTCGCGGACGATTGGCCGAATCGCTTATTTTGCTGATGCAAAAGTATGGTGTTGAACCCGACGGAACTACCGTAAAAGCTTATCTCTCGCGCGAAGATTTAGCTAACCTTTCGAACATGACTACCTCGAATGCCATTCGAACACTCTCGAGCTTTGTAAACGAAAAAATAATAGCAATCGACGGTCGCAAGGTCAAAATACTCGATGCTCAAAAGCTTGACCATATTAGCAAAATGGGATAAAAACCCTTTTAGAAATTCCCAAAGGATTCTTTTACGGAAAA
>JAQICD010000177.1 GCA_027858715.1 Prolixibacteraceae bacterium
GGCATCGTTGTTGAGCAGGGCAACTTTTTCAAAACCCTGATCAATAAGTTGCTGAAACACCCGGTTGTGTGCAGGGCCAAAGCCAATATTTTCGGTGTTTTGCAACAATTCAACTTTATCAATGTCTCGGTAGCGTTGTGTTAAAGCCTCAAACTCGCTATTGTCGGAAGCATTATCAACCACAAGAACCTTCAATTTAGGGTGCGACTGTGCCAGAACCGAATCTACACACGCGATGGTATCGTTCAGTCCGTTCCAGTTCAGTATCACTACAGGTATGGTTTCCAAAATCAGGTTCGGTTAATTGTGTTTTATTGCGAATGTAGTAAAAATACTTCTGTATGCGGTGACGGGGTGATGGAGAATTGGAAAAATGGATTGATGGAAAATTGTGAATTAGTCAGGTGGATTAGTTATTGGTGAATTAGTCATTGGTGGATTGGATTATTGGAATGCTTTGTTCGCTGAAGCTTTATGCATAGGTGGAATGGGAAAATGGGATGATGGGGAATTGGTTATTGATTATTCGATATTGAAAAATGGAATACGTTGGTTACAGGCTGCGTTACATCATAGCGAGTGCAACGAAGCGATCTGTAACTTCTTTTTTTCAATTTCATCTCACCGTTTTCCATTGCTTTCAATCGCTTCCCTCTGTTTTCAATCGCCTTCAATTGCTTCCAACTTTAAAGTTCAATAATCTTCCTAACCAAACTCAATACTTTTTCCAGAATCTGATCGTCAAGCTTTGCGATGAACCCGGCATTTCGTTGTTTCCAGTCGAGACTTTTTATTTGATCGGCTAAAATAACCCTCTGAACAGTATAATGATTTCAATAGCAAATTATTTTATAATTTCTCCTGCCCAGATTTTTTGCAAAAATATTTTCCATGGCAACACTAATACATCACCCATTTGACGGGGGTATGGATCGTTTGTCACCAACAATTTCTGTTTTACGGTATAATCTTCGGCAAAACGATGTAGTCCTTTAGCATGACGAGGATTGGCATTAGATGTTGATTTTGTTTCAATAGCAACCTCATGATCGCCCAATACAAAATCGATTTCGATTTGTGAAGCGGTTCGCCAATAATATAATGGATATTGAATTCCGGAATAATGGCTATGAGCCACCATTTCCTGATAGATAAAATGTTCGAATGCATTGCCAAACATTTCACTTTCAGGTTCAATCTTCCCTCTTTTTAACAAGTAATTTACAATTCCCACATCAAAATAATAGAATTTGGGGGCAAGAATAACCCTGCGCTTCGGCCTTTTTTGAAACGAAGGAAGAAAGCGACCGGTTAGTGTATCTTCAAGTATCTGAAAATACTCTTTTATGGTTGGTGAACTTACGCCACATTCAGATGCAATGTTTGTAAAATTTACCATTTCGCCATTTGAAAATGCTGCAATTTCGAGAAAGCGTGAAAAAGTTGAAATATTTCTTATCCTGGCTTCGGCAATTATTTCATCGCGTAGGTAATTCCCGATATACGCTGAAATCATTTTTTTCGGATTATCAGAAATATAATGTCGTGGCAACAACCCGTTATTTAGTGCACGCATTAAATCAAAATCGGGTATTTCGGCACTTACCAGCGGAAAAAGCTCATAACGAAGTGCACGGCCACCCAGTAAGTTTGCCTGCGAGCGAATGATCTTGCGCGGACTTGAACCACTTAAAATGAAACGAGTGTCGCTGTTTTCAATTAACCAGTGAATTTCATCAAGTAAGGCAGGTATTTTTTGTATCTCGTCAATCACTACCGGATTGACAGGATTGCCGGCTAAAATAATTTCCCTGAGCTGAGCAGGATTCCTTTGTAAACGTCCAAAAACATCGGTCTGAAGTAAATCAAACCAAAGTGAATCAGAGTATAATTTTTTCAATAAGGTGCTTTTTCCTGTCTGCCTGGCACCCCATAAGAAAAAACTCTCACCAGACGAATTATCAAAATTTTGTTTTCTTAAATACATGATATATTAAATCTTTACTTTAATTCATCAGGATATATTAAAGCAAATATAGGATTATTTAACAATGAATGAATACAATCGGGATGTTTTTTACCCGGACAGCAAAATTTTTTGCGGGCTATGATTGGGTGTTGGTTGCAGGTTTACCCTGTGTTGACTGCCCCCAGCCCCTATGAGGGAGCTAAAATCGCAAAATTGATGTATATGTAGTGCTTGCCCGAAAAGCCCAATTTCTGCGTTACGCCCTTTCTGAAAACAGTCACTTACGAAAGTAAACTCCTTGATTTTCAGAAAGGCCAAGCCTTGAAATTGAACTTTTCGATTCAAACACTTGAAAAAAAGGTAGTTTTCTTGCTGGCACTAATTAAGTGAACTTTCATATTGGCAACAACAAATATATAAAAAAGTTTCATTTTGTGAAACTTTAGAATATGAAAACTAAAATTAGGAATTATTTGTTTTTTATTTTTTAAAAGTAATCAGTTAAACTCAAAAATATGATATATCGAAAAATTAATCAATCTGAATTAGAATTATCAGCAATTACCTTTGGTGCCTGGGCTGCAGGTGGCTGGATGTGGGGAAAAACGGAACGAAAAGATGCCATTGAAGCCATCAGGGCAGCATACAGCGAAGGGGTTACCTCTATCGATACTGCGCCTATTTATGGACAGGGCACCAGTGAAGAGATTGTAGGTGAGGCCATTCAGGATATTCCCAGGGAAAAGGTGCAGATACTGACTAAATTTGGTTTGCGGTGGGACCTGAACAAAGGCCGGTTTTACTTCGAAAGCCAAAAGAATAATGGTGAAGCCATCGACATTTATAAATACGCCGGCAAGAAAAGCATTATCAAAGAATGTGAAAACAGTTTGCGGCGACTGAAAACCGATTATATTGATTTGTACCAAATACATTGGCCAGATAACACCACCCCTGTTGAAGAATCGTTTGAAGCTGTATCCAGGCTTATTGAGCAAGGAAAGGTGCGATACGCGGGTGTGTGTAATTATGATGCTGAATTAATGGCCAAAGCAGAAAAAACGTTGAAACTCGTATCGAACCAAATTCCTTTTAGTATGGTAAACCGGAAAATGGAAGAAGAAACCATTCCATATTGTATTGAGCAAGGTAAATCGGTTTTGGCTTATAGCCCAATGGAGCGTGGTTTGCTCACCGGAAAAATTGAGCCCGGGCATCAGTTTCAGGAAGGTGACCATCGGGCATCAAATCCCCATTTTACAGATGAAAACATTAGGAAAGTAAATGCATTTTTAAAAAAAATAAAGCCCATTGCCGATGGTCATAATGCCACCCTGGCACAATTGGTACTACGCTGGACAATTGAACGAAAAGGCATAACCATAGCCCTGGCCGGTGCCCGCAATGCTCAACAATCTGTACAAAATGCAAAAGCAGTCGATAT
>JAQICD010000266.1 GCA_027858715.1 Prolixibacteraceae bacterium
CCCAAAGCCTGAATGCATAAAAGCCGGCATATTTCCAGTCGTCGGTATTTTGATTGATAAATAGCTGAAGGGCTTCGGCTTTTATTAGCACCAATGCACCAAAGTTGAAATCGTCGCGAATACTGCCTGCCTGATAATGGATGGTTGGAATGTAGGTTTTCGAATTTGTTGAGGCTTCAACTTGCAGATAATCTGAATATCCAAAAAAAGTGTCATTGTGGCGGGCAGTGTTCAGCCATTCGTTCATCTTTTTAAAATCAGGCTCCACGGTACCACTTTTCAATTTGAGAAAAAAGTAATCACTTGGCGTTTTTTGCGCTATTTGCTTTAATGTTGAAAACGATTCTGGTGCTTCAATTTCAATTTGTATGTTTAAAAATTGCTGATTGTCTGATGGTTGGTAGATGCTTATTTGTGTCATTTTATTTTGAATTTATAGGGTCCCTGTGGCGCGCTTTCGTTGTGATGCTTGTCGAGAGTGGTAACCCACAAATATACTTTTCCGCTCACAGGCATGTCAATTTCATTTATATCGATAATATTTTTCTGGCTTATGCTTACCATATTTTTGGTGTCTGTTATATCTACATTTTCTTTCGATGTTGAATAGTACAAAACGTAGCCCAGATGATCGGCCGATGGTGGTGCATTTTTAGTGTATTTCATTTTCAGGTCGGTTTTTTTAAAAAAACCTTTACGTTTTATTTTTTCGGGCTGTCTGGGCGGCTTATTATCAATCCACGGCATGGTGGGCAACAATGCTATCTGCTGATAAATATCCTCTCTAAAGCGTTTTTGAATTTGATGCGGGTCGCGTTCAAGATAATCCATCCTGAAAAAAGCACTTCCCTCTATTTTGTTGATGCTGCGGGCAATAAGTACCTGTTCTGGCAATTCCTGCGGGTTTCTCCATGCATCGCCCCTGCCGTCGATAAGTTTATACAGGGCATGACCAATGTACATGTGCCGACCATAAGAGCGCTCGCTCCACCAGTTGGCCAGGGTAATGTAATCGACCGCCGGATGGCCTATTTCCCAGTAAATTTGTGGAATAAGATAATCAATCCAGCCCTTGCGCTGCCAGTTTATCACATCGGCATATAAATTATCGTAATTGGTTGTTCCGGCGGTAGTAACCGAACCAGCTATCTCGTCATCTTCGTTGTAATTTTTCCATACACCAAAAGGGCTGATTCCGAATTTAACCCTCGGCTTGGTTCTTTTGATGGTTGTATTGAGCGATTCAATAATTAAATCGACATTCTCGCGTCGCCATTCTTTAATTTGATTTTCAGAAAAATCGCGATTGTATTTCTTAAACGAAAGCGTATCGGGAAATGCTTCCCCTGCAATTGGGTACGGATAAAAATAATCGTCGAAATGGATGGCATCAACATCGTATTTGCGTATCAGTTCGCTCACAACGTTGTTGAGGTAAGTTCGTACCGCCGGTATCCCGGGGTCGAGGTATTGTTTGTTGCCGTAGGTAAGCACCCATTCGGGATGACGACGGGCAATGTTGCGCGGTGCGTATTCGGTAGTGAGATTTTGGCTGATTCTGAAAGGGTTCATCCACGCGTGCAGCTCCATGCCGCGACTGTGGCATTCGTTAATAATAAAATGCAATGGATCCCAGCCATTTTGGGGTGCTTTGCCTTGCGTTCCGGTGAGCCAGAGCGACCATGGCTCGGTTGCCGAACGGTAAAATGCATCGCCGGCAGGTCGCACCTGGAAAATCACGGCATTAAAGTGAAGCGCTTCCAAAGTGTTGAGTATCGACAAAAGCTCTTCTTTTTGCTTATCGACCGGCAATCCGGGTTTCGAAGGCCAGTCGATATTGTTCACCGTGGCTATCCACATTCCTCGAAACTCTCGTTTTGGACTTTGGCTTTGTGATGAATAGTAGAAGAATATAAATAGCAGAAACAGGCAAATGGGACGGTGTAATTTCATTTTACTTTTTATTCCGGTGTTAGCTGTAAAAGTATAAAAATTAGTTGTTGATAGAGGCAACAATATAGATCATTTTGATGTGCTTTTGGTATTAGTTGCTTTGGGGTTTGCCATCCAATTTTTTCAGTACTTCTTCCTTATATCTTCGACTAATTGGTATTTCACGTTTCCCAACATCAATGGTTTCATTGTTGAACGACTCGATTTTAGAAAGAGCCACAATGTAAGAGCGATGAGTTCGGATGAAATCTGTTGGCGGTAATTTTACTTCAATGTTTGATATGGTTTCGCGAGTTACAACTGTTTTATCGGCAAGTTGAATTTTTATGTAATCGCTTAGGCTTTCAATAAATTCAATATCGGAAAAATTGATTTTAACCATCTTTCGTTCCGATCGCACGAAAAAATAATCCGATTTTTCCTCATTCCATTCTTCGGATTGTTTGCTTTTAATGTGCGTATTTTCATCGATATATTTATTTACGGCTTGCAGAAATCGTTCAAAAGAAATGGGTTTCAACAGATAATCAACAGCTTGTAGGTCGAAACCATCAATTGCATATTCACGATAGGCAGTTGTAAAAATTACTTTAATATTTTTATTGATAGATTTGGCAAACGAAAGGCCTGATATGTCGGGCATGTTAATGTCAAGAAAAATCAGATCGATGCTGGTTGAACTGATCATTTTAAATGCTTCCAGCGCATTTTTACAGCTTCCGGCTATTCGAAAAGTATTAATTCGTTTGAGATGCTCTTCAATAATTTCACGTGCTACAGGCTCATCGTCTACCACCAGGCAATTAATTAGTTTATCCATTGTTTTTTTCTTTTAATTTGAAAATGGTTAAGCTTGCAGTGTAAAAACTTTCTGTTTGTTCAAGGGTGAGTTGGTGATTGTCTTTGTAGTGAAATTCTAACCTTTTTTTTAAGTTTTCAAGTCCAATTCCATCTTTTACACTTTTTACGCTTTGCCGGTTTATTGTGTTTTCAATAATAAACTTTAACTGATTATCTGTAAGCTCAGATTTAATATTTACTGTTAAAAAATTGTCCACTATGTTTCCGTGTTTGAATGCATTCTCTACTAAAGGAATTAAAAGCATTGGGGCAATTTGTATTTTTTCATCCACAGCTTCAATTAAAATCGAAACATTAAGCGTTTCCTGAAATCGTATTCTTTCTAAGTCGATGTATTCTTTGATATGTAAGAGTTCTTCATTTAAACTTACCATTGGTTTGTTTACCTGATATAAAATATAATCAAGTAAATTCGATAGTTTTAGTATTACATCGGGTGTTTGTTTTGATTGTTTTAAGGCGAGTCCATAAATGGTATTCAGGGTATTAAACAGGAAGTGTGGGTGAATTTGCATTTTCAGGTATTGTAACTCCTGATCTTTAAGCTGTAATTGAGTTGCCAGAATTTTATTTTCTAACTCCTTATTTTTAGAAGTCGTTTTGTTGTTGTGTTTCAATAAATTAATAAAACTAACCATTCCAACTACCAGGTAAACTAATACAAGAATGAACAGGTAATTCTTGCTCATGGGGGGAATCAAGGTTATGTTGAATTTTAGTAAAAAAAAGAGACATCCGTATAAAGTAAGAATAATGAGATTAGATGAAGCAACCATTGTATAAAAAGTATACAATGCAAATTTGAAATATTGTTTAGAGAGAAGATATTTTGGGATTAAATAATATACCATAAAGTAAGTTGTTAGCATGGTTAATGGCAGTAGCAAACTCGAAAACCAGGTTACATATACTTTTACATTTGAATTGAAACTAAAGAAATAATAGAAAAAGAACCAAACGGCTACCCAAAACAAAAAATGAGCAAGCATATTTTGGATTAGCCTCCATTTTAATCCAATATTTCCATATCTTTTCATTGAATATCTTTTTTTTATTAAGTATTGAAAGTTTACCTTGCTAAGGTAATATGCAATAATATATTAAATCTACGTTTTTTCGAATTTTTATAGATCGATAACCGGAAGAGTACCTCTTTTAACTGTTATTACACTTTTTTTATTTTATAACTTAACAATGTTAAAACCGTACAAATTTATGTTATTGGTCGTATTTAAAATTTTGGCTTTTTCTTTCTCATTACTTTTGAGGAAGTAATTAATTAAAAACCAAAAGACATGAAACATTTTTTTCAAATTGCAAATGACGGTGGCCCTTTATTTACTTATTTAATTCTTCTGTTTTTAGTAGTAATTGTCGCCCTGTTTATAAAAAGTTTTCTTGATAAGAAGGAGAGCTTTAAGAAAACCATTGAACTAATTAAATCACTAGGTTGGTTTGTTTTGGCCTGGGGCTTTTTAGGGAGTAACATTGGCTTGATTACTGCCTTTGATCGAATTCAGGCAGCTGGTGAAATTGCTCCATCAATACTTGCCGAAGGCTTAAAGATGGCCTTGGTAGGTCCTTTGTTTGGCATTATCGTTTTTGTTATTGCAAGGGGGTGTGTAATTTTTCTTATTGCTAAATTAAAAGAAACCGACTTTTAGACAGTTAGTCAAATTGACGTTTCAAATACTTTTTTAAAGGGTGTTTTGAATATTTTAATAGCTCAAAATACCCTTTTTTATATGACAGTGTATAAATTGATTAATATGAAAAGCCTAATGAGATTATTTATGCAGTTAGATGGGGGATGAAACAAAAAGATAATAGCAAATATCAAAGCCCCAGCCACTAA
>JAQICD010000069.1 GCA_027858715.1 Prolixibacteraceae bacterium
GAACTGCGAAATTTTGCATCAGAAAATGGTCTTTCCATGACTGACAACGAGGCTAATACAGATTGGCAGAATGAAATATACCGTACCGGAATTTCTCAAAATCATAATTTAAACTTTTCAGGTGGTAATGAATACAGCAAATTCTATGCTTCGGTTACGCACTCTGAATGGGAAGGAATCCTAAAAGGAACAGCCAAAGAAAGAACTATTGGTAAAATTAACATTGAACACAAAGCAATAGACAACAGACTTACACTTTCCGGTACAATGGGATTTACTTTCGAACAGAATGACTATGAAAATTACGACGGATATGATAAAGATGAAGTAATCTATCAGGCTTTATCGAGAAACCCGACTGATCCGGTTTATAACGAAGACGGCTCCTATTTCACAGCCTCACGTGAGTTTAATTACGAGAATCCACTTTCAGTGATTAATAAAATCGACAACATCCGTGATGCAAAAAGATTTCTGGGAAATATTAAAGCTGATTTCGAAATTCTTAAAGGATTAAATGCCTCGGCTAATCTGGGATACATCCGCAACGATCATGAATCTTCTTATTTCAGGCCTAAAGGCGTGTACCAGGCTGCCGACGATGGTTATGCAAGTAAAACGTACAGCAACACAAGTGAAAAAATTATGGAATTGTTGCTGTCGTACAATAACACTTTTAACGATGTGCATAATCTGAGTTCAATTCTTGGTTATTCCTGGCAAGAAAGAATTTACAACGGCTTTAATGCAGGCGGTGCCAGTCCGAATTCTGAATATGTAAAATATAACAATCTTGGCACCTTGCTCGATATTACCAGAAATGGCATTGGCTCTTATAAAGGCATGTCAAGGCTTATTGGTGTTTTTGGAAGGGTTCAATACAATTACGACTCAAAGTATTTCCTTTCAGCCTCTTTGCGCCGTGACGGTTCTACCAAATTCGGCGAAAACAACAAATGGGGTTGGTTCCCAACAGCTGCAATTGGATGGACGCTGACACAGGAAGATTTCCTCAATGATATTGACTGGCTTGACAACTTAAAAGTTCGTGCTAGTTATGGTGTTTCAGGAAATCAAAACATTGGAGAGTACAATGGCCAACTATATTACGTACCATCGGGTATTGGTGTTAATCCAGAAACTGGACAAAATACCATAATCTATACAGCAGCAAAAAATGCCAATCCCGATCTAAAATGGGAACAAACTGCAGAAACGAATGTTGGTATTGACTATGCCGTTTTCGGCAGTAAACTAAGTGGATCAATCGAACTTTATGTGAAAAACACAACGGATCTGCTTGGCTCATACACTGTACCTGTTCCCCCGTACCCTGCCGACCGCCTATGGGCAAACTCAGGCAGATTAAAAAACATGGGCGTTGAATTTAATGCACAATACTTTGCTGTTGACCGAAACAATATAACCTGGAGAACAAATTTAACCTTCTCGCATAACCAACAAGAAGTTATAGACCTTGGTGATTTTGCTCCGGCAGACGGGGTTCGAAAAGAAGGCTTCTTAAGCGGGCGTGGGTTAATTGGAAACAATAACTATGTAAGTGGTGTTATAGAAGGTGAAGCAATTGGTTCATTTTACCTGCCTACATATGAAGGCTTAACCAGTGACGGGAAATTTTTATACCGCTCAACTTCTGGCGGATATACCGATGAAATAAGTTCAGCACAACGTTCGGTAGTTGGAAATGCAACACCACTAGCGGAATTTGGATGGTCAAACAATATAACTTTATTTGAAAATTGGACCCTCAATTTTGCTTTCCGTTCATTAGTAGGTAACAAAATGTTCAATGCAACAAAAATGTTCTTCGACTATCCCGGATTGATACCAAACCTTAACGGACTGCCAGATGCTATTGACTGGTACGAAAAAGGAAGAACATCAGGACCTGCTGTATCTGATATCTATGTTGAGGATGCTTCATTTATCCGGTTAGACTATTTATCGGCCGGCTATCGATTCAATTTAAGAAACTCAAATTGGTTT
>JAQICD010000115.1 GCA_027858715.1 Prolixibacteraceae bacterium
GAAAAATTCTTATTACCTATCGAAAAATTTACAACGCAGTTGATTTTGTGTCAACAACTTTCACTTTTAAACAAAAGGAAGGTATTCTTTTTAATTATTTTTGAAAAAATCAAAATAAAGACAATTATGAACTTCAGATCGAAAATGTTAACGGTAAAAATTATGATATTCACCGTTTTTGTTCTTTTCTTTTCATTTACTACACCTATTTATGCCCAAACGAAGATGCCAGCAGAGCATTTGCAGCTCCACTACTCATTCGATAAGACTTCAGAAAACGGAAGCATCGAAGACCAAAGCGGAAACAACTATACTGCGTTGCTAAAAAACGGAGCATCCATCAAAAAAGCAGGTAAACATCAGGTACTTGACATGGGCAGCAACAATGGCTTTCTCAACATGGGCGCTAAAACCGGCGAACTTATTGCTTCGTTAAACAACTTTACTATTTCGGCACTGGTTTACATTGGTGAAGATACCGACTTATCGCGCAACGGCAACTTTATTTTTACCTTTGCCAACTCCGACAACCTGGCATCGAACCCAGATGGTGGCATGTTCTTTAGCGCCATCAGCACTCGCTTTGCAACGTCACAGACCGACTGGCGGAGGGAGCAAAGTATTTCCTACGGTCGCCCCCTATCGAAAGGTGAATGGCAACATCTTGTTTATACGCAACAAGGCAACAAAGGAAGCATTTTTATTAACGGTGCAAAGGTTAAAGAAGACAACATAAGCATGTCGCCTGCCCAACTGGGCAATACCAACTTCAACTACCTGGGCAAATCGTGTTATGCCGGCGATGTTTATCTCAAAAATTCAATGATTGCCGATTTCAGAATTTACAACGAAGCCATCGATATTGCTCTCCTGGAAAATGTACAATCCACTGCCAACTCGATGAACACTGTAGTTCACAAAGCACAACTGCAAGAAGCCGTTGAAGCACTCAACCTGGATAGCGATGAGAATATACGCACCAATTTGCATCTGCCATCAAAAGGTTTAAACAACACTGAAATCAAATGGAATTCATCTAAACCTCAGTACATTAACGAAAACGGGGAAGTTAACAGACCCGGGAATGGCAAAAAAGCAGCCAAAGTAAAACTAAGAGCTACACTCAAAAAAGGCGATCAAACATCGACCAAAAAATTCAAAGTAAAGGTTTCAGCTTTACCCGCCCCACAAGAGGCTGTTGAAACCGATGCCAAAGAGTTAACACTCAATGCGAATATCAACAACCTGCCAAGCGATATTGATCTTCCGAAAAAAGGGATTGAAGGCTCGGAAATTAGCTGGAAATCGGGCAATACCGAATTTTTGAGTCACGACGGAGAGATTATCAAACTGTCGCCTAAGGGAGCGGGGAAACAACCGGTTGAGTTAACGGCAACAATTACCAAGGGTGAAGCTTCAACTACAAAAGTGATTACTGTTAATATTGCCGAAGACGAAGGATACTCGGCCTACCTTTTCCCTTATTTCACAGGCAACGGCCCTAACGAAGAAGCCATTCATTTTGCATTGAGCAACGATGGTTTTAACTACCGGGCACTGAACGACGGTAAGCCCGTAATCGACTCCAAAAAAATCAGTACTACCGGTGGCGTTCGCGACCCACACCTGTTAAGAGGCCACAACGGCGAAACCTTCTACATGGTAGTCACCGACCTGCACGTACCTACCTGCGGATGGAACAACACTGCTATGGTGCTGCTAAAATCGGATAACCTGGTTGACTGGTCGCACTCGAAAATCGACATTCCTTCGACCTACACTGAATTTGCCGATGTTGACCGCGTTTGGGCGCCACAAACTTTTTACGACGAAAAAGAAGACAAATACATGGTATATTTCTCGATGAAACGTCCCGGCGGCATCGACATAATTTACTATGCCTATACCAACGACGATTTTACAGCGCTTGAAGAAGCTCCGAAGCAACTGTTTTTTAGCCCTACGAACAATGCATGCATCGACGGCGACATTATTTATAAAGACGGAAAGTATCACCTGTTCTTTAAAACAGAAGGCCAGGGCAACGGTTTGAAAAGAGCTGTATCCGACGAGCTTACTTCGGGCTACGAGCTTATCGACCGCTACCTGCAACAAACCGATTCGCCGGTTGAAGGCTCGTCAGTTTTCAAACTAATAAACTCCGATACCTACATCTTGATGTACGACATGTACATGAGCGGCCGCTACCAGTTTACCGAAAGCATCGACCTCGAAAGTTTTACAGTTATCGACAATGCTATAACAATGGACTTTCACCCACGCCATGGCTCGGTTCTTCCAATTACTACGGAAGAAGCCCAAAGGCTTACCAAAAAATGGGGTAAAAAATCGAACCTCACTTTCCACAGTGCCGGTTCAGCCGATATCAAATCGAAAAACATTGTGATAGACGAAAAAAAGAATACCATTTATCTGCCGGTGAAATATGGCACCGACCTAAGCGCTTTCGATCCTGAAATTAAATCGTTACCGGGGGTTAATGTTTCGCCATCGGGCAAGGTTGACTTCACAAGCGGATCGGTAAAATACATGTTCAGTCTCGATGGAGTTGGCACAAAAACCTATACCGTAACAGTTCGTATCGACAACAATCCAGTGGTGCAGGGATATTATGCCGACCCTGAAATTTTCTACTCCGAGCGCGATGGTAAATTCTACCTCTACCCCACCAGCGATGGCTACGACGGCTGGAGTGGTACATATTTCAAAACTTTTTCATCGCCCGACCTTGTTAACTGGACCGACGAAGGGGTGATACTCGACCTGCTTACCGATGTTGAATGGGCCAACCGCAATGCATGGGCACCAACAGCTATCGAACGCAAAATCGACGGCACGTATAAATACTTTTACTACTTCACGGCTGCACAAAAAATTGGTGTAGCTGTGAACAATAATCCACTTGGACGATTTACCGACAGCGGAAAACCGCTTGTAGCCAATAAACCAGAAGGTGTAAGAGGTGGACAGGAAATTGATCCCGACGTATTTCACGACCCCGTAAGCGGAAACTATTATCTGTACTGGGGCAACGGCTACATGGCCTGTGTTCTGCTGAACGACGATATGGTATCCATCAAAGAAGAATCGCTGAAGCTGATTACGCCCGACAGAACCTTTAGAGAAGGAGCAGAGGTATTCTACCGTAATGGAAAATACTACTTTCTATGGTCGGAAAACGACACGCGCGACCCCAGTTACAGGGTGCGTTACGGCATGTCGTCAAAGCCCGATGCCATTGAAGAAATACCCGAAAACAACCTGGTAATTGAACAGAACAAGTCACAGGATATTTATGCGACGGGGCACAATTCGGTAATACAGATACCCGGCAAAGATGAATGGTACATTGTTTATCACCGATTTACACGCCCCAAAGGCATTGACATGGGACGTGCAGCCGGCTTCCACCGCGAAACCAGCATCGACAAATTGGAGTTCGACAGCAACGGTAATATTCTAAAAACAACGCCAACACTAAAAGGCATAAGCCCGATAGTGATGTCGAAAAATTAACAGATTATGTAAAAAAACTATCACCCCCTATGAATTAATTACAATTAATCATCAATTATTTTCTAATGATGCTGCAATTTGATTCATACTTTTATAATCGATTAATTGTATCTGATTATTTTTTTTTATTACACTACTAAATATTTAATCTAACTAAATGAGTAACACCATGAAGAAAATTACACTACTTTTTTCGTTATGGTCATTTTTTGTTTTAGGACTGTTATTTAGTCCAACGACAACAAATGCCCAG
>JAQICD010000070.1 GCA_027858715.1 Prolixibacteraceae bacterium
CGATTGGCCGACAATGTAGTATTTATGTATTATGGCGAGATTATTGAGCAAGGAGCCCCCGAAGATATTTTCAAAAGTCCACAAACCGAAAAACTGCGGCAATACATGCTCGAAGGAAATTAAAAAAAGTTAGAGTTCCTGCAAAGTTATCAGCAAAGCAGTTACCTGTTGATTAAAGTCGGAAATTTGCTTACGGCTTGCATGCGAAGCCAGATTGCCAGCACGAACAATACCGCCCTGATAGATTTTATTAAAAAACCCCAGCCCGGCCAAATACCCTGTAAAATAAAATCCATTATAAAACTCATACGCACTGAAAGCTAGCAACGAAGCATGAATAAGAAAGTTTAGCGCTCCTTCGCCCACCGAACCTGCATACATTTGTCCCGATCCGGGGATAAACCTCGACCAGTTTTCGGCTTTCTTACGGTACTTGATTTTCGGCACATTTTTTTTTCTATACAAATCGTCAATCTGCTTACATATGTGCAAATATTCATCGCCAGTAATTTCAAGTAAGGCTGCTAAGCGTTTGAAATTTTGCTGAGCTTGTACCCATTGGTATGTACTGTTCAGGCTAAGAATTTTTAAGGGAAGGAAGTTCACATACATTGTCGAATCGGAGTTGCGATGCTTGAACTCGTCAATTTTCCACAATGTCTTTTGTGGCTCGCCGTTTAAATAAAAACAAAGAGCATGTTCATAAGCCACATGCATGTATAACGTATCGGCATAATTAGCAATATACAAGCCCTGCAACACTCCAAGTGCACGATTAAAATCGCCAGTAAGCTTATAACACAAAGCTTTTTTGTACTGCAGCAAAGATAGTTTATCGTACTGCTGCAATTCAAAAATTTGTCGTTCATATTCAATTGATGCTTCAAAATATTCACCTTGAGCAAAAAGGCTGTCACCTGTACAGTCTTCGGCCTTACTAGTCGAAATAATTGCGCAAAGGAATATGAAGCTGAAAAAGAATCTGGTTGTGTAATGCATTGTTATATTCTGTTTCGTAAATCCGCACCGACACCACCGAGCCATAAATATTCGAGACGTAGGTAGCGGCAAAAATACTTCCGAAAATAATAGTCTTAGGATGCTTAACACCCAGTTTACGATAGTTTTCCCAGGCAATAAGTCCGAAACTCACACTACCTAAAAATGCGGCAATGCCCTCTCCTTTTTTCCCGGCATAAAACTTCCCCGATCCGGGTACAACTGCCGACATAAGTCCGGCTACCCATGGCTTTTTTGCCTTATGATTCTCAATCTCTGCAATGATCATTTTCATATTCGATAATTGAGTATTTAGTACAGCCACGGTTGTATCCGTTCTGTACAAATAGTGTTTTGCACCGTCAAAATCGCCTTCGAGAAAGTGCACGCCCGAAAGCTCAAAATTTTTCAGAGCCATCAATGATGTTTTGTTTGTTTCAATTTGATGAAAAACCGATTTAGCACGTTTGTAATCACCAAGGTAAGTTTGATTGTACGCTGCAAAGAACTGCGACTTATGATAAAATTCTGACGATAGCGAAACTTTTAGTAAAGACTCAGAGGAATAATCGAGTTCTTTGAGTGAATAATGTGCCCAACCTTTGTAATAATTCAATGAGTCGATGTACGAAGATTTTGAAGATTGTATTTCTTTATCAATTAAAAATAATGCTTCGTGGTAACTGCCTTTGCTCACAAGATAATCGATAAATGCCGATGAATATTTTTCCTGTGCAAAACCCGAAAAGACCAAAAATAACGAAATGCTTATCAGTACAAAATTCTTCATTTGTATCGTTCAATAGGGTCGGGAAACCGGTGAGTAACAGGATCGAAAAGAACTTTATCAAGGTCGGTTGCCGCAATTCGGTTACACCGCCCTAAACGGTCAACCGTAAGCAAGCCTCCTTTGATTAAACCATAATGTGTAACAACCTGTTTGCTAAAATCGGAACAGCTGGGATGATACAAACAACTAGCCGAAAAGTGCTGCGACACGTAATTCTGATAAACAAACAATGCGCCGCCAAAAGCCATGCTCACCGGATTTAAGGTTTTAAAACTGGCTGGCTTTCCCTTGAAAATATAAGCACGGGTATGTTTCCCATTGTGTGCATTATGCTTTAGTGAATCGCACAGTTGCAAATCCGAAACAAGTCTTAACTGTTGGCCGTAACTGTTAGCAAAAAACAGCATCAGCACCAATAGTACACTGAATTTCTCAATTAATTTCAACAGATTTTGCATCTTCGGGTATTTCAAAATTGAAGTATTCACTGTCAGGCACATCCGACACTTCAATGTTTTTATACATCGTACGTGTAATGGTTGAATCGCCTCCCGGCTGATAAGCGATATCAATTACTTTTTGAGGAAAACGAAACCATGGCAGATTGTAATACCCGGTGTAATAAGTTTTTTTCAATGCTTTCCCTTTGTTATCGAGATATTCTGAATAAACAGGAACACCATTCTGATGAGCCATTTTTACCTTTGCAATATTCTTAATACTTACCGGAGCTTCCCAAACCGAAACATAATACTGCCCTTCATACTGATTCGAAACCAATGTAAATCCCTGGTCGGCCAGTCCCAGATGATCGGTAAGATTGTTAACAAAAAAAAATACCACATTGTTTTTCGACGATAACCCTTCAACACGCTGATAAGAAACCTCCCTGGTTTTTGGATTGTAGGTTTTTATTTCTCCTAGTGAATTGGCTACGGTTATCATATCTTTGGGCGAATGGTAACACCTTGTAATAATATGTCTTTGATTATCGAAATATATTTCGATATTATTTGTGTTTTTACGTTTTCCTTCAAGAATTTCAGTCTGTTGTTGCAGTGAAACATACCTTACCGGTTGTGCTGACGAAACAAAACAAATAAACAATATGAAAATCGATAAAAAGGAATTTATAACAATTCGATACATAAAATACATAATCATAAAAAAGGAAAGACAATCAAAATGATTGCCTTTCCTTATCATTTTTTTTTATTACAAATGCCCCTTCCACATAAAGAAACTTGGGTTATTAACAAACGGACTGATGTCTTCGTAATTAATAATCAACACAATAAAGTCGATAAGAGGAACTACACCAAAGATACCACCACAAGTAAGGATATAAGCCAAACCTGAAAGCGTTTCGGTACCCAGATAAAAACGGTGAATCCCAAGTGTACCAAGAAATGCATCGAGAAGGATGGCTACTATTGCATCCTTTTCAGCGTTCAATGCCATACCTGAAGCCGACATTGCATTGCTCATTTCAAGCGAACTAAAAGACAACATATCACTTTCAACTGCATTGTCGAACAGTTGATCAACTACCGGCTCATTAATTGTATAGCTTGAAGCCATTGCCGGTTTAATACCCATTAGGGCAATAAAAACGAATAAAATGTAGATGGTGTTTTTCATAAAAACATTTTTAAATTTAAGATAATTAAAAACAAATATAAAAAATAAATAATGTAATAATGTGAAAGCATGATAAAAAATAACAATTTAAAAAAAGAAGAAAGGGGCACGCAGTTACCCACGCACCCCCACATGTTTGGCGTGATCCTGGCGGGGCTCGAACCCACAACCTGCGGCTTAGAAGGCCGCTGCTCTATCCAGTTGAGCTACAGGACCGTTGCTATAAATATTCAAACATGAAAATTCCGGATAAAATTAATATCCAACCATAGCGGCTGCAAATATAAAAAATGAACCGGTAAAAAATGAAGTTTTCAGCATGATTTGTTCAATTTTCATTCGTATTACTCCATGTACTGCATAAACAAAGCATCTTTCTTCCTGTTATGTTATATTTGCACAAAAGAAAGCGTATGGATAAAAACATTGCAATAATAGGAGCCGGCAATCTGGCCACAAGGGTTTCACTAGAATTACAAAACAAGGGTATTAACATTGTTCAGGTGTATAGCAGAACAGTTACATCGGCGCTTACCCTGGCTCGGATGCTGGGCTGTAGCTACGTAACAAAACCCGAAAAAATAACTCCCGAAGCTGACATTTATCTCATATCGGTCAGCGACATGGCAATGGCAGGCTTACTCGAAAAAGTGAACTTCAACAACAAACTTGTAGCTCACACAGCCGGCAGTATTCCGATGAAGGCCTTAAAAAATTTCTCTAAAAATTATGGTGTTTTTTATCCCTTACAAACATTCTCGAAATATCGCGATGTAAATTTCACCAAAATTCCGTTCTGCATTGAAGCAAACATTCCCGAAAACGAAAATATTTTAAAAGAACTGGCTGGCACAATCTCCAAAGATGTACGCCTCATCAATTCCGATCAACGTAAACAACTGCACCTTTCAGCTGTTTTTGCCTGCAACTTCGTAAACCATATGTACGCCATAGCCGGTGATTTATTGCAGGAGCAGGATATACCCTTCGACATTCTGCGTCCACTAATTAACGAAACAGCCTCGAAGGTGAAAAACATGGCACCACGCGCGACACAAACAGGCCCTGCACTTCGAATGGATAAAAATATTATGCAGGAACATCTATCGATGTTGGGCAAGAAATCAAAACTTAACAAGCTATATACTCAAATTAGTGAAAGCATTAACGAGTTTCATAAACTACCAAAATAATTATAATGGCATTTTTCAAAGAAGAACTACTGAATGTAAAAGCGTTTATTTTTGATGTTGACGGGGTTTTATCGTCTGATACTTCACCCATCGACCTTAACGGTGAGCCGATGCGCACTGCCAATGTGAAAGATGGCTTTGCAATACGCAACGCACTTCTTAACGGCTATCCTATGGCTATAATCTCGGGAGGCAAAAACGAGAACGTAGCCAAGCGATACAAAAAATTAGGCATTGAGCATATTTACATAGCGGTCGGCAATAAAACAGAATGCTTTAACGATTTTATGGATAAAACCGGTATTGCACCCAAAGAAATTATGTACATGGGCGACGATTTGCCCGATTATGCGGTAATGCAACTTATTGGTGTTCCTACTTGTCCGGCTGATGCTGTTACCGAAATAAAAACAATATCTAAATACATCTCGGATCGTAAAGGCGGCGAGGGCTGCGTTCGTGATGTAATTGAGCAGGTTATGCGCGCACAAGGCAACTGGCTCAATACCAATATCATTTCAAATCCATCGTTTTAAATAGTATTATGCTCGAAAAATACAAGGTAATATTAGCCTCGAACTCTCCGCGCCGTAAAGAACTACTTCAGGGCCTGGGTATCTCATTTAAAGTAAACCCTAAAAATGTTGATGAAAATTATCCAAAAGATATGGCAACAAAACAGATTCCCGAATATCTGGCTAAACTGAAAGTTGCTCCTTTTGTTCCCGAAATGGAAGAAAACATGCTTGTAATAACCGCCGATACGATAGTTTGTTTAGGTGATGAAATTCTGGGCAAGCCTGCAAATTCCGTAGAAGCCGCTTCTATGCTTAAACAATTATCGGGCAAGACACACCAGGTGCTAACAGGTGTTTGCATTTTGACTCACGACAAAGAAATAAGCTTCACCTCAACATCGGATGTTACGTTTAAAGAACTCAGCAAACAGGAAATTGACCATTATATCAACAACTTTAATCCATACGATAAGGCAGGCGGATATGGCATTCAGGAATGGTTTGGATATATTGCCGTTGAGCGGATAAATGGTTCATTTTTTAATGTCATGGGGCTTCCGGTTCATCAGCTTTACGAAGAATTAAAGAATCTTTAACGCGAGCCCCAGTAATATAGAAGGCTAAACTGCTGCTGATGGTCAAGCTCGCCATCAACAAAATGGAACGACCACGATAGTTGCCCTTTTACCCGTTCGGTATCGAAAGGAGTTAAATAAACTTTCACCCTGGAATAATTTTTCACATTGTTGTAAAAATTATCGCCGTGCGAAAAAGCATGTTTGCTTCCATATTTCAGCGTGGCATGTACCCCTAACCCATTTTTTTCTGCCTTAATTTCAGCATAGGCTGAACTTTTAATATCAAATTCGTCGCCCTGCCCCCTGTTTCGAAAAGCAGAAGTCAAAGCACCTACCTTCACCATAAAAATATCAAGTGGCAATAAAGATGAAAAATCGTAGCCTGCCAATAGCAGGGCTCCCGTGTAATCGTCGATATAAACACCGGACTTCGGAATGATATACTTAGCATTGTGAAACATATACCAGTATTGTTCAAACAAAAAATTGCCGGTTCGCTGTGTACCTATCAATCCTGCCATAAATTGTTCACGCCTGAATGTATCCTGACGGCTTATCCAATCGGCAAAAACACTGAAATTTGCCTTATCGGTTTTATATTTCAAAAACAAGCCTTCGATGTTTGGATTAAAATACCCATACCGCTGCGAAAGCATGGCCTGGGGAAGAACGTAACTCTCATCACGGGGGAAAGCACCCATTTTGAAATCCCACTTTGAGTTGAAAAAAGTATAATAAACTATTGGTTGCGGTTTGAGTTCAAACAATTCGGTGCCATACTCGTAGAAGTACCAGACACCTGCCTTAAAATTATGCTTGTCGTTAATTGGAGCTGCAACCAGCGCGCTTATTCCCGAGCCCAGAATGGTTTCGGAAGTGTTGTACCCACTAAAATACTCTCGGTTATCTGCTATTCCGCGATAAACAATCTCGTATTGTAGCTTCTGCGCTGACAACAAAAAAACAATGTGCATCAGCACAAAAAGAATATAAAACTTTAACCGGGGCAACATATATTATTATTTTACGAAGATTAAAAAACCAGAAAACAAATATACGTACATAATAAAATAATGCTTGATTTTCAGCATAAAAAAAGAGAAACCCGAAAGCTCCTCTTTAATATTTTCTCATATCTGAATACAACTTATTGCTTTGTTTCCAGAAATTCCCGGAAAGTAACGGGATCATCACCGCTAATCATATCCACACCGGCAGTATATAATACATCCCAAACATCTTCGTTGTCGGGCAGATTATAAACACGCACCTTTTTATTTTGTTTATGTGCCTTAAGCACAATATCTTTAAAAGCCCTGTACTCGTCAAAAGGCATTTTACCTACGCCGTTCCAGTCGATCTCGTTTTCAAAATCGACACCAATAAGTGGCATTACTTTATTATCGTAGTTTTTGTCTAAGTCGGCCACAGTTCCCTGTGCACCTACAAAGCAAACACGTTCCTGCTGGAAAGTACGCATCGGGGCATTACCTACAAATATTACCTTTAGTTTACCTTCGTGCCACTGAGGCCCTACGCGGTAAGTCAGCATTTCGTGATACGGGCTTAGTTGTTCCCATATTTTATCGTATGTTTTCTTAGGGTCGAATTTAATATTGATAAAGAGGTACATCTCTTCATCAAAATTAGGATTAATTTTACCCTGATTTTTTTTGTACTGACTATAAATTGGCAGTAAATACGACGAACGAAATGTTGGCCTTGCATGGTTCGCACTATCAGGCATCTCGGGTGTAACATAAACATTACCATATATATACATCACCTCGGCCTCATAGTGAACAACACCCTGAGTAAACGTAGGCCAAATCGATTTGTCATTTTCAAACACCTTTGTTGATACAAAGTTTGGCATAACCTTGTTTTGTGCATTTACAGCCAAAAATGAATGAAATGCAATAAATACAACTAATAACGAAAACTTATTCATGTGTTTATTTTTTATAAAGTTTTCAAAAATAAGAAAATCTTCTGCAAATAAAACTATTTTTAATAAATCAGTCTATTCTCAGTAAGTTATATCCACACAACAATCTCATCGAGGCCTTTTCGCTTTTTGGCCGGAATGTTATCGTTAGAAGGATATCCCAAAGGGATCATCACAACAGGCTCTTCATTATTTTTAAGTTCTAGCACACCGGTTAATTCCTCAACATCGAAATTACAAACCCAGCAAGTACCAAGTCCCATTTCAGCTGCTTGCAACATCAGATGGTCGGTAAATATTGCCACGTCAATATCGGCATGGTTTTTATCGTCCTGAGCCCTTTTCCAACCCATATCATATTGGGCAACTACAATAAGAACAACGGGCGCAGCATCCATCCATTCCCTATGATAACAGCGCTTAACTGCCTCAATCTTATCGGCTTGTTGTACAACATAAACCTTAAACGGTTGAAAATTTACTGCCGATGGTGCTTTCCGTGCCACATCCAATAGCTTTGTTATGGTTGTCGGCTCAACTTCTTTTGATGTAAATTTCCTTACAGAGCGTCTGATATTTGCTAATTCCTCAAATTTCATATTGATTTATTTTTTGAATAAAACCAAAGTTATTAAAAAATTTGTTAATGATATTTAATAAGACGATTCATTGTTTTTTATGTTAATCATTTTTCATACTTTCGCTATAACGACAAAAATACATCGAATGTCAACAATTTTCATCGTTACACTTATACTTTCATTTTTCACACACCAGCAAGTTACCTCATCTGTCGATGATTTGTATGCAGAATCGAACGGCAAACAATCGCTACAGCAATGCGTTAATGAAGCCATGCCGTTGATGCAACAAATGGAACTTGAAAAGGCCAAACCTATTATCGAATCAGGCCTCGGCAAATTTTCAACCAGAAGAAATGAGCACAATTACTCATTACTATTGTACATGATGGCCGATTATCTGTATTATAATCAGGAATATAAAAAAGCAAGAGATTATTATTATAAAGCGGAAAAAACATTGAAAGAGCACAATGACACACTCTACCTGATGATGACCTACAACAGCATCGGATTAACCTACAGTGTTGAACAGGACGATGAAAACACGTTAAGATATTACATGAAAACCATCGAAACATGCCCCGAAAACACTTCAAATGCCAATCTAAAACAAACTAAGCTGGATGCAAAGATCAACATCATAAATCACTATTTCTCTACAGGCGATTATAACGAAATAATTCAAAAAGCACCCGAAGTTATTCAATTGGCTACGGAAATAAACGATTCGGTAAAACTTGGCTCCATATATAATGCTATTGCAATTGCCCACAAAAACAAGCAAAACTTTTCCGAATCAAGAAAATTTTTCAGCAAAGCTCTATCAGTTTACGATGCCACAGGCAACGACTACCAGAAATCATACATATACAACAACCTTGGAGGCCTGTACGAATATAATAACGTTCCAGATTCTGCACTTCACTACTTCAGGCTTGCACTTTCGATGTTCGAAAACGAAAATTATAAAATTGGAATCGCCAAATCAAAACTGGGAGTTGCTTCTGTATTGTTCAAACAGCTGGGGAACGATGCAGAAGCCGAAACATACTACAACAATGCCATACAGATTGCCCGCCAAAATGATTTTACAAGTGTTTTGCTCGATGCCTTATCTGAACTTGCAGAATTAGAATACAAGCGGGGAAATTACAGGGAAGCATTCGATATAAAGGCTCAATATCACGACATCAACGACAGCATTTTTAGTGCTGAAAATCAACAGCAATATTTAGAGCTGAAAACACAATACGAAATAAGCCAAAAAGAGAATGAGATAAACCAGTTAAAAAACGAGATGCTCAGGCATCAACTGGATGTGAAAAAAAATCAGCTTCAAAAAGAAATTGGTCTGTCAATAATCTTTTTACTCACCCTGATTTCGTATGTTTTTTATATTTTTTACATACGTAAGAAAAATCTCAACAAATCGCTTGAGAAAAAGAACACCAACATTAGCGAACAAAACAAAAGGCTCAAAGCTCTCATTGATAAAAATAACAGCCTGACTAAAAAACTTCAGCATTCTCGACATATGCTAATGGCCGTCAACATAACAAAAAGCCGATTCTTCTCAATTCTTGCTCACGATCTCAGAAACCCGTTCCACAATATCCTAGGTCAATCTTTCCTGCTTTCAAACTATTACGATAAACTATCGGATGATGAAAGGATGAATTACGCAGGCGATATCCACCAGTCGGGCGAACATGTAATTCAGCTGTTAGACAACTTATTGGAGTGGGGTAAAACCCAAACCGGTGACACAAACTTCGATCCCGGCATCGTTAACCTTCACGAAGTTGCAGAGCATTCAATAACTGTTCTAAAAAAAGACGCTGATAAGAAAAACATTGAGATTATAAACAACATCGCCCCGGGAACAAATGGTTACGCCGATGAAAACATGCTGAAATCCATCTTAAGAAATTTAATAAATAACAGCATTAAATTTACCAACATAAATGGTAAAATTGATATTCGAAATGTTTCGCCGCCTGAAAAATTGCTTATTGAAATTGAAGATAACGGAAAAGGAATTGAAAAAGAAGCCTTAAAACATCTTTTTAAACCACATTCAAAATTTAGAACACGAGGCACTCAGAACGAAAAAGGAACAGGATTAGGATTGGTAATATGTGCTGAATTTGTAAAAATGCATAAAGGAACTATCAATGTGAAAAGCGAAGTAGGAAAAGGTTCAACTTTCACTATTGAAATTCCCGCTCCTGGAAATAAAATGTATTGATTGACTAATGGCTTTTCCCATTTAAATACTTAACCAACTCAATCCTTGAATCTTCATAATCGGGTTTTGCTTCGAAACCACAAATATAAAAGCCCGATTTTAAAGCAAATATCAACATCGCTTTATGTTTGTTGCGGGTTTTTAATCTCACCGACTGAAAAAAATTTCTCTTGGCTTCTTTTTCAAGCTGCTCCTGCAACATTTTTGCCACACCCTGACCGCGAAACGGTGGCAAAACTCCGCCAAGCCAACTATAAACCGAACCATCAAAGTAACGGTTATAAGCAATTTTGCAACCGACAGGCTTACCTGCAAATTCGGCCAAAAGAATAACACACTCGCATTTATCCAGGCGCCGTTTCATTTGTTGAGTATAAAACAAACAATCAAATTCAGGAATATGATTTAAGATATTTACAACTATTGGCAAGTCGGGAATACCAACTTTTCTAACACGAATACCCATTTAAAATTTCATTATTATGTAAACATTTTGCTTATATTGCAAACGCAAAATTAACAATCAGAATCACAACTTTATCATCATTCAGCATCTGTTGTTTAACTTTGCACCAAAAAATAACTATTTGCTTTCGAAGCAAACGTAGAACTCAAAAAATGAGAAAAGGCATCCTCTTATATATCACACTATTCGTGGGGTTAGCAATTAATGCTCAATCTCTGATTTTTATTAATGGCACAATCACCGACCATTCTGATAACGAGCCAATACCTTATGCCAATATTCATTTTAAAGAAAAACAAACAGGTACAATCTCATTCAACGATGGACGTTTCACAATAAATACGAGCCATATACCCGACACGCTTATAATCTCAGCCGTAGGATACAACACACAAAAAACAGCCATTACCGAATCCCGCGATTACAACCTCAATATCAGCCTGGTTCCAATCGAAATTGAGCTTTCAGAAATCATTATCAAACCGGGGGAAAACCCGGCAAACCGAATAATGAAAAAGGTAATTGAAGCAAAAGACCGCAACAATCCGATGAATATTGATAAATTAATGTGCCGCACCTATACAAAAATTTTAGTTCACTCTGCCAGGGAAGCATCCAGCAACAATATTCCCGTTTATTTTTCAGAGAAAATTTCTGAAAACATTATACAAAAGAAACCAAAAATTGAAAAAGGAATTATTGTTGCCGAACGGCAGGAGGGGCTGGGTTTTCTTGAGCAAATGAACATACTTGGCTACTCAAACAACCTGAGCCTGGGTTACAACTTTTACGATAATACTATTGAAATATTTGATAAACCATTTATCAGTCCGTTAAGCAACCGGGCATTTCTGTTCTACAAATACTACTTAACCGATAGTCTGAACACCGAAAACGGAAAAGAATATAGGATTAAAGTAAAACCTAAAAACACACGCGATATGGCTTTCAATGGCCATATTTTTATAATTGACGACCAATGGTCGATAAGCGAAATCTCTTTAGCTATCCCACTTAATGCCAACCTAAACTATGTAAATACGCTGAACATTTATCAAAAATTTCAGCCGTTAAACGATAGTCTCAACTTTTATCATATCAACTCGGTAAATGCTGATCTGAAGATTACTAAAGACCACTCAATTTTCGACATCGATTTTGTTGCACAAGTAAGTAAACGTTCGATTTATGATAGTTTGAAAACCGATTTTGATACAAGTATCTACGAGAATATTAGCACCCCTGCCTCAAAAACTACGGAAAAAGCAAAACCCAAAACAAATTCATTTAACATCTTTCGCCCCGAGCCACTAACAAGCATTGAACAAAATGCTATATCGAAAATTGACTCACTCAATAACGACTGGCGGATTAAATCGGTCGATGCCCTGTCGCAAATGTTTATTACCGGTTACATTCCGGGTAACATTATCGACCTTGGTCCATACCTCGAACTAGTAAAAAACAACCGTGTTGAAGGATTAAGATACACTTTCTCGGGGCGAACCAGCAGCAACCTCACAAAAAACACGATGCTTTACGGCCACATTGGCTACGGAACGCGTGACGAAGAATGGAAGTACGGCATGGGCATAAAACACAAGTTAAGCACCCCCAACCGGCGTCTGTTTTCGTTCGAACACCGCAACGACCTTGCAACTATTGGCGACAACCGCAGCATATTTCTGATAAAAGAAAACATGATGGTAAGCGGTGAAGACAATATTATTGCGTCAATTTTCACCAACAAACCACTTGACAAACTGTCGCGCGAAATAAAATATAGTGCTGCATATGAACACGAATGGAAACAAGGTGTTTCAACCACTGCAGAGTATAACAACCGCACAATTTATTCGGGTCGGTATATGCCTTTTATTTTGGGCAATACTCACATAAGCACACTCAACACAAACGAACTGACACTGGGCGTAAGACTTTCTTGGGACGAGAAATATACCGACAATTACTGTCGGCGTTTTTACATGTCAACTGCGTATCCTATTATCAACATCCGGTTAACAGGCGGCCAATATCAATTGGGCGACGTTTCAAACGAATATCTGAAAGCAAGGCTTGTTGTTAACCACGACATCAATATTGGTCAAACCAAATTTGAATATGTTTTCGAATCGGGAGCAACCCTCGGAAATGTTCCCTTCCCACTTCTCGACATACACCGCACCGACCAATCGCTGGGCTACGCACTTTACTCATTTAATATGATGAACGAAATGGAATTCGCCTCCGATCGCTTTGTCAGCCTTATGGCTCAGTATCATCTCAACGGGCTTTTATTAAATCGCATCCCCATATTAAAGCAACTTGGCATTAGAGAAGTGACGAGTGCAAAAATGCTATGGGGCAACCTGGACGACAACCACCAGGAGTTGCTTAACTATCCAGCGAGGCTTCACGAGTCCAATATTCCCTATATTGAACTCAGTGCCGGAATTGAAAATCTATTTCAGTATTTCAGATTCGATGTTGTATGGCGAATTAATTATCTCGACCAGCCCAATGTTTCACCTATCGGAATAAGAGCTCGTTTCGATGTTAATTTCTAAACATTGATATAAATTCGCTCACTGGTTACAACAAGAAAAATAAAATAAAAACATCATTTAAAGTGAATATTTATAATTTTGCACTTCTCAATGGAATTACGCTTTAAATAAGCAGGATACTAAGATGGAAAAAACTTTACTTAATGCAATTGCCCCAGTTATTGAAGCAGGGTTTAAAGAAGATATCAACACAGGCGATATCACTACCGATTTGCTTATCT
The DNA here is from genome assembly GCA_027858715.1 of Prolixibacteraceae bacterium. Taxonomy (GTDB): domain Bacteria; phylum Bacteroidota; class Bacteroidia; order Bacteroidales; family Prolixibacteraceae; genus Roseimarinus. The sequence continues at coordinate 13,754 of JAQICD010000070.1, forward strand.
CGGCCGACACACAAACAACTGCAATTATGATTGCCAAAGCAGATGGTGTAATTGCCGGGCTTCCGGTAGCCGAAAACGTTTTTAAGTACCTCGACCCAAATGTAAAGTTAACATATCACGTTAACGATGGCGACAAAGTTAAATACGGTGACCTGATTTGCACCATCGAAGGTGCATACCGTGCTCTGCTTACTGGCGAACGACTTGCTTTAAATTTCCTTCAGCGCATGTCGGGTATTGCCACCGAAACAGCAAAATATGTTGAGGCCATAAAAAACACCAAAACCAAAATACTCGACACCCGAAAGACAGTGCCGGGGCTTCGCTTACTCGACAAATACGCAGTAAAAGCCGGAGGTGGAACAAATCACCGAATCGGTCTTTACGACATGGTTATGATTAAAGACAACCATATTAGTGTAGCTGGTGGCATAACAAACGCTATTCATGCAATTAAATCAAATATCGACAAAAACATAAAGATTGAAGTAGAAACCACCACTATTGATGAAGTCAAAGAAGCTCTAAGTTCTGAAGCCGATATCATTATGCTCGACAACATGGACAACGAAACCATGAAAACTGCCGTAAAAATTATTGATGGTAAGGCAAAAGTTGAAGCTTCGGGTAATATGACACTGGAGCGTGTTAAAGAAGTAGCCGAGACAGGCGTTGATTTTATTTCTATTGGTGCGCTTACCCATTCGGTTATAGCACTCGACATTAGTCAGAAAATAAAAGATTAAAACATGCCCAACCTTGTAGTCGATATTGGCAATACCCGCACGAAAGTTGCTGTTTTCGAACAGAACAAAATCGTAATGAGTTTTCCAACCAACGAACTCACGGTGAATGATATTACTTCTATTAAGAATGAGTATCCCGAAATAGAATCAGCCATATTCTCTACCGTACGAAGCAATGCCGATGTGCTTCATCCAATGCTCAAAGCCAACTTTAAAAAAGTAGTAGAGCTCAATCAAAACACGCAATTGCCTATAGAAATTTGTTACGAGACAACTTCAACACTTGGCAAAGACCGGATTGCAGCTGCCGTAGGAGCCAATTACTTCTACCCCAACTGCGATTTATTGGTAATAGATGCAGGTACTGCCATCACTTACGATTTTGTAAACTACAACAACCAATATACCGGCGGCTTTATTACACCGGGGCTGAATATGCGATTTAAAGCCTTACACCAGTTTACCGATAAACTGCCCTTGCTCAAAGCCAGCGCCCCGCAAAACCACCAGGGACGCAACACCACCGAATCGATTATCGGAGGCATTCAAATGGGACTCGAAGGCGAAATTGGACGAATAATAACTCACTTCCAGTCAAAAAGCGATGAAATGCTTATTATTTTAACCGGAGGTGACACAAAATATTTTGAGAAATTATTAAAAAATTACAATTTTGTATCCCTCGAAATCATCCTCCCCGGCCTGAATACAATACTAGAGTTCATAAAAACCAAGAAGGTAAAAAAAACAATTGCAGATAATGGCATATAATTTGATTATTATTAAAAAAAAATATTGCATTTTTGTGACAATTTTTTTTGAAAAAATACAGGAAGCTATTATAGAAAGATTTAAAGACAAATAAAATGAAAGCGATTACAAAACACATTGGCCTTACATTCTTAATGGTATTTTTGGTTGCGGCCACATTTGCCCAACGTAAAATTACTGGCACAATTTACAACAACGGCGAACCAGCTGCCGGAATATTGGTAGAAGCACACCGCTCTAACGATTCATACTACACCAGCTTTGATGGTCAGTACGAAATTGAAGTGAGTGATAAAAGCAAGTGGATACGTTTTACTTGTTTAGATGAATCCACAAGAATCGATATTCGCGAAAACACCTCAGATGTAATCAACTACAGCTTAGATGGTTCAGAAATACCAAGTGATGAAGAAGCGGGAGTAGTTTTGAAGACTATTGAAGAGCTTCAAAAAGACGGTGATTCTGAATTCTTAAACGATTACTCTCTATACCACGAGTTTCATAAGCAAGGCGACTTTAAATCGGCATTACCCTATTGGCGTATAGTTTATAAAACCTACCCCAAATCTACGGCACAAATATACCGCGATGGCATTAGCATGATGAAACAATTTATGAACGATGCTTTGGGAACTGATACAAAAAAAGCCTACCTCGATACAATGATGCTGATTTATGACAAGCGAATGAAATATATGGACAATGTAGGCGAATTGATGGGTCGTAAAGCAGCCGATTATCTCGAGAACATACTCACGCTTGACATTTCGGAATACGAACTAGCCGATGATTTAAAAAGAGGCTACGAATTTGCTGAAAAATCGATAGAAGAATCGGGCAAAAATTCCGAACCTGCAGTAATCGTTCTGTTCCTGCAAACTTCCCGTAAGCTCTATTCAATGGATGAATTTAATGCTGAAACTGTTCTCGAAGACTATGAGAAAGTGATGGAAATCATTGAGCAACAGCTCAAAGATAAAGACACGCAGGAAAAAGCCAATCAGGCGCTTCCTCTACTTGAGCAAATTATTGAAGGCAGTGGTGCCATGGATTGCAATGCCATGAATAAACTATATTCAGCAAAATACAATGAAAATCCCAACGACATCGATTTCATTAAAAAAGCATTGCGCTCGCTTAATCGCAGCAATTGCGACAACAAGCTGGTGGTAACTTTGTCGGAAAAACTGTATGATCTTGAACCTTCGGCTGAAGCTGCATTTAACATGGCTCGCACCTTCCTCAAAAAAGATAATTACAAAAAAACATTTGAGTATTACGAAAAAGCTTACACTTCAGCAACTGATAAAGATAAAAAGGCTATGTATTATTATGAAGCAGCAGGCCTGGCTCTTCAGCAAAACATGCTCGAAAAAGCGCGCGACCTTGCAAAAATGACTATTAGCACAAAATCAGATTACTGCGAAGCTTACATGCTGATTGGCGAAGTATATGTTCAGGCAAGCAAAGACTATAGTGATGATTCTTTTGAACGCAGCACCGTTTTCTGGCTGGCAACGGATTATTTTGAAAAAGCTGCCCGCTACAACAATTGCAAAGTAGAAGCACAAAATAAAATTGAAAACTATAGTAGATATTTCCCTAACAAAGAAGAAGTATTTTACAGAACATTAGAAGCTGGAAAAAATTATTATATTGGCAGTTGGATAAACGAAACAACAAAAGTACGTGAAAAACAATAATTTTTTTCTGATAAAACTTAAAAGCATTGCAACTTTCACTATGGTTGCAATGCTTTTTTTATCATGCCAAAAAAACGATGTTGAAAAAATCAAATCTTTTGAGCATCCACCCGGCGCACCCGAAATTTTAGCCGACTCGATAACGGTTTTATTTTCCGACTCGGCCATAGTTAGGTTTATCCTTACAGCACCAAAATTAAAAATATATCAAGACGAAGAAGAACCGCACACAGAATTTCCTGAGGGCTTTGTAATTAAACAGTTCAATAAAGACAATATCATCACTTCAAACATAAAAGCCGATTATGGGAAACATTTTGAAGATAAAGAATTATGGGAAGCCAGGCAAAATGTTGTAGCCGTTACTGAAAATAACGACACCCTAAAAACAGATTTACTTTTCTGGGACGAAAAAAACGACAAAATATATTCCGACCAATTTGTTAAATTCATACAGCAAGAACAAATTATTACCGGTATTGGATTTGAATCGGATCTTCAAATGAAAAACTGGCATATTAAAAATGTAAAAGGAACAGTTATCGTAGAAACTGAAGATTAAAATGAATCAAACAATCATCATATTAATCACTATAATTTTTTCGGCCTTTTTTTCTGGCATGGAAATAGCTTTCTTTTCTGCCAACCGGCTTACCCTTGAAATGGATAAGCAAAAAAAATCTTTTTCTGCATCAATTCTCGGCATTTTCACTTCAAAACCCGAGCAGTATATTGCTACAATGCTTGTAGGCAACAATATTGCGTTAGTTATTTATGGTTTAGCAACCGCCAGAGTCATTGAACCTCACATCGAGAAATTCGTTCAAAATGACATCATTATTCTTTTAATTCAAACACTGGCATCTACTATAGTCATTTTGTTTACGGCTGAATTTCTTCCTAAAACATTATTCCGAATGAATGCCAACGGACTCTTAAAAATATTTGCAGTCCCCGTTATGTTTTTCTATATTTTTCTTTTTCCCGTGTCGAAGCTTTTTATGGGAATGTCAAATTTCATTATAAAAGTAATCTTCAGAAAACAACCTTCATCTGGAAACGAAGGTCACATTTTCTCAAAAATTGACCTCAACCATTTTATAAATCAACCAGACAACCCTCAAACTTATAAAACACTGACTGAAGATGAAAAAACAGAAATAAAACTATTCAAAAATGCCCTCGATTTTTCAAATGTAAAAGTCAGAGACTGTATGGTGCCACGTACCGAAATTGAATCGGTTGAAGAAGACACAGCCATTCAGGAGTTGGCAAAACTCTTCATAAAAACTGGCTTTTCTAAAATACTGGTTTACCGCCAGTCAATTGACAACATGATCGGCTACATACATACTTCGCAGCTGTTTAAAAACCCGCAGGATCTCAAATCAATTGTAAATCCTGTAACTATTGTACCCGAAACAATGCCTGCGAGTAAACTACTCAGTTTTTTTACCCAAAAACGAAAATCTATAGCAGTAGTTGTTGACGAATTTGGTGGCACATCAGGACTTATAACCACCGAAGACATACTTGAAGAAATATTTGGTGAAATTGAAGACGAACACGATATCGACGAGTTGACCATTAAAAACATCAAGGAGAATGAGTGGATTTTGTCGGGACGTTACGAAATCAATTTTTTAAATGAAAAACACCACTTTGAGCTCCCCGAAGACGACGAATACGATACACTCGCCGGTTTAATCATACATCACCATGAAAATATTCCTGAAGTTAATACCATAATCAGGATAAAAGATTTTGAATTTCGTGTCCTCAAAGCCACTAAAATCAGGATAGAACTTGTATTAATGAGAATACTCGACAATTAAATAATTCAATAATTCGAAAGTTTAGGATAAAAACCTAAAATTATTATCTTCGTAGCTCGAAAAATCAAACGATTTAAAAAGTCAAAATAAGTAACATACAATGGCAACTTTACAAAAACTCAGAAACGAAGCAGGCGTTCTCGTTGCAATAGTAATTTTTATTGCTTTAGCCGCTTTTATTTTAGGTGATTTATTCCAATCTGGTAATTCAATGATCAGAGGTAAACAATTAGAAATAGCCGATATTGACGGTCATTCGATAGAATACCCCGAATTCCAGGAGAGATTTAATGAAATATCTGAAATTTACAAACAAAACAACAAGGTAAACAATCTCGACGAAGCTGCTTACCAACAAATTCTGAATCAAACATGGAACGACATAATTCGCAAAACAATTATGTCGGATGTTTATGATGAACTAGGTATCAAAGTAACTTCAGAAGAAATGTTTGACCTTGTCCAGGGAAACAATCTACACCCAATCATTCAACAGGTATTTGGAAACCCACAAACAGGTCAGGTGGACAAAAGCCAGGTGATTCAGTTCCTGAAATTCGTTCAGGAAAACCCTGATGCTCCTCAAAAAGCCAGCTGGCTTAATATTGAGCGAGAAATTCTGAAAGCTCAGAAATACTCCAAATACACAGATCTGGTAGCAAAAGGAATGTATGCCAACTCACTACAGGCTGAAAACAGTTTAGCAATAAAAAATAAAATTGCCGACCTGAAATTCATCCAAAAGAAATTTTCAGCTGTTTCCGACAGCCTGGTTAGCTTGACACAGAAAGACCTTGAGGATTATTACAAAAAGAACATCGAAAATTACAAGCAGGATGCTCAAAAAACCATCAGCTATGTGGCTTTCAATATTCTACCTTCAGAACAAGACGAAAAAGATGTTGAAAGATGGATCAATAACATTAAAAGCGATTTTGCAGCTGCTACTGATAACGAGCAATTTGTTAACATGAATGCTGATTCTCGTTTTGAAGATGTTTACGACAAAAAAGATGTACTGAAGGAAGACATTGCCAACTGGGCATTTAATGCAGAGGTAAACGATGTTTACGGGCCATACAAAGAAGGGAACGTACATAAACTGGCAAAACTTAACAACACACGTATGTTGCCCGACTCGGTTAAAGCCAGTCACATATTAATCAGGGTTGAAAATGCAGAGGAGGCACAAATGGCCGCAACACTCATCGACAGCCTGCAAAATGCTATCGAAAGTGGTGCTGCTACATTTGAACAAGTAGCTCGCGACAACTCGCAAGATGGATCAGCACAGCAAGGTGGAGATCTTGGATGGTTTGGTCGTGGCGCAATGGTTGCACCTTTCGAAAAAGCAGCTTTCAGAGCAAAAAGAAATGAACTGGTACAAGTACAAACACAGTTTGGATTCCACCTTATCAAAGTCACTGATCAGGGTGAAAAATCGAAACACGTACAACTGGCAATTCTCGACCGCGAAGTAACACCAAGCACAAACACTTACCAGGATATTTACGCAAAAGCAAGTCGCTTTGCTGCCAATTCACAGAATCTCGAAGGATTTAACAGCCAGATTGAAGAAGATGGCCTTAGGGCACGCAAAGCCGCGATTCATGAAAATGATCGTCAGATTTCCGGTATTGGAAATGCCCGCAATCTAGTTCGCGCTGCATTTCTCGAAACTAAACCGGGCAAACTGGTTGTTGGTAATGATAAATCGGCAGTATTTGAACTTGATGACAAATTTATTGTTACCGCTCTCGAATCGGAACAAGAAGAAGGATATCGTCCGCTCGAAGATGTAAAATCATCGGTTGAACTGGCTGTGATCAAAGAAAAAAAGAAAGGAATGCTTCTTGCCCAGTTTAACGAAGCAAAAGCAACCACTATAGAAGAAACAGCTCAAAACCTAGGTTTATCGGCTGAAACAGCACAAGGGTTTAACTTCGAATTCGGTTCAGTAAACGCTATTGGATACGAACCAGCAATTAACGGAGCCGCCGCTGGTCTCGACGTTGATGAAATTTCTAATCCTATTGCCGGACGAAATGGTGTTTACATCATCCAGCTAACCAGCGTTGCAGGTGAACCTTCAACGGGTATCGAAGAGGAAAAAATGGCACTATACCAAAATGCAGGTTATCGTGCAAATTACCAAGCTTTCGAAACGTTGAAAGGCGAAGCAGAAATTGAAGACTTACGCTCGAAATTCTATTAAAAAATATAATCAGAAAAATACACAGGGTTGTTTCTTAATTGAAACAACCCTTTTTTTATCATTATCTAAAAAACAACGCAACCTCAACACACTATCAACCGTCTAGGCATACAAGAATCTGTAAATTTTATAGTATGAAAAGGGAGATAATCATTGTATTAAAACTATTATTGATGCTATCATTGCTTTACTCGTGCAGCGATGATGCAGACTACTATTCGACAGGTAATTTTCGAATTTCACTGGGGTTAATCGATACTGAAAACACTTACGGATACAACTATATGATTCGCTGCGACAATGGCGACTCTCTATTGCCTGTTTCATCCTCATTTTATGGTTATGAACCCGAAAACAATCAACGGGTACTTGTTAATTATACGCTGCTTGACGAAGCAAATGAATCGGAAAAATTATTTTACGTCAGAGTGAACAACATCAACGATGTATTGTACAAAAATGTAATTGAAGGCAACGAAGCAAACAGCGACAGCCTGGGCAACGACCCGGTAATTATCGATGACATCTGGCTCACAGGTGATATTCTCAACATTGAATTCAGAATATGGGGGAATGTTCGTACACATTATATTAACCTGTTGTACGAAACCAATGAACAGGGCGCAATTGACGAACCGGCAGAGCTAACTTTCAGGCATAACCGCAACAACGACGACGAGAAGTACCTTCTAAACGGGCTTGTATCGTTTAACCTCACAAAACTGCAAAATAAAGAAAGCGATTCAATACGCATTCGCGTGAATTCGACCGATTACGAAAACAACACGCATACAAGCAGTGGCACGTATATTTATAATGAAGATATTGCAGCGGACGAACTTAAAAGGGATTTACAAAGCATAGACTATTCGTTTTTAAGCGAATAATCCATACACTGCAAATTCTCTATTCCGAAAGAAGAAATGATTTAAAAGAATCGAAAGAAGAATCGATTTCGATACTTTTCTTTTTTCCTTTCATAAATTCAGCCAGCTTGTCGGGAAGAGGAACATTGCCCTTCCCCACAACCGCCTCAACAGTTTCGGTGAATTTTGCCGGATGAGCAGTTTCAAGAAAAATACCTACCTGTTCATCAGTCAGATAATCTTCGAGCGATTGATAGCCACAAGCTCCGTGTGGGTCGAGCAAATAACCACATTGGTCGAAAACCCGTTTCATAGTCTCTTTTATTTCAATATCGCTGTAACGAAATCCTTTAATATCGGTTGCGATATCCTTATGAGAATGATTATACAAATCGAGAATACGGGCAAAGTTACTGGGGTCGCCCACATCCATTGCATTGGCAATGGTTTGAACACTTGAACGGGGTTCATATTTTGCAGTTTGCAAATAATTGTAAACAATATCGTTTTCGTTATTAGCTGCTATATACTGAGAAACCGGAAGCCCCATACGTCGGGCAAACAATCCGGCTGTTAAGTTTCCGAAGTTACCGCTGGGCACCGAAATCACGAGCTCTTTATCTTTCTGCTCGTTTCGTGCATACGCATTAAAATAATAAAAAGCCTGTGGCAAAAAGCGAGCTACATTTATCGAGTTGGCTGAAGTGAGCGTAAGTCTTTCATTCAGTGTTTCATCAGTAAAAGCCGACTTCACCAGTCTTTGGCAATCGTCGAAAGTACCATCAACTTCAAGAGATGTAATATTTTGCCCTAAAGTTGTAAATTGGCTCTCCTGTATTTTGCTCACTTTTCCTTTAGGGTACAAAACATACACATGAATACCGGGCACGTCCAGAAATCCGTTTGCCACTGCGCTCCCGGTATCACCACTGGTAGCCACTAACACATTAATCGTTTGATCAGATTTTTCTGAAAAATAAGACAGTAAACGGGCCATAAAACGCGCACCAACATCCTTAAAAGCCAGGGTTGGTCCATGAAAAAGCTCAAGTGAATAAACATTCTTTTGAACCGGCACAACAGGACAATC
>JAQICD010000095.1 GCA_027858715.1 Prolixibacteraceae bacterium
CGACTGGCTTGTTCAGCAGGAACTACTTCAATAAGTGCAGCTTCGCTTCGACGAAGGGAGATGTTGTACCCCAAAATCTGGTATTCTATAGGGTCGCGGAAAGGGGCATTTTTCAGTACCGTAATTTCTTTACCCCGCACAAATCCCATTTCGGTAATTCTTTGCCGAAAGCTACTACGTCCGTGTACGCTTTTTACAACTACACGTTTTCCCGTTTCAATGTCTTTTAGTGTGAGCAATCCGTCTGATTTTTGGCTCACAAAAATAGCAAAGTATTTTGATCGGTTAAATTTATTAAGACTTTTTCTAGATAAGGTAAACGGAAATCATTATATGTTATGATTTTAAGCAGACGGAATAAGCTTTATTTGGCAAACAAAACTGCCAGCTTTTTTTGTGACGGTTTCTCCTCACTAATGGTGAATCCGGCATTGAGTGCTTTTGCTACAGAAATTTCAAACTCGGTCGGCTTAACATGCCCCGGAGGTTCGGCAAATAGTACTTTGCCTCCGGGCTTAAGCATTGCATACACTTCGTTGAAAAGTTTTTGTTGGTTAGGAACTTCGTGTACAACGGCAAAAAGCAATGCAAAGTCTATCTGGTTCTTCAATTTTTGTGGCTCGTAATTTTCTCCAACCAGTATGCTAGAAACAATATCTGTGTAACCGGCCTTGCGAGTCCTGCGTTCGAGGTTTTTCAGCATCTTAGGTTGAATGTCCACGCAATAAACTTTGCCGTTTTCTCCCACCATACGAGCCATGTGCAAACTGAAATATCCCATACCACAGCCATAATCGAGTACTTGCATGCCGGGTTTAATATGTGGTGCCAGTATTTTATCGGGGTTATGCTGATATTTTCGTAGTGGGTTGATGAAAGTGTATCCTAACCACCAGGGGCATACGCGTTGTTGTGTTTCCATGTTCTTTGTGTTTTGTTTGGTGCAAAAAAATATAGAAATGCCTCGACTTTGAAAGGTTTGTCGGCAAATTGGTGCTATTATTCCGGTAAGTAGTGTATCATGTCGGTAAGATTAATAACCTGAGTTCGATTTAAATTTTCTGAACTAAAAATTTTACGTCGAACTCAGGTTAATACATGAACCCGAAAAGCCATAAAGGGATTTTGTTTCCAACAGCTATCTCGATATTGTCGGCTGCAATGTATGCGTATGATAAATCTTTTATTTGTTGGGTGCTTTTGTTTTTGCCGCCTACTTCGAAAGTGAATTTTTTATCGACCAGAAAATCGCCCTTTGGAGGATATTCAACCTGGTGGTTTATTTGTAGTTGATTTAGGAAAAATGTTTCCCTTATGTTGCCGGTGTTGGCATTTTGTGACGAAAGTAAATGAGCCAAATTGGGATTTTGTAGGTATATTTTTTCCGGCTTGTTTAATGCGCTGATTCCTTTAGTGCTTGAATATAAGGTTGATATTACATCGGCTTTTGTAAGTAACGTAAAATATTTCAGCAAGGTTTCGCGCGACAATAATAATTGATTGGCCAGTTTGGTGACATTGGGCTTAAAGGGAACCGATTCGGCAATAATTCCCAGTAATTTCTTCATTTTTAAAACTGCATTATAGTCGATGTTGTTGATTGATGGTATATCGATTTCGAGTACAACGTTAATAACTTGCATCATGCGTTGCGAAAAATTGTTTTCATCGTTGAGCGAAAATGGGTAATATCCGTTTTGCAGGTATTCTTCAAATATTTTTATGGGTTTTATGCTTTCCGAAATCGAAATTGAGAGGGGCGTAGGTTTTGTTATAATTTCGTTAAGGGGAAAAGGCGTGAATTGCTTGTCATATTTCAGGTTAATGTATTCACGCAACGAAAGCCCGTGAAGTTCATAAATAATGGCTCTACGGCTAAGGTCGCCTTCTCCTTTAAGGATTTCGATAGCCGAACTACCGCTGATAATCATTTTAAGCTCAGGAAAATTGTCGAAAATCATTTTAACTTCTTTCGACCAGTTTGGGTATTTTTGTGCTTCGTCAATTAGTAAATATTTTCCACCTCGTTTCACAAATTCTTCGGCAAATTCTACAAGGTGGTTGACTGTGAAATAAATGTCGTCGAGCGATATATAAATGGTCGATTCATCAAATGGCAATTCTTCTTTGGCATACTGGAGCATCATGGTTGTTTTTCCAGTGCCCCGCATTCCAATTATGATGTTTAGTCTGTTGTTCCAGTCAATACGTTCATATAAGTACCGTTTAAAGGTGCTGTTTGTCCGCTTTATTTGTTGGTACGACCATGTGTACAATCTGTCTAATTTCATAATTGTCGATTTAATCTTACAAATATATGTAAAAACGTTGAAACAAATCAACAAAAAACACAAAAAACGTCAAATGGAATCAACAAAAACTCAATATTGAAAATTTTTATTGAAATAAAACATACGAAGTATTGCAAAAAAGGAATATAACGTATATTAGTACCGAAAACGTAAAATTAAAGTCAATATGTCTAAAAAGAATAAAAAATACTACGATATACTTGAAGCTGCACAAAAGCTTTTCTGGAAATTTGGTTACAAGAAAGTAACCATCGAGGAGATTTGCCGGGAAGGAAATGTGAGTAATATGACTTTTTATAAGCATTTCGTTAATAAAACGGATGTAGCAAAAGCGGTGCTCGACAGGGTTATTGGTGGAGCATCCGAGCAATTTAAAAAATTGAAAAACGAAGCGCAATCGGCTTCGGAGCTGATGGAAGGTATGCTGAGAATGAAAAAGGAGGGGGTGCACGATATCAGTAAAGAATTCCTTGCCGATTTTTATACCGATAGCGAATTAGGACTGAAAGAATATATTGGCGAGTTGTCCCAAAAGATTAGGACTGAAATGATG
>JAQICD010000113.1 GCA_027858715.1 Prolixibacteraceae bacterium
TCACGCATAGGAGAAACAATATACACCTTTTCAAATTTGCCATATTGCTTCAAATAACGCTTTAAGTAATACTCAAACCGCCTGAACGAGCCACCCGAGCCTCCATCGGCAAAACTGCCTTTGGTGTATTTCTGATTCTCCTTTTCGTGGTTTTTAATCGTTTGATCAGGAAAAATCAGCGGAATAGCCGATGTGGCCATCAACAAGTCGAGCATTTCAATTTTTTTGTACCGGTCAAATAGGTTCGACGCCCAAAGTGTTGCCAGTCTTCGGTAAGAAAAAGCCAGAATGAATGAGTTGAATGCACAGTCATCCAGTGTTTTTATATTTGCTTTGCCCAAAAAATCGCTCAATAACTCACGCAAGGGCGAAGTGTTAAAAGGAATAAAATTCTCGCGGTAGTAAATGCTTGGTGTCTTTACCGGAAACAATACTTCTTCTTTGAAATAATTGTTCCAGTCAAGCGGATTCTCCTCCCTAAAACACGCATTAATTGCTCCAATATTTAGTGCTCCCGAGCTAAACCCAGCCAGCAATGTATCTTCAGGTTTAATTTCTAGCCCTTTTTTCTCGATAAGCTTATCAACAATAGCCACTTCCTGCGAAATTCGTGCAGCGGCACCAGTAAGCAACAAAGCATTTTTCATATTAAGCAAATTTTCACGAAATTAATCAAAAACCATAGAACTCAATACATAAAAAACATCTTCCAAAAACAAAATTTAAACAGTTTCTATTAATTGAGGGTAGATAATCTTCAGGCAAACCATGTCCGCCCGATATGGGGTTAATGCAGCAAGCAAAATCTTTTCAATATTCAAAAAGATTCTTACATTTACATAACTAGTTTACAATCAAATTTTAAAAATTCAGACTATGTTAAATATCCAATTCAAATCCAATCCAAAACGTCTGCTTATACGTGGCATTGTTTCTGTAATTGTAGGCGGCGCCATTATTGCAGTACCTAACCTTACTGCTAATGTTGTAATGCAAATTCTTGGTGCGCTTCTAATAGCCGATGGTATTATTGCTTTCCTTATCGAATATTTTAAAAAAGAAAAGCAACCTGCAAACCCATGGGTGCTTATCCCACGCGGAATACTTTCTGTTATTGTGGGAGCAATACTAGTTATTTTTCCATCATTTTTAATCAATATCTTTGTATTTGTACTGGGGATAGTTCTTTTTATGGCCGGCTTTTCGTTACTCACAACACAGCTTAATGCACGAAAAATTGGCATATCGTGGATCATGGTAATCCTATCGGTAATTGCTATTGTGTCTGGTATTGTACTTATTGCCAGTCCGTTCGAGAGCACAAATAACCTGCTAATTTTCTTTGGTGTAATTATGTTCTTATACGGAATTGGAGAAATTGTATGGTCGTTTAAACTGCGCAAAATACAAAAGGAAGAGATAAAAAATAACCCACCGCAAATTGTCGATGCCGATTACGAAGAAGTTGACGAAAAATAAAAAAATCAGAATGACTGCCATCCCCGGATACCGTTTTTATATTTTGATGCTTTTGCTGGTGATTTTATTCGCCGGATGCTTAAAAGTTGGCGAGTACTACACTGGTTTGCACATGCAACCCGATATGGACGGTGTAAAATTCGAACCGGGGTTAAATATATTTGGTGTCGTAAAATGCGGATCATCACTCGATTCGGCGAATCATTATTTCGAAGTGCAGAAGATTCTGAACCTAAACAAATCTGACGATACTACAATCCAGATTTTTGATGCCGAAATCAATCTGCACAGGCAAGCAACTACTGATACGCAGTTTTCATATTTACCACAGTTAGCAGCCGATAGTTTGTATATCGACAGGCAAATTGAGGTTACCCCCGGCGACCAATGGATTTTCACATGTACGCACGATTCGTTTTATGTGTCGGCAACGTGTGTCGTACCGCAACAACCTCAACTTCAAAGCGAAGTGCAGTTGAACGAACATAGTCTTTCGTTATCACTGTTGCCCGATAGCACTGCATTTTTGTATCAGATTTATGTAATCGAAAACGGTAATTTCGATATAATGCAATATGTGCCAACACCCGGCAAGCCGGTCGGTATTGAGTTTCCGCTCAGTTGGCAGCCATCAACAGGTAACGGACAAGTATATATTTTTGCCTACGACAAAAATTTCAGAGTTTACAACACCACATCAAATACATTTTTCAAACCCAACACTTACAGGCCGTCGTTCTCAACTGTTAATGGCGGATACGGCGTTTTTGGAGCAGTTAGCAGCACACTTGTTAACTATTAGCATTCAAACCAAACCATGCAATATGAAACGAAAAATCAAAAATCCTTTCGATCAAACCAAACCCGAAAACTATAACTGTTTTGGCTGTTCGCCGCATAATAAAATAGGGCTTCAATTACAATTTTTCGACGAAGATGACGAAATCTTCACTACATGGGAGCCTCAGCGACATCTCGAAGGTTATCCCGGTATTGTACATGGAGGTATTCAATCGCTCTTGCTCGATGAAATTGGAGGCTGGACAGTTTATGTTAAGTGTGAAACAGCCGGGGTGACAACCAAGATGGAAATAGAATATCACCATCCGTTACGAATCGAAAAGGGGATAGTAACTGCCCGGGGAAAACTGGTGGAAAAACAAGATCGGACAGCAGTAATAAAAGCTTCGTTGTACGACGGCACCGGAAAGCTTTGCACAGAGGCAGTAGTTACTTATTTTATTTACCCCGAAAAAATAGCACGTGAGCGCTTTTTCTATCCCGGGGTCGATGCTTTTTTTGAATAAACACTAACAGTAATAATATTTGCAATGAAACGAGCATGATTCAGACATAAATCACAACCACGGATGATTATATGCGAGATACCCCGAAAAAATCGGGACAAGCTATGAGTCGCCTAAGACAAATTGAAAATATAAACGAATGAAAACACTATCTTTTATCTTAATCCTTCTTCTATTTACAGTTTCGGTAAATTCAAAGGTATTTAAGCTGCAATCGCCCGATGGCGCTGTTGAGCTTACTGTTAATGTTGATAACGAAATTTCGTGGTCGGCTACGTTAAATGGCAAAACAGCCATTGAAAAGGCTGTAATTTCAATGCAGTTGAGCGACAGAGTGCTTGGCACTAACTCGAAGCTTCGCAAAAACCCGGTGAAAGAGATTAATGAAACAATTACGCCTGCCGTACCACATAAAGACGCCGTTATCAGTAATCATTGCAACGAACTAACCTTGCAGTTTAAATCCGATTTCAGCCTGTTTTTCAGAGCCTATAACGATGGAGTGGCTTATCGTTTCGCCGAAACATCGGGCAAATCGTACGAAGTGCTTAACGAGCAAATGGACTTGTACTTTCCGAACGGATCGGGGTCATTCTTTCCACAGGAAGAATCGATGTATTCGCATAACGAGCGTTTTTATCCCTACAAAAAACTTGATGAAATATCCGAATCCGACTTTTGCAGTCTGCCGGTAATGTTCGATGTACCGGGTAATGCACGCGTTCTTTTTACCGAAACCGCATTGAACAATTACCCGGGCATGTTTCTGAAAGGAAAAGGAGAAACAGCCATGCAAACCAAATTTCCAAAATTTGTGCTTGAGGCCATTCCCAACGTGGCTTCATCGCCCGATCGAAACGAAATTATAAGCAAAGAAGCTGATTATATCGCAAGGGTTAGCGAAGCCCGTAATTTTCCATGGCGGGTGTTTATTATCAGCAACGACGACCGTACTTTTGTTGAAAGCAACCTTACCTATCAATTATCCGAACCATCGGTGATTGAAAACACCAGTTGGATTAAGCCAGGCAAAGTAGCGTGGGACTGGTACAATGCCAACAATATTTATGGGGTTGATTTTAAATCGGGACTGAACACCGAAACTTACAAGTATTACATCGATTTTGCATCCGAAAATGGCATTGAATATGTAATTCTTGACGAAGGCTGGACAAAATCGACAAGCGAAATTCTGGAGTGTAATCCCTACCTGGATGCTCGTCAGCTTATTGAATATGGAAAAACAAAAAATGTGGGCATCATCCTTTGGGTGTTGTGGAAACCGCTCAACGAAAATATGACTGAGATACTTGAAACTTATCAAAGCTGGGGAGCAAAAGGCATTAAAATTGATTTTATGCAACGCAACGACCAGTACATGGTTGAGTCGTATGAAGCCATTGCCCGCGAGTGTGCGCGACTTGAGTTGCTGGTTGACTACCACGGAGCATTTAAGCCTTCGGGGCTTCGTCGTAAATATCCTAATGTTGTAAATTACGAAGGCGTAAAAGGTAATGAGAACAACAAATGGAGCAATGAGATAACTCCCGAACACAATGTCACCATCCCGTTCACCCGTATGGCTGCCGGCCCGATGGATTATACACCAGGTGCCATGATGAATGCCCACCCGGTAAATCATATCATTAGTTTCGAGCGGCCGATGAGTCTTGGTACTCGATGCCATGAGGTAGCTATGTATGTGGTTTACGAAGCTCCGCTACAAATGATGTGCGAATCGCCGTCAACTTATAAGAAAGAACAGGAAACGGTAGATTTTATCACAAAAATTCCAACTGTATGGGACGAAACCCGGGTTCTCGAAGGTGCTGTGTCCGATTACATTGTGGTGGCTCGCCGTAAGGGTGATAAGTGGTATGTTGGTGCCATGACCGACTGGACAGCCCGTGAATTCAATATCGACCTTTCGTTTTTGGATGAAGGGCAATATACAATGACCGTGATGAGAGACGGAATAAACGCCGATCGCTTTGCGCAGGACTACAAAAAAGAACGCCGGTTGGTAAACCGCACCAATAAAATACCCGTAAAAATGGTTTCCGGCGGGGGCTGGGCAGCAATTATTGAAAAATAGCAATGCTTCTGCAGGAGAATTATTAATGATTTGTTTTACCCAATAGGTATTTTCAAAAAGTAATGCTCATTTGTAATCCTGCAATAGGTGAATAGTTATTTTGCATACTTATCAAATTAATGTCGGGAGAAAATTTTATGCTTAGCTTCTGCCCACTTTTTTGGTGAGCAAGGTTTTTGATTTTTGCAATTCTAACAACGTCATAAATACTCCAAATGTAAATTGCGCTTGTGGCTATAATTCCCGACAACATCACAGCCCTTGCCCCGGGAGCTTTTTCATATTCATAGTTAACACTCATCTCCATCAAAAAACCATAAATAAAGACACCGGTTGTTACAAGCTGGGCACCAAATACAAGTAGGCCTCTTGCAGGCTCTTCTATATAAAAATACCCTGCCGGCGGATAAGAAAAATTGCAAAAACCGGCTACCAACGGATAATATTTCTGGTATTTAATTTGTTTACGGTAATATATTTTTCATTTTATAGGGTCTTGATTGTTTTCCTTTTTCACATATTCCGAAGGTGAACACTGGTAAAACTTTTTAAATATCCGGCTGAAATATTTTGGGTCGTTAAACCCAGTTGCAAAGGCAATTTCGCTTACTTGCATATTGCCATTACGCAATAGTTCTGTCGATTTTTTGAGGCGGTAAACATTAATAAAATCGTTGGCCGATAGGTTGGTAATGGCTTTTAGTTTTTTATATAACTGGCTGCGACTAACAAACATGGCCGATGCAAAATGGTCAACATCAAACGATGGATCGGTGTAGTATTTTTCAACAATTCTGTTAACCTTTTCAAAAAATGAATTGTCGAGATTCGAATTGGTTAATTCCGATGCCGGCACTTCTTCGAGTGCACTATACCTGTTTCGCAGTTTTTTACGGGTTTCAATCAGGTTTTTGGATTTGGCAATCAGCAATTCAACATTGAATGGCTTGGCAATGTAATCGTCGGCTCCGTATCCAATTCCTTCTATTACATCATTTAATTTACTTTTTGCAGTTAGCAGAATAATTGGAATGTGACTGGTATATAGGTTATTCTTTATTTTTTTGAGCATTTCGATGCCGTCAAGTTCGGGCATCATAATATCACTTATAATCATCGAAGGTTCTTCTTTTTTTGCCAGCTCATAACCTTCTTTGCCATTGCCTGCCTCCAGTACAGTGTAGTAGCCGGTTAGGCTGCTACAAATAAATGAGCGCATGTCGGCGTTGTCTTCAACAATCAGAATTTTATCTATCTGATTGTTTTCGTAAGATTTTATAACTACCTCGGGGGTAGCGAGTTGGTCGTGTAAAATGGCGACCCGTTCTTTAAGCGACGATTCAAATGTTTGTCCCGATTTATCAATTTCGTGTTCGGCAAAAGCTGATTTATTTACCGGTATGGTAATAGTAAATTCACTTCCTTTCCCCGGGAAACTGTCAACCTCAATAGTTCCATACATAATGTTGGCCAGGCTTTTAACCATTGAAAGTCCAATGCCCGTTCCGCGGTTTACATGGTTTTTGGTTTCGGTTACCTGGTAAAAGCGATCGAAAAGCTTTTTGTGTTGGTCGGTCGGAATTCCAATACCAGTATCAATTACAAAGATTTTGAGATAGTAGGTGTTCTGGTCTTTAACTGTTCTGGCTTTTAGTGTAATTTCACTCCCCTCGGGTGTAAACTTAAAGGCATTAGATAAAAGATTGTACAGCACGTTTTCGAGCTTTTCTTTGTCGATCCATGAAACTTTGTTTACGTCAAATTCTTTAATGTAGCGGATTTTGTTTCTTGCAGCCAATTCTTCAAACGAACGAAAAACCTCGTCAAGAAAATGTTCTGTTTCGGTCATTTCAACCTGTAATTCCTGATTGCCGGTTTCAATTTTCCTGATTTCGAGCAACTGGTTGATAAGCAAAAGCAGCCGCTGGGCATTACGGTTTACAATTGAGAGAATGTTGCTGGTTTCGGGGTTCCAGGCAAGCTTGCGTGCCAATCGTTCTATTGGCGAAATTATAAGTGTAAGTGGTGTGCGGAATTCGTGTGAAATGTTTGTAAAAAATCTTAATTGCTGCTGGTTTATCTCTTTAACTTTTTCGTTAAGCTTGATGAGTTCGTCACGTTGTACCGAAATTTCGTTGTTTTTATTCTCCAGTTCTTCTTTTTGTTGTTCAATTTGTTTTTGTCGTCGCTCAAGCTGTTTGTTTTTTTCAAGTAATTCTGTTGCCTGATTTTCGAGTACAATATTTTGTTTTTCAATTTCTTGCGTGCGGTTATGTACTTTTTCTTCCAGTAGTCTTTTTTGCTGAATGATACGTCTCATTTGCAGTTGTACCAGTAAAAATGTTGAAAGAACAACAAATACAATTGTTAGTATCAAAAACCATTTTGTTTTCCAGAATGGTGGTGTAATGATAATTGTCAATCGGGTTGGTTCGTTGTGCCATATTCCGTCGCTGTTGGTTGCTTTTAATTCGAATGTATAAGTACCACCGCTAAGGTTATTATAGTTGGCAAACCGGCGTTGCGAGGGAACAGTTATCCAGTCCTGATCAATATCTGAAAGCCTGTAGGCAAATTTGGTTTTTTCGGGCAGGTAATAATCGAACGACGAGAAATCGAATGAGATGTTATTATCGCGGTACGATAAAAGTATGCTGTCGGCAGTGTAAATGGGTTTTGAAATAACTGTTTTATCGTTGAGTTTTTTGCCAGGATTTATTTCGTGATTGTGAACGCGTAATTTTGTTACACGTGCTTTTGGCGTGTAATTGAATTCTTTTATGTTGCCGGGTTTGAAATAGTTAAGCCCTTCGGTGCCTCCAAAATACAATTCGCCATCGTAGCTTTTATGCGAGGCCGACCAGTAAAACTGGTTGTTCAGCAGCCCGTCTTGTTTATAATAGTTTTTGAAGTGACCGCTTTCGGGGTCTAGCATTGATAGTCCGTAATCGGTACTAATCCATATATTGCCGTCCTCATCTTCTTCGATGCCGTATGCTACATTGTTCGAAAGCCCGTCGGCTTGTGTGTAGGTTTTAAATTTAATTTGCCCGTCGGGAAATACCTTGCAGCGGGTTATTCCATTTCCGTAGGTGCCAATCCATACGTAGCCCTTAGAATCTTCGAGCAGCGAAATAATATAATTTCCCGGAATAGATGTGCTATCCCCGGGTTCATTTTCATAGAATAGAAGGTTGTCAATAATAAGTATTTCGTCATTTGTTCTTTTGATAGATTCTGTTGGAAACCGGAAAAGCCCGTTTCGTGTGCCTATCCAGTAATACCCGTTGGAGTCTGACATGATGCAACCAATTTCAGACAAAGGAGGGTTCGAGCCTGGCGATGCGGTGAGGGTTGTAAATGTGTTGGTGCTATAATCAAGTATCGATAGTCCGCCTTCGGTTCCTGCCAGCAAAAACCCTCTTTCGTCGTTTTTAATAGCTGCAACAAAATAATTGACAATTTCGTTGGTATATCCGGCACTGTTCCCGTCAATTCGGCTTATGTTCACATTTTTTCTGCGGGTATCGATTTTGTTTAAACCGCCGCCCCACGAACCAGCCCACAAAAAGCCATTGTTATCGCGGGTAAGCGAAGTTATATAATTGCTGCTTATTGATGTTGTATTATAGAGATCGTATGTGTAATGTGTTATCTTTCCCGATTGAAAATTTATACGGTTTAGACCGCCATCTGCTGTGCCAATCCATAAATCATTCTTTTCTTTTAAAACAGAGTTTATGGTGTTTTCGTTGATGCTGTTTGGGTTATTTGGATCGTGGGCATAATAGTTAAACTGCTTTTGATTTACATTGAATTTGTTAATGCCACCTTTCTCTGTTCCTATCCAAACATTTCCGGTGGAATCGCAGTAAATATCGCTTATAAATTTGTTGTTTAGCCTGAAATTACCTGGTCTCGCTTCAGGAAAGGTGGTAAATTGAAGCGTAACAGGGTTGAAATACTGAAGCCCGCCAAGTGAACCTACAAGAATATTTCCATGCATATCTTCGTTTACGGTGGATACGGTATTATGAATTATCGAGCGTTTGTTTAACGGGTCGGAATACAGCCATGTAAAGGCATTGGAGTTATTGAAATATATAGCCAAACCGTAAAAAGATGAAAGATAAATATCACCAGTGCTGCTTTCAAATATGTCATTTACAAAGATGTTTTGAGGCAATTGTACATCATCGATTATTGAAACAAACTGTCCGGTTTTTGGTAAAAAAACAAGTGCTTCAGTTTGTGTGCCAATAAACAATTTATTCGATTTTGAGTGATAAATTTTGCTTACATAATTGTTCGATAAATTTTTGTTTTGCTCGCAAAAATGTTTATCGATAATGTATTCGCCATTTTCATTTTTTGATAAAACAAAAATACCATTATTCGAAGTGCCTACCCATAAGTTGTTATTGTAAAATTCGATAGCCGTTACTTTGCTTATAGCGCTGAGACCGGATTGTTTGTCGAAACTGAATATTTTTCCTTCCATCGGGTCGAAATACGACAAACCATTAAGTGAACCAATCCACACTCTGTTGTCTGCTCCGGCTTTAATCGAACTGATCATATTGTCGGGAAGCGATTCGCCATGTTCGTTATCGTCGGCTTTAAACGACTCGAACGTGTATCCGTCGTAGCGACTTATGCCATTATTGGTGCCAAACCACATAAATCCATACTGGTCTCGCTCAATTGCACTTATTGTATTCTGAGGCAAGCCGTCTTCAATAAGTAAATACTCAAAACGGTAGTTGAGCAAAGGTTGTTCCGAAGCTATTGTTTTTTTTTCCGGAATATAAATTGCAATTAGAAGTGTTATAATGCTGACAAATATTTTCCTCATTTTGTTCATCCTTCTTAAGGCTTAATAATGATTGTATCAGTTGTGGATATTATTCTTAAAAATATAAAAAATGCTCGTTCGCAATTGTTTTTAAACGCATAATAAACAGTAATCCTCAAAAAATAAAAAAAAATCCACCCGATAGCTGATAGTATAGCGTAACTTTGAAAACAATGTATTGTTGACTTTAGAAGTCTTTTCGGCATGAAATTGGGTGGCTTGAATCAAAGACTCTAATGTAAATTAAATATGAAATTATGAAAAAGAAAAATTTTTCTTTGGTGGCTGTTTTCATGGTGTCTATTTGTGGTTTTTCGCAAAACGCACGAATCAAAATCGATCTTGATCGGACAGTAGGCGAAATTGACGAAAAAATTTATGGAAATTTTGTCGAACACCTTGGGCGCTGTGTGTATGGTGGTATTTACGAAGAAGGTTCAGAATTGGCCGACGAACGCGGTTTCAGGCTTGATGTACTCAAGGCTGTTAAGGAGCTGAAAGTAACTCAAATGCGTTATCCCGGGGGTAACTTTGTGTCAAACTATCATTGGAAAGATGGTGTTGGTCCCAAAAATGAACGTCCGCCACGTATGGAACTTGCATGGGCAAGGCTCGAAACCAACCGCTTTGGTACTAACGAGTTTATGGAATGGGCGCACGAGGTAGGTACTGAGCCTTATTTTGCAGTAAATATGGGAACAGGTACCATCGAAGAAGCACAGCAATGGGTTGAATATTGTAACGTAGCTGAAGGTCCTTGTTACGCTGAATTGCGTAAAGAGCACGGGTATCCTGAACCATGGAATATCAAATACTGGAGTTTGGGTAACGAAATGGACGGGTTTTGGCAAATGGGGCATCTGAATGCTGAAGATTATGCTAAGAAAGCCCGTGAGGCAGCAAAACTAATGAAGTTAACTTCACCCGGAATAAAACTTATTGCTGCTGGCTCATCAAACTACAGGCCTGATGCCGATCCGAATGAGTGGAACGTGAAAATACTTGCCGAATTGCGTGATGTGGTCGATTATTTGGCTTTACATATGTATGTAGGTAACCCAAATGATGATTACTACAATTATCTTTCGACACCGATGGTGCTTGAGGAACGCACCAAAATAGTGAAAGGGTTAATTGCCCGCGAAATGGAGAATGCCGATCGTGGCGATCGCGATCCGATATACATTGCATGGGATGAGTACAACTCGTGGTATAGGGCACGCGATGGCGAGTACATGACAGGCGAACGTGCGCTTGAAGAGCGTTACAACCTTGAAGATGCCTTGGTAATAGCTGGGTTTCTGAATGCTTTTATTCGTAATGCCGACATCGTAAAAATAGCCAATATGGCTCAGATGGTTAATGTTATTGCACCGATTTTTACCAGCGAGGACGACATGTTTATACAAACCATTTACTATCCGTTGCAAATGTTTGCCCGTAATGCCCACGGTACCTCACTCGATGTTTTTGTCGATTGTGAAACGTATAAAACTGAAGAGTTTTTCGTAGGTTTGGGTGAGTCAACCACTCAGCATGATGCTGTACCATATCTCGATGTGTCGGCTTCGTACAATAACGACGAAATAATTATAAACGTGGTGAATCGTCATAAAGACGAGGCCATTGCTACAGATATAATTTCACAATCGGGTGATTTTGACGGAGAAATTAGTATTGTTGAAGTGAACGGATTGAATATTAAGGCAACAAACGATTTTGGCAAAACCGAAGTGAAATCAGAAAAAAAGAAGCCTGTGATGGCTAAAGGTAATGTCCTTACTTATAATTTTCCGGCACATTCGTTTACTCAATTAATAGCAAAATTAAAATAAAAAGAACATGGCAAAACGATTATCATTTTTATTGTTGATGCTGATTTTTACGTCAACACAAATTATGGCTCAAAGCAGCCGAATTGGAGTGCACGATCCCGTGGCTATAGAGGTAAATGGCACTTATTACATGTATAGTACCGGTCACGGAATTGCATCGTGGAAATCGGATGATATGCTGAACTGGGAGTTTATGACACCCGTTTTCAAAGAGTCGCCATCGTGGGCAAAAAAGGAAGTTCCAAAATTTGACGGTAATATTTGGGCTCCCGATATTTATTATCTTAACAATAAGTATTACTTGTATTATTCTATTTCGTCGTTTGCCAGTAACCGTTCGGCAATGGGTGTTGCAACCAACGTAACGTTAAATCCTGAAGATGAGGATTACCAGTGGGTTGATCATGGCAAGATTGTTGAATCTGTTCCGGGTCGTGACAACTGGAATGCCATCGACCCAAATCTTATTTTCGATGAAAACAATGTACCATGGCTATCTTTTGGTTCCTTTTGGGGTGGATTGAAAATGGTGAGACTGAGCGACGACCTTCTTTCGATTGCATTACCACAGGAATGGCATGCTATTGCATCTCGTCAGCGAAATAAGGGGCTTGACGAAAGCGACCCAGGGAATGCGGCTATTGAGGCTCCGTTCATTTTCAAAAAAGGAGAATATTACTACCTTTTTGCTTCGTTTGATCTATGTTGTCGTGGGGCACGAAGCACTTACAATGTAAGAGTAGGGCGTTCGAAATCGGCAACTGGCCCATACATCGATAAAGATGGTGTGCCGATGATGCAAGGTGGCGGCACCCTAATTGTTGAAGGCGATGAAAACTACTACGGCATTGGTCACAACTCAGTTTATACTTTTGATAACGATGATTATATGTTTAGCCACGGTTATGACAAAGCCGATCGTGGACGTTCGAAATTAATGGTGCACCGTGTATTGTGGGATGACGAACAGTGGCCTTATGTTGAGGAAATTAAATAGTTATATGACTGTTTCTAAAATGAGATGATACAGTTATTTTGAGAAATGTATCTTGATAAAAAACAGTTAGAATAAGGAGTTAGCAATAAATAATTATAGTAGATTATGATAAAAAAAAGAGACTGCCATTACGGCAATCTCTTTTTTTTATGGCAATAAAGTATAATAAATTATTCAACTATTTCTTTGAATTTAGGATTCTCGAAATACTTGGCAAATTCGAGATCCGATTTAGCTGCTGCTTTGAGCGAAGCATCTTTTGCTATAGCTGCTGCAAGACTTTCAGTAAGCAGGTTCTCTTTAGCTGTACGTGCGCCAACGACTGCCTTTAGGTAATCAACTATGGCAGTGTTGTCTTCGCTTGATTCAAGTACTTTTAAAGCACCGTTATTATCGCCGGCCAGTATTTTTGCAAGGGCTGCATTTGGTCTTGTGCATTCGCCAAATAATTGGACTGCTTTGTCGTATTCGGCACGTGCAATGCTTACAATACCCATGTTGTAGTTAACCTGTGGCGCAACACCTGAAGCTGCAGAGAATAATTCTTTAGCCTTGTTAATGTCGTCTGCTTTAAGTGCAATAACACCAAGGTTATTTTGTATAATTGGGTTGCTGTTATCCAATTGGTCTGCTTTTTCAAAATTCTTGGCTGCGTCGTTGTAGTCATCTTCCATTACTTGAACCATTCCAAGGTTGTTGTAACCTCTCCAGTCATCTTCGAATTGTTTTGTAAATGATTTGTAGAAAGCTTTTTTCTTGGCCATATCATCAGTAAGGTTAGCTGCTTCGAGTAATTCAGCCTGATTCAGCGATGCTGGATCTTTTTCGGCTGCAGCAATCAATTCAGCATCAGTCTTTCCAATTAAATCGATAGATGCGATGAATTTGGCGCGACGCAATTCAGGAAGAATTTCATCGGCTACAGCAGTAAATGCTTCTGAAAGGTTGCGAATTTCTTTTTCGCGTACTTCAGGATCGCTATACATGCTCAAAACACGTAATATTAATTCTTTATCCTGTATAGATGATTCTTGCATCAGCTCTTTAAAACCTTCCCAGTCTTCAGCAGTATATTTAGTGCTAACATCTTTATCAACACCTAATTTATCGAGTTGCTTTTTCAAATATCCTGAAGCTGTAGCTTCACGTTTTTTTGACAATGCTTCGTTCCAGTCTAACTTACCGTCAGGAGAAGCATAAGCTGATACTTCAACGTTTTTAAGGTCTTTACGCGCATCTTCGTTAGCCTCTTTAGTGTAGCTTTGAAATTGGTTAACATCATCGGCCTTCATTTCTTCTCCACGAACATATGAGCTGTTAATCAGATAGTGCAAGTCAGCTATAAATTCGTCAGGAACAACGCGCTGGAATTTGTCGATTGTAGGATCGTACTTACCTGTAGAGTTTTTCTCTTTCTGGATACCTACAATAGGAGCACCGCTCTTATCAACTAATTCTGAAGTGGCAATTACACCGTCAGCAATTTTGATTGGGTCGAAATCAAGCACTGAGCCGCCTTTTTGTGCGACAATATTTACAATTAGTTCCGACATCCTCATCGACTCTTCATATGGCAAAGCGCCTTGAACTTGAAAATTACCACCATCATCAAAACTAATTACAGCATTGTTGGCAGTTACACTTTCACCCTGAAGTTTAATTTCGGGATAAGCCATCTCACCACCTTCATATTTAACGATAGGTGTAACTGTTAATGTAGCTTTCTTAACAAAATACTTTTCAGGTATTTGTCCTTCAACCGAAACATTAACTTGCCCTGCATGTGCTTCAAGAACTTCGGGAGTTACGTCCCAATTGATCTGATCTGCATTCTTTTTCATTTTTTTGATGCTTGCACAACTACTCATGAGCAGAGTTGCAACGGCGAACATTACTAATACTTTAAAATTGAATTTTTTCATGATGGACACATTATTTATTTTTATAAACATATTTTTTCGATTAATACAAAAATAAGAATGTTTTTCTAACCTGAAAGCCAAATAAGGAAATTTTTATCTTTAATACCAGCATATTTGGTGCTTTTGGTTATAGTTCTCAGGCTAATGTATAATTCTTGTAATGCCTTTTTTGTATTTCGAGTTTAAAATGGTGTCGCATAATTTATGGTAATCGTCTTCATTTTCAATAAAATCAATGTTGTTTGCGTCGATAATTAAAATTGGGAATTCGTTTTGTTGTTTAAAATATTTGAAATAAGCACTACTTATCTTACTAAGGTATTCCGTATTTATATTGCTTTCGTACGAGCGCCCGCGTTTTTTGATATTAGCTTTTAACTTATCACTGCTTTTATGCAGATATACATAAAGGTCGGGTCGAATCAATCGTGCAAAAATGATATTGAATAATTTCCGGTAAAGGTTGTATTCTTTGTCGTTTAATGTAACGCCTGCAAAAATGAGCGATTTTATAAAATAGTAATCGGCAACAACAAAATCGGAGAACAGGTTGTAGTTTTGCAGTTCGCTGGTAAACTGTGAATATCGCTCAGCCATAAACGACATTTCCAGTGTGAATGCATAACTTTTCGGGTTTTCGTAAAATTTTTCGAGAAACGGATTGTCTGCAAATTGTTCACCAACGAAGCGGGCATTGTAATCATGGCTGATTTTTTTTGCCAGTGAGGTTTTGCCCGCTCCGATGTTGCCTTCAATAACTAAAAAGTTCATCTAGTAAAATTCTGTCTATTCAACTTTAATGCCGGTGTGGTGAAATACAAAAGCATAGATGTCTGTGTATTCTTCGATAATTTTTGAGGTTGGTTTTCCACTGCCATGCCCGGCTTTTACATCGATACGTACAAGTGTAGGCAAATCGCCTGTATTTAGCTCCTGTACGCGCGATATGTATTTGAAAGTATGTGCAGGCACAACTCTGTCGTCGTGGTCGGCAGTTGTAGCCAGTATGGCAGGATAGTCCTGGGCTTTAACTGTGTGGAGAGGTGAGTATCCGAGCAGGTAGTCAAACATTTCCTTACTATCGTCAGCTCGTCCGTAATCGCTAGCCCATGCATAGCCAATTGTGAATTTATGGTAGCGAAGCATGTCCATTACCCCTACAGCCGGTAAGGCAACCTTGATTAAATCGGGGCGCTGATTAGTTACTGCACCTACGAGCAGGCCACCGTTTGAGCCTCCTCTGATGGTTAGCTTTTCGGAGTTTGTATATCCTGTATCGATAAGGTATTCAGCAGCTGCAATGAAATCGTTAAACACATTTTGTTTTTGCATCTTTGTGCCGGCTTTGTGCCATTTTTCGCCATATTCGCCGCCACCGCGAAGGTTTGCAACAGCATAAACACCACCTTGCTCGATATAGTAAAGTACCGATGTTGAATACGAAGGTGTGAGACTGATGTTAAATCCTCCATAGCCATATAGCATGGCCGGATTGGTTCCATTAAGTTCGATGCCTTTTTTATGAATGATGAACATTGGAATTTTGGTTCCATCCTTACTTTCATAAAAATCTTGCTTTACAATAAAATCTTCGGGGTTGAATTTTACTTCAGGTTCAAAAAACACTTCCGACTTGCCGGTTTCTGTATCATATTGGAGTATGGTTCCGGGCGTGTTATACGAACTGTATGAGTAAAAGGCGGTAGTTTCACTGTAAGTGCCCCGCATGTTGCCGGCGCTGCATATGCCCGGTAAATTAACGCTTCCAAGGTGTTGGCCAGTTGTTGAAAGTATGTTGATTTTGCTTTTTGCATCTTCCATGTAGTGGGCAAATAATTTGTTGCCGCAAAATGAAACATTTTGCAATGTGTTTTCACTCTCAGGAATTACTTCAGTAAAGTTATCGGGAGCTGGATTATTTAAATCGAAAGCTATTACCCTGTATTTAGGTGCGCCTGAGTTGGTATTTACGAGCAGTTTGTTGTCAGCTATTTCGATAGGAGAGAAGTCGTTTTCGAATCCTTCGGCCAATTTGATGATATTACTGTTGCCGGAGTCCAGTTTTTTAATGTATAAACCGTTTCCACTGGTCGATTCAGATTCTACAATGAACAGATACTTATATCGTGAGTCGATGCCGGCTGAGTACATGCGATTTGGTTGTTCTGGATTGGCAAAAATCAACTCATCCTGCTCCTGTTTTGTTCCGTATTTATGAAAATATATTTTCTGTCCCTGGTTCGATACCGACAATTCTTGTCCGGTCTGGGGTTGTTCGTATGCGCTATAGAAAAAACCATCGGCATAGCACGAAACACCCGAGAACTTCACCCATTCGATATGGTCGTCAAGCAGCTCGCGGGTTTCAATATCCATCACGAATATTTCGTTCCAGTCGGAACCTGAGCGGGCGATTTTATAAACCAGGTATTTGCCTTCGGGCGAAACATCCATGCCCGAGAATGCAACAGTGCCATCGTCGCTGAGAGTGTTGGGATCCATTATTAACTCTGGCTCATCGTCGGGCGACTCCATGGTGTATAAAACACTTTGGTTTTGCAATCCGTCGTTTTTGAAAATGAACCATCGGCCTGATACATTAAATGGTGTGCCGGTTTTAGGATAATCCCACAATTCGGTAAGCCGGTTTTTTATTTTCTCGCGTCCCGGAAGAGATTCAAGGTATTCAAAGGTTACTTTATTCTGGGCTTCAACCCATTGTGCTGTTTCTTCGGAGTTGTCATCTTCGAGCCAGCGGTAAGGGTCTTCAATTTCCACGCCAAATATGGTGTCTTTTACCGCGTCTTTGCGTGTTTCAGGATAATCAATTGATTGATTTTTACAGCCAAATGCCATAGCTAGAATCGTAAGTAGTAAAATTTTGTTCATAATTGTATTGTTTAAAGTCGTGCGACTATAAAAGTACAACTATTTATGCAAATTATTCAAAGGAGTCGGTGATCGGATGTGAAAGGTGCTAAACTATTTTTTTTTGTTTGCGATATATTTTTTCTTTATAACTGCCGTAAAGATAACCTGCTGCCAGCCCGGCAGTAGCTCCGGCTAAAAGCAGATCGGGTGATTGAAGTTTAAAAATTAATTTTATCGCCATTGTCAGTAACAGTAAAACAATAATACCCATAAGACTGTATCGTGCCGAAAAGTAATACGGAGGGATGTAGCCGTGCGACTTATGGAAATGGGTTCTTATTTTATTAAATTCTTTTTCGTACGGTGTACGGTATGTGTTATCGTCGAGGTTGGGTATTTGTTCAATAAGATTTTCAAGATGATTTTCGTTTTTTCTGCATTCGTCACAGTCGCCGATGTTATTATGGGTATCTTCAATAAGTTTTATGAGTGCACTTATTTTTAAGAAGTTGTACCTCGACAAAGAGAAGTCTGATGTAAGATCTTCAATTTTTTCAAGTTTTTCTTCAACATTCATTTCGACTGATTTTATGGGTTAAAAAAGGGCAGCTTTTTAAGGCTGCCCTGAGTGTATTTTACTGAAAGTGGTTGTTACCTGTTGTTTCTGCGGTCACCGCCAAAATCGTTGCGGTCTCTGCGTCGGTCATTTCCTCTGCGGTCATTTCCCCTACGGTCGTCACCACCTCTTCGGTCGTTGCTTCGGTTTCCACCTCCACTTTGACGTTTCGGCTCAACATAGCCTTCGGGTTTTTCGAGAAGCACTTTTCTTGAAAGCTTGAGTTTTCCGTTTTTTTCATCAACTCCGATAAGCTTAACCTCAATTTCGTCGCCTTCTTTCAATACTTCTTCAACGGTTTCGTGACGTTGATAATCGATTTCAGAAATGTGCAACAGGGCATCTTTACCCGGCATTATTTCGATGAATGCACCAAAAGAAACAATTGTTTTAACTTTTCCTTTGTAAATCTCACCAACTTCAGGCACTGCTACAATAGCTTTTATTTGAGCTACCGCATCAATAATCGATTGTTTGTTGATGCCTGAAATTTGAATCTGTCCGAAATCATCAACTTCTTCAAGAACGACAACGGTTCCCGTTTCTTCCTGAATTTTTTGAATGATTTTACCACCGGGGCCAATAACAGCACCAATCATATCTTTAGGGATAATCATGGTTTCGATACGTGGTACATTTTCTTTGTAATCAGCACGAGGTTCTGAAATCACTTCTTTGATTTTATCAAGAATGTGCAAACGCCCTTCCCGTGCCTGATTCAAAGCTTTTTCCAACACTTCGAATGAAAGACCGTCAACTTTGATATCCATTTGTGTTGCAGTAATGCCATCGGCTGTACCGGTTACCTTGAAGTCCATGTCGCCGAGGTGGTCTTCATCACCAAGGATATCAGAAAGCACTGCAAATTTATCGGATTTAGCATCTGTAATTAGCCCCATTGCAATACCTGAAACTGGTTTTTTCATTTTCACACCGGCATCAAGCATACACATGGTTCCTGCACAAACGGTAGCCATCGATGATGAACCATTTGATTCGAGAATATCTGATACAATACGAACGGCATATGGGAAGTCATCAGGTATCATACCTTTCAGTGCCCTGAATGCGAGGTTCCCATGGCCAATTTCACGACGTCCAACAAAACGTGGAGTTTTAGCTTCACCCACACAAAATGGTGGGAAGTTGTAGTGAAGAAGAAATTTCTCTTCTCCCTGAACGGTTACATTATCGATGCGTTTGATATCCATTTTGGTGCCAAGCGTGATTGACGATAATGATTGTGTCTCACCACGTGTAAAGATAGCAGAGCCATGTGCCCCCGGGAGATAATCAACTTCGCCCCAGATTGGTCGGATTTCATCGGTTTTGCGACCGTCAAGGCGAATGCCTTCGTCAAGCACCATGCGACGCATCGCTTCACCGTTTACGTCGTGCAAATATTTTTTGATGAGTTTTACATGCTGGTCAAGGTCAATGTCCTCGTTTTCAGCATTCTCTTCTTTATATTTTTCGATGTAAGCATCCTGAATTTCATCAAACAATTCGAAACGTTTATGTTTGTCGGCAACTTGTTGTTTTACCAAATCATAGCAAGCCTGGTATAAATCGTTTTCAACTTTTTGTTTCAGGTCTTCATCGTTTTCTTCGTGACAAAATTCACGTTTAACAATGTTAAGCTCGGCAGCCAATTCGTCTTGCGCCTTACATTGAGTTTTGATGGCGTCGTGAGCAAATTTAATGGCTTCGATCATTTCAGTTTCTGAAACTTCGTCCATTTCTCCTTCTACCATCATGATGTTGTCGTGCGAAGCAGCAACCATAATGTCGATATCTGCTTTTGCGAGTTGAGAACTTGATGGATTTATGATAAATTCGCCATTAATACGAGCAACACGAACTTCAGAAATAGGGCATTCAAAAGGCACATCTGAAACACTGATGGCGGCTGAAGCAGCAAGCCCTGCCAATGAATCAGGCATTACCTCTGTGTCGGCCGAAATAAGTGAAATCATTACAGCGGTTTCGGCGTGATAGGTGGATGGGAAAAGTGGTCTTAACGCACGGTCAACTAACCGAGACACCAAAATTTCGTCGTCTGACGGGCGAGCTTCTCGCTTGAGAAACCCTCCGGGGAAGCGACCTGCTGCGGAAAATTTTTCGCGATAATCTACTGATAAAGGCATGAAGTCAACGTCAGAATTTGCATCCTTTGCTGATACAACTGTTGCCAGCAACATGGTGTCGCCTGATTTTACAACCACGGCGCCATCTGCTTGTTTTGCCAATTTACCTGTTTCGATAGTAATGGTTCTTCCATCGCCCAGGTCTATGACTTTTTCAATTACATTAAGCATAATGTGTAAATTTTTAACAAAAATAAATTATTGGGCGGGGCTTTAAATTTGAAAAAGGCAATTATATAATTGCCTTTTTCATAAAGAAATTATTTACGTAAGTTAAGTTCTTTGATGATAGCACGATAACGCTCGATGTCGCGTTCTTTTAAGTAATCAAGTAATCTGCGACGCTTACCTACCAGTGTAATCAAAGCACGTTGTGTGCTGAAATCTTTACGATTCTTTTTAAGGTGCTCAGTTAAGTGTGAAATACGGAATGAAAACAATGCAACTTGACCCTCGGACGAACCTGTGTCGCCTTCGTTTTTACCGTGCTTTGCAAAAAATTCTTTTTTCTTGTCAGAAGTTAAATACATAATTCTTTTAAATTTAATAAGTTAAACTATTCGATTATTACGCCGCAGTATTGATTTTCAATGACAACCGCGCAATATTAAAAGTTTGACTTTACGCCAAATTTTCGCAAAAATAATCATTTTTATTTATCGGGATGCATAAAACCTCTGATTTTTAATGTTGTTGGGTGTACATTTATTTTTTGTTTATTAGTTTGGCTCCAATTTGGCAGTGCAAACATTTTTTTGTTTCGCAATAGTTGTTTTTTAGTTCGATGAGGGCTTGCGTTTCGTATGCGTTTTCAGCGTTTATTCCAAGTGTCTTCCAGCTTTCTGTTATTTTATTTTTCTCGGGTGGTAATGATTCAAGAAGATTGATGGCTCGCTGTTTGAGTATTTCCTTGTTCTGACGTTCGCCATAGAGGTAAAGAAAGGGAACGACCGTGTTTATCAGTATGTTGTTTAGTGAGCTTTCACCAATCCACTTGGTTTTTTTTGAAGCTTGTTGGTTAAATCGATAATGGGTTTCCCAGTACTCAGAGGCTTTAATTTTGAATAGTTTTCGTATATCTTCAGGCGTGTTGAGCTCGGTTAGTTTTGAAAACAGGGCTTCAGATTGTGGAAAAAGGGCTGCAAATTGTGCCAGCCTGATGGTGGGGAAGTTGGCCGGACGTAAGCGCATAAATTTCCAATTGTGGCTTTCAATTCCTTTTAGTTTGTATTTTTTTGCCAGGAAGTGATATTCGTCTCGCAAAGCTAAAAAATAATCGTCGCCCAGTAATTGTTCGTTAAGCAATCCTGACTGACCAAACAATAAAGCTTCGAGCTGGTGTAGATTGTTTGTGTGTTTTGCTACGATGCTGAGGGGTAGTGAGCGGGTCAGCATTTCGAAGGGGAGAGCATTCGTTTTAAAACCAAAGTTAATAGCCAGATGTTGGTAAAACGTTTCATTCCAAGAGTTCTTTACCATTTCCATGGTTTTCAAAATAGCATCGGTTTTTTGCTTAATCCTGTTTACCAGCATCGCATCAATTGTCGATTGTAAATATATCCGGTCGATGTTTTGCAGGTATGGAGCGCAGGCAGGCTTCGTTTTTTCATCTATAAGGTTTTCGTAGTTGCTGCGTGCATCGGCGTCGGGTACAAGAATTAATGTTGGTAGTTTGTTTCCGTTGGGTAGCGATACTGGGATATCGTTGTTGAACACAACATGTAAAATTACATTGTTGTAGGCCTCATTGTTTTGATGGTTGTGTTTAAGCCAGTCGGAGCTGTTAATGTGTACTTCAACATTTCCTGCCCAAAGGGTGTCATCGATCTTTAACGATGCATTGAAAAAATCAGGACCGGAGTCGGAGTTCCACTGTCCGGCACTAACTATTGTAATAGATTCGCCTGTAGTGGCAACGAGTTTGTCTTTTGCAAACAGGCCGTGTTTCCATGTGTATTGGAGGAATTCTTCGTTCATATTTATAGCACTGAGGGGTTAAAGTGCCATAAATATAATAAAGCTTTTTTAAATTAAATCGGCTTCAAGGAGTAATTCTTCCATATCAATCTGAATTGCTTCGGCTTGTATGCGAGCTTTTTTGGCAAAATCTTCGCCATCGGAGGCATAAATAATGCCTCGCGATGAGTTTACCAATAATCCGCACTGGCTGTTCATTCCGTATTTGGCTACTTCCTGCAGACTGCCTCCCTGTGCGCCAACGCCGGGTACAAGCAGAAAATGGTTAGGTATTATTTTACGTATATCCTCAAGTTTTTCGGCTTTGGTGGCACCAACAACATACATCATATTGTCGGTTGTACCCCAGTTTTGAGAGGTTTTCAGAACCGACTCAAATAGTTTGTCGCCGGTTTCTTTATTTTCGATAAATTGAAAGTCGAAAGCACCTTTGTTCGATGTTAAGGCCAAAAGAATAACCCATTTGTCGAGATAGGTCATAAAAGGTTTCACTGAATCTTCGCCCATGTAGGGAGCAACTGTTACCGCGTCAAAATCGAAAAAATCGAAAAAAGTACGGGCATATAAATTAGATGTGTTCCCAATGTCGCCACGTTTTGCATCGGCAATGATGAACATCTCAGGACATTTCGAACGAATGTATTTCACGGTTTTATCAAGACTGATTAGCCCTTGTGCCCCAAGAGATTCGTAAAATGC
>JAQICD010000126.1 GCA_027858715.1 Prolixibacteraceae bacterium
AGCAACAGCGGCTAAGCCCTCCGCCAGCTGGCGGAAAAACACAATTGGGCGTGGTAAAGCAACACCTCATTGACCAAAAAAGGCAGTAAGTTCTCGTGCTTACTGCCTTTTTTCGTGGCCCAACTGTGCCTTAATTCCTAATATGTTAGCAACTGGGTTTCGTTTGTTCAATCGTTAAAAGTATCAAATCTTATTATACTTTTTTATAATTGTCTTTTTTTTGTTCGTACGATACGAAGTACAATTTATTTTGTATGTTTGGCAACCCAAATGCCGCCTTAGCGGCAAAGTGGGAGGGAAATTGTATGCTTTTTGGCAAGCTTTTGGTTGTGCGATGGCTTGCAGGGGCTTGCCAAAGTGCTTACAATGCGTGTTGGGTTTTTCTATACCCTTGCAATGTTATTTAGTTTCTTACAAAAATGCCTAATACTTCTAGGAGTTGAGGTTGATCGTATAATGCAATGGTTGCAATAGCATCAAAATCCTCCATCCATTCGTCCATTTGTGTTAGTGCTATATTTTTAACATCGGTAGCGTCTTGTGATTCTCCCAGCTCTTTGTCGTAGTTGGCTCTTGTTGCTAATAATTGGTCGAATTTAGCGAGACAGTCGGCAACAAATTCTGCGGTGAGTTTGATTTTTTGTAAACTCTGCTTGAATTGCTGCATCGTTTGCAATAGTTGTGTAAAAGAGTTTGATTTTGCTGAAAATCTCGTCGTATTTAGTCGGGTATCTGCCTTCAAGACCCAATTTGATTAAGGTTGTGGGGCTGCGATGGAAAAAACGCTGGGCAAAGGTTTTGTGTTTTTTTGTAGAGACTCTCAAGCTCGTTGAAAATTTCATGATACTCTGTTTTAGCAACTTTAGATTCTATATTTTCCTGTTTGTTTTATCCCCATTTTTGTAAGGCATTGTCGTAAATGGTTAATCCTTCTGCAATTTTTGCATCGTCCATACCGAAGTCGGCTAACAAAGGTTTAATCTCGGAGTGGGTTTGTGCATTTGTTAATGCTACTCTTGTTTTTTCTAATCGTTTAGATTCTGAATTTGACATGGTGTAAATTTTTTAGTTAATGATTGGGTTTATGAATAATTTTAATTGGTTCATATTCGTTGAAATCTGACAGAATTGCGCTCGAATAGGTTTAAGAAGCGTTCATATAGGCCTGAGAAACATTCAATATGGACATAGTGGCAGTCGTATTGATCTAAGAAGCTTCCGAATTGTGTTTAGAAGTGTTGATCTTGCATTGAGCGCTGTTCATATAGGATTGAGCGCCGATGATAGTAGTGGTAGTTGGAGTTTTCATGTTCTAATTTTTAGTTTAGTTACCAGAGGGCTGGCTTTAAATAGAACATAAATTTCGTGTAAATATTATTTAAAGTCAACCCAAATATTCTTAACCTACAATGCATTAAATTATTTCTTGGATTTGCTAATTGTGACTTATTCTTTTTTTTAAGGGTATCCACCCCACGAAGGCCGTGCTAGATTAACAGTGAATTATCGATAAATTGTGGTAGCAGATATTTGAGCCCTGATGTTTTGGTGTCGTTGATGTTTTGCATCCCCACATAGAACTCTCGCCATGTGGGGTTTTAACGAAAAGCGCGAAATTGGTTTTCTGTGGAAAACCTTTGCCTCTGCATGAATGCCACCCAGTTCGGTAATTGACATTGCAAACGAAAGGTATAAGATCCAAAAGATCCTTCGACTTCGTTCAGAATCAGTTCGACTAATTGATTTTAGTTCACTATCGTTCCTGAAATCAAAGTCTCACTGATTCAAACTATTCTATTCTTTCGAAGTGATAGTTGTACCTGTCGCAACAGGGTGCAATTAAATTCATCACATCGCCTTTACTTAATTCAATGTATTTTTCAGAATCAGAAAAAAAAGAGGTACTGCTATTATCTACCTTCAGCGTGATCCGCAAATCATCGTCGGTTTGTTCTGCAATGGCAACCCTACCAAATTCGAGCAAAGAATCGGCTCGCACAAACTGGTAAATTCCATAGGGTATGAATTCGAGGTAATCGAAATCGGGTTCGTAACCACCACCTGTTATACCTCCCGAAATGGAGGTCAATTTCCATTTGCCATAAACGCCTTGATTCTCAATATTAAATATTTCATTGTAATAATAAATGGTGTCTAAGTAACCAGGCAATGGCTCCGGTCCGCTATCGGACTTCGGTGCACTAACGAGCGATCGAAGTTTACCATCGGTAGCCAATCTCGAAATCAAACGTTCGTCGTTTAAATTAACCTGCTTTGTTGAAAATTTAGATGAAGGATAAGCTTCGATTAATTCGATGCAACTACCATAAAGAGTGTCGGTAAATGCAAAAGTTAAAACCACTCCATCAACTATATTTGAATGTGTTGGCGACCAAAACAAACCATAATTGATAATTTCATTATCAAGCATCAACACAAAACCTTTTTGATCGTAATTAATATCTCCTGTATAAAACGAATTGGCATCGAAATTAAGTTGAAATAAATGATTTGTTGAATCGTAGGCTACAATTTCATGATAAGAAATAATGGGTTCATCCTCCATTTCAACTGAATCGATCTGTATTTCAGAGCCATAAATAAAATCTTTGATGAGATAAAAATTTACTCCTTCATTTAAAGAAAGGTCAAGTCGTTTTGTCGATCTGTCATTTTCAGTTGTATAATCATCACTAAAAATCAGAGAAGAATTATCACAAGCCATACAAAACAACAGTAATCCAGTGCTAATTATTACATACCATTTCATAGTTTCAAATTCTAAAGATTACCATTAAAGATGAAAACAGCTTTAAAATAGTTGCGTCATCGTATTGAAAAACAAAGTTCTAAGTTACGATTTCTCACAATATTCGCCAAAAAAAATGTCGATTATATTATTCATCAAATTATCATTTTCTCTTTTTATACTGGGATTTTGCCATTACATAGTATTTGGTTAAAAAAACGATGCATGAAATATAAAAATTACTACATGTTTCGACGCAAAAACGAACATAAGGTTGATTTATATTGCGTGTTGAACTAAACCCGCTATTGCGGGAGCTTATCGTAAAGTTATAATTATCCAACATATCCATAGATTTTCTTATAACCAAACTTTAAATATTTCATTCTTTTAAAACTTATGGACGATATATCGAGCGATATTCATATTGCAATTATTCGTATATTTGTAAATGTTTTTAGTCAATTTTATTTGAAAAAAA
>JAQICD010000243.1 GCA_027858715.1 Prolixibacteraceae bacterium
TTGATGAGTTGTTCGGGCGATGAAATCATTCCCTCGTTGAAGCTTTCGGTTCCAATGCTGGTAACTGAACCAGTAAGGTCGCTTTTGCGCTGTGTTCCATAACCAATGGCTACTACTTCGTCAAGACTGAAAACGTCTTCGTTAAGTGTTGCATTAATAGTAGATTGATTTTCAATGGCTATTTCGACCGGAGTATAACCAATAAAAGAGAAAACCAAAACCGATTGTTCGGGCACAGAAAGTGAATATTGCCCGTCGATATCGGTTGACGTTCCAATGGTAGTGCTTTTTACTAAAACGGTGACACCTGGTAACGGTTCGCCGTTTTTGTTTGTTACTGTACCATTAACTGTTTTGTTTTGAGCGTTTGCTAACGACAAGCTCAAAACGAACAGAATGGTAAGAAGAACTAGTTTACTTTTCATAGATTTTTGATTTAGATTATATGTTTGTTTTAGTAATTGAAAATCAGATAGATTATGAATATGGTGAGCAGTATTACAAATATGCTAAGTACCACAATGATCCACTCGTACCTTTTTAGTTTTTTTTGATTGTCCATTTTTATGATTCATTTTTTGAAACAAATGTATCGGAGTAAGTGCAGACTAGTGGAGTTGAATTAGTAAATGATAGAAATAGATTCATTTTATATAAAAACAAATTCGTCAATAATAGATATAATTTCGTCAGAAGCATTTGTAATGATATGATTGTTAATGATTTTGACGAAGTATAAGCGTTCTAGATGTAAAAACATCCCGAAGGATAAGACATAAACGAGTTTCTCAGGAATTCTTAGAAATTTTGAAATAAAAAAACCGCCTTTGCATTGCAAAGACGGTTTCAGTTTTATCTCAAGATAAATTTATCCCAGATACGATTTTAATAATTTACTTCGTGTTGTGTGCCTCAAACGGCGGATTGCCTTTTCTTTAATCTGTCTTACCCTTTCACGTGTCAGCCCAAAACGTTCTCCAATTTCTTCGAGGGTCATTTCCTGACAACCTATTCCAAAGAAAAGTCTAACAATGTCGCTTTCGCGCTCGGTAAGGGTTGTTAGCGCACGATCTATTTCCCTTGCCAACGATTCTTTGATAAGTAAACGGTCGGCATTGGGTGAGTCGGTGTTGGGAAGAACGTCCAGCAAGCTGTTGTCTTCACCATCGACAAATGGTGCGTCAACCGAAATGTGGCGGCCAGATACTTTAAGTGTATCGGCTACTTTGTCGGCTGGTAAATCTAAGCTTTCAGCCAGTTCTTCGGGCGATGGTTTACGTTCGTGCTCTTGTTCAAATTTTGAGAATGCTTTGTTGATTTTGTTCAACGAACCTACCTGGTTCAATGGCAAGCGCACGATACGCGATTGTTCAGCAAGTGCCTGAAGAATGGATTGGCGAATCCACCATACAGCATAAGAGATGAATTTAAAACCGCGGGTTTCGTCAAATTTTTCGGCTGCCTTTATCAGTCCCAGGTTGCCTTCATTAATTAAGTCGGGAAGGCTAAGCCCCTGATTCTGGTATTGCTTTGCAACCGATACAACGAAGCGCAGGTTAGCACGAGTCAGCTTTTCAAGTGCGGCGTGGTCGCCTTTTTTGATTCGCTGTGCCAATTCTACTTCTTCCTCTACGGTGATAAGTTCTTCTTTACCAATTTCTTGTAAGTACTTATCAAGCGAAGCACTTTCACGGTTAGTAATTGATTTTGTAATCTTTAGCTGTCTCATGTATCTTCTTTAGAAAAACGCGCAAATATATTACTTTATACTTACTTATTCAAACTAATAGTCGCACATTGTGGAAGTACATATCGGTTGTTGTATTATTCTAACCCAAAAACGTAGTAAGCTTCTTCACCGTTTTTGTATAATCCTTCGATAAGCACGCCACCGCGCGACATTTTTATTACTTCTTTTATTTCCTGAACGTTACTGACCCTTTGCTTATTAACGTGGGTAATTATGAATCCTTCTTTAATTCCAGCATCCTTTAGTTTGCCATCTAAAATATTAGTAACAAGCAAACCACCTCCGATGTTTAAATCTTCTTTAAGCTTTTGGTCAACTTCTTCAAGTTCGGCACCTAATACAGTAAGTGCGTTTTTGACTATACCTGTACCGCCTTTCATATTACGTAAAGTGGCCGTTAAATGTTTCTTTTTATTCTTTCTAAATATCTCAATATCCACTTCATCTCCCGGTCGGTGTTTGCTGATTTGCTCCTGCAGTTCACTTACAGAGTTGACAATTACATTGTTAACTGATATTATTACATCGCCTTCTTTAATGCCGGCTTCAATGGCAGCTCCGTCTTCAACAACGCCGGCAACATATACGCCTTCTATTTTGTCGAGCCCAATTTCTTTAGACAATTCGGCATTTACATTTTGGATGCTTACCCCCAGAATAGCACGTTGTACTTCACCAAATTCTTTTAAATCGTCAACAACTTTTCTGACAATACTAACCGGCACAGCAAACGAATAGCCACTGTACGAACCGGTTCGTGATGCAATAGCTGTATTTATACCGACCAGCTCGCCACGGGTATTTACTAATGCACCGCCGCTGTTTCCCGGGTTAACAGCCGCGTCGGTTTGTATAAACGACTCGATTGGCAGCTGACCTCCGATAATGCCTATGCCGCGTGCTTTAGCACTCACAATACCTGCTGTAACTGTTGATGTGAGGTTGAACGGATTTCCTACAGCTAAAACCCACTCTCCAAGCTGTAAGTTATCTGAGTTTCCCCAGCGTATGGTTGGTAAGTCTTCTTCTGCTTTAACTTTTAGCAAGGCGATGTCTGTATTTGGGTCAGTGCCAATTAATGTGGCTTCATACTCGCGATTGTCGTTTAGAATAATGTTTATTTTATCGGATCTTTCAATAACATGATTGTTGGTGACAATGTATCCGTCGGACGATATGATTACTCCCGAACCAGATGCTTGCTGCATACGTGGTTCCTGTTGACGATACGGATCGCCAAAAAAGAAATCGAAGAAAGGGTTGCCGCTCGACGAGTAACCTTGTTGCTGAAACTCTGTTTGTATGTGTACTACTGCTTTAACCGAATTTTCGGCCGCAACTGTTAGATCAACGCCCTGTGGGGACGAGGGTAAGCTGGCATATTGCACCGCTCTTGGTTCGCTTATTGTTACTACTTTTGGTTTTTCAATATAGTTGGTATAAATCAAAATGGCAGTAAATCCACCAACTACCGCAAATAATATTGCTGCAATAATGTTTTGAATTTTTCTCATGGTTAAATATTTTTTTTGTTTAAAAATATATCTCTAACTAAACGTTTCAGTATAACGCAAAAATAGTTCCTGTGTTTTTGATATGTCGATTTGTCAGATACTGTTTAACATACTTTAACCGCCGTAAGCGAGTTTTGTTAACGATTGTAAATGTTATTTGCGAATAGATTTTTATATCTTGCAATCGAAAGCAAAAGTTAAATTTTCTCTATTTGAATAATATATTGTTGAAAATGAAATATACATTTTATAAATATCAGGGAGCCGGAAACGATTTTATAATGATTGATAACCGGGAGCAGGTTTTTGATGGTAAAAACGCAAAGCTTATTGAGTTTTTATGTCACCGAAGGTTTGGTGTTGGAGCCGATGGACTCATAACCCTCGAAAAATCTGATTCGTATGATTTTGAAATGAAATACTACAATTCGGATGGGTATGAGGCTGAAATGTGTGGAAACGGAGGTCGTTGCATTACATCTTTTGCTCAAAAACTGGGGGTAATTGATAGCCAAACCCTTTTTATGGCAGCCGATGGGGTACATGAAGCAATAATTGGCGACGACAGACTGGTAGATTTAAAAATGAGTGATGTTGAAATAATTGAAGTTCACTCCGACGGTTATTTTTTAAATACAGGCGTGCCTCATTTGGTTCATTTTGTTGACGATTTGAAAATTATTGATGTGGATATCGAAGGCCGTCAGCTGCGCTACGATGCCCGTTTTCAGCCTGCTGGTACCAATGTTAATTTCGTAAAACACGAGGGTGATAAACTTACGGTTTATACATATGAACGTGGTGTGGAATGCGAAACGTTAGCCTGCGGAACCGGTATTGCAGCCTCGGCATTAAGTGCAGCATTCAAAAGTGGTGTCAACGAAGGTAAATTCTACATTGCAGCTAAAGGCGGAAATCTAGAAGTAAAGTTTGCCCGCGAAGGAGAACAATTTACGAATGTGTGGCTAAAAGGACCTGCCGAGTTGGTGTATCAGGGGATTATCGATACCGATGGTTATGATGAAATAATATAGAATCTGGATTTATATTATTTTTTGCATGTGTTTAGAATTTGAAGAAGATAAACGCTAATTGGTTTCTGTATTATACTTTTCCTGTTTTTTGGGGTACGTTATACCATTTGTGCTCCATTTCTTCGAGCTGATAGCTAGAAAAATATTCAATTGCTTCTTCGGGGGTGTTAACTATTTTGTAGAGTTTGCGATAACCCGGATTTGCAAACATTTCGGTATATGATTTTTCAAATTGCAAAATCAGATGCTCATAAAAATTGTTTGTATTGATAAACACAATTGGTTTCTGGTGATAGTCGAGTTGTTTCAACGTAATAACTTCCAAAATTTCTTCAAGGGTACCAAAGCCACCGGGTAAGGCAATAAATGCGTCAGCCATATCTCGCATTTCTCTTTTTCTTTGATCCATTGTTTGAGTGATGAAAAGTTCATCAGGAATGTCCGAGGCAAGAGTTTTGTCGTGTATTTTTTGAGGAATAAAACCAATTACTTTGGCTTTTCCTTTATTTACAGCTTTTGCTAAATGCTCCATTAGTCCAACATTTGCACCGCCATAAATTAGTGTATGGCGGTTTTGAGCAAGTATGTTTCCCAGGGTTTCGGCAGTTTCAAAATAAGCATCATCAACTGCATTGCTTGAAGAGCAAAAAACACAAATCTTCATAAATATGGTTAATTTGTCAATAGTCATTAGTCATTTGAGCTACTAATGACTAATGACTAATGACTGTTGACTGATATTTTAGACGTCGATATTTGCGTATGTGGCATTTTTCTCAATAAATGCACGTCTTGGTGGTACTTCGTCGCCCATGAGCATTGAGAAAATGTGGTCGGCTTCGGCGGCGTTCTCGATGGTAACCTGACGCAGTGTCCGGTTTCCGGGGTTCATGGTTGTATCCCATAACTGCTCCGAATTCATCTCACCCAAACCTTTATAACGTTGAACATGAACATTGCTTTCTTTTCCTTTGCCCAGCACATCAATAAGTTGCAGGCGTTGTTGTTCCGACCATGCATAATCTTCTTTTTTACCTCTTTTCACCAGGTAAAGTGGAGGGGTTGCTATGTAAAGGTATCCTTCTTTAATGAGTTCGCGCATGTAGCGGAAGAAGAGTGTCATAATTAAAGTGGCGATGTGGCTTCCGTCAACGTCGGCATCCGTCATGATGATTACTTTCTTGTAACGGAGTTTATCCATATTTAGCGCTTTTGAATCTTCTTCGGTGCCAATTGAAACACCCAAAGCAGTGAATATGTTTTTCACTTCTTCGCTTTCAAAAACTCTGTGCTGCATGGCTTTTTCAACATTAAGAATTTTACCTCTTAATGGGAGAATAGCCTGAAATTTACGGTCACGACCTTGTTTTGCAGTACCACCTGCCGAGTCGCCCTCAACAAGAAAAATCTCGCAATTGTCAGGGTCTTTATCTGAGCAGTCGGCAAGTTTGCCAGGTAAACCTCCGCCGGTCATAACATTTTTGCGTTGTACCAGTTCGCGGGCTTTACGTGCAGCATGGCGTGCCTGTGCTGCCAGCATCACTTTTTGCACAATCTGTTTGGCGTCTTTAGGATGTTCTTCGAGGTAGATGCCAAGCATTTCACTAACGGCCTGATCGACAGACGAGCTGATTTCGGAGTTTCCGAGTTTCGTTTTTGTCTGACCCTCGAACTGTGGTTCAGCTACTTTTACCGAAACAACGGCCGTAAGGCCTTCACGAAAATCGTCACCACTGATTTCAAATTTCAATTTTTCGAGTATTCCCGATTTGTCGGCGTAATTTTTGAGCGTTCGGGTTAATCCTCTTCTGAAACCAGTGAGGTGAGTTCCGCCTTCAATCGTGTTAATATTGTTAACGTATGATTGGATATTTTCGGTAAACGATGTGTTATAGTGCAAAGCAATTTCAACAGGCACATTGTTTTTTTCGGTTGAAATATTGATGGTTTCGTCAATTAGTTTTTCTCGGGTTTCATCCAAAAATTCAACAAATTCTTTCAACCCTTTTTCCGAATGGAATGTGTCGTTTCTGAATCCGTTGTCTTCAACCAATTCGCGCTTGTCGAGCAATGTTAATTTGATACCAGCATTCAGAAAAGCAAGTTCGCGCAATCTGGCCGACAGAATTTCGTATTTGTAGGTTGTTACAAGGAATATTGAAGTATCGGGTTTGAAAGTAATAATGGTTCCGGTTTTATCGGTTTCGCCAGTTACTCTAACGTCTTCCACAGGTTTACCTTTGCTGTATTCCTGCTCCCATATTCTACCATCGCGGTGTATTTCTGCTTTCAGTGACATTGATAGGGCATTAACGCATGATACACCCACACCGTGTAATCCACCAGAAACCTTGTACGAGTCTTT
Source organism: Prolixibacteraceae bacterium (assembly GCA_027858715.1). Classification (GTDB taxonomy): domain Bacteria; phylum Bacteroidota; class Bacteroidia; order Bacteroidales; family Prolixibacteraceae; genus Roseimarinus. The sequence continues at coordinate 6,664 of JAQICD010000243.1, forward strand.
GTTGAATTTACCACCGGCGTGTAGTACAGTCATTACTACTTCCAATGCCGATTTTTTTTCTTTTTGCATTTTTTCGGTAGGAATACCGCGACCATCGTCGGTAACTGTGATGGAATTATCTTCGTTGATAATCACGTCGATGTTGCTGCAATGCCCTGCCAGGGCTTCGTCTATCGAGTTGTCGATTACCTCGTAAACCAGGTGGTGGAGTCCTTTTTCGTTTACATCGCCAATATACATTGCCGGACGTTTGCGTACAGCTTCCAGACCTTCGAGTACCTGGATACTGTCGGCGCCATATTCATTTTGTTTTGTCAATTCTTTTTTTTCTGTTTCGCTCATTGACTTATACTTTTAAATTTATTCAAAACGAGTCAAAATTACCTTATACAGATAACCTCTTTTTGGTATAAAACTGATGTTCCAAATGAGAAGCTAACAAGTTAATTTCTGAAGAAAAAAACTTCGAAAAAAATTGTTAATTCTGGATGTATTTTTGCTCTGATAATCAATATGTTATAAATGTTTTTGTTTTTAGTTAAAACAATTTTCAAATATAGCAAAATTATCGCTTATCACCTAAGAAAATCAGGCCTTAAACGTAAAAGTTTTCAACTGTTTGAAATTACTTTAAAACGATACCCGTGCACCTAAAAGAATCAATAATCCATGATTGTTGTAACCATTCAGTATTTGGTAATTTTGGTTCAGAATGTTTTCGGCATTAACGAAGAAATACATGTCTTTTGAGTACTTGTATTCAGCCGAAAGATTGATGTCGATTGCAGTTTTTAGGTCGTATTCTTCAAATAAAGTATTGTTAACCGGGAAAGTGTAATTATCACTGTAATCGTTCCATACGTAGCCTTTACGTGCGCCTGTTATACTGGCACCTGCTGTTGCATTTATACGCGATGTTACATCCACCGATGTTTCGATTGAAACATCGAAGTCGGGCAGGTGTGGCAGCAACTCGAAATTTTCAGCATTATAAATGTAGTAGTTCCCCTTCAGGTCGATGGTTGTACGCGGACTGCTAAAGCGAAATTTTCCTCCAAATTTCAACACGTTTAAATCGTCATAAACAGGGGTGAACATATTGTTGAAAACAATACTGTCGGTTGCGTTTAGTGTAGTATAGCGGGTGTTGGTTTGGAAATACAAAGCTTCGTTTTTATTGATAGAATAGTTGACATCGACCAGGTAGGAAAGTCGGCGGCTTATTTTCCCTTTAAAACCACCGTATAGTCGAATTATTTCTTCCGATGGTTTCATATCAGTATTGTAATCGATATAAGGATTTTTTGCAACCATAGTTTTGTATTGGTTGGCTTTAAAACCACCGTCGCTACCAGCAAAAACAGTCATCACTCCTTTTATGGGATGGTAGGCGAAATATATTTTAGGAGAAATGTGCCATAGTAATGCGCTGTCGGCATTAATAATTGTTCCAAGGTTAAATCCGGCACGCAGTTCGTAAATTCCTTTGTTAATGTAATATTCGGGCGAAATTTGAGCGTGATAGTTATTATGTGTGTTACTCAAACTATCGAAATTATGAATGATTCCGGTCTTACGAAAAAAATCTAATTTAGTGTCAACGGATACTTGATAATCGCGGTAGCGGCGGGTGAATAGCCCGTTGTAATTTGCCTGGTGCTCAGTTTGACCTGTGCTGTTCCAGAAATAATTGTAGTTCATGCCAATACCATAATCGAGCCTTGCTCGTGTGTTGGTGTTGTTGATTTTAAAACCTGCCGAGGCGTTGTTAAATGCCTGCTTGCTGTTTAATATTTCCGATGTTTCCTCAAAACTGCTGTAGCTTGTTGTGTCACCCGGAAATCCGTAATAACTGATTAGGTCACGCTGGTATTTAATGTCCCACTGAAGAACCGATTTTCTGAAATAGTTTTTTACAAAAATGCGTGCCATATTTTTGTTGTAAGGGGCTTTTACTTTCAAGTCGTTATTTAGTTTGATATTTGGACGCGATGAAAAATGATAGAAATGTACCCCAAAGTCGGTATTTCTTCCGGGCGAAGTGTTGATAACCAATTCACCGTAAGGCGTAAGAGCATTTCCCAGGGCTGCTTTTGCGTAGCCTTTGTTTGATAATTCGCGGGGGGGGCTGCTTAGTTTTACAACCGGAAAATGGTTGATATTTTTTTCAACTTTAATATCATTTGAATAAATGTTATATATAAAAGTGGGTGTGTAACTGGCTGTGTCGTCAATTACAGGGTTTTTACCAATTTTGTATGCTTCAGAAATGCTGGGCTGGTAGTTTTTAATAACCTCAACTTCTTTGTCAAGATTGCTGTTCGTTTGTCCAACGGCAAAATATGAAGGGAGAAGTAATAAGAATATGCTGTATAGTTTTGTTTTAATATTCATTTGTATGTGTTTTAATTTTCAAAATAAAACGGGCAATTATTGCGAAATAATATTGGTTGAATCGGGCGTTTCATTATCGATAATTATTGACTTCTTTTCAATTTGCTCGATTTCAGCTATCTTCTTATTCGCTTCTTCAATTATTCCGTCGGTGTCATTATTATAATTATCAATTATACTTTTGAGTGTGTGTTTGGCCTGGAAAATATCGTTTTTCTCCCTGTAAACGTCCGAAAGTAAAATGAATGATTTGGCTAGCCAGTATTTGTGTGGCGTGCTTTTACTGATAAAATCCATTATTTCATTTTCGGCCTCGTCGTATTTGTTTTTATTAAACAGAATCTGAGCTTTAAAGAACTTCGATTCGGCACCTTCTATCGATTTTGTATCTTCAATAAGGAGGTTGAAATATTTTAGTGCCTCATTTTCTTCGCCCGTTAAATAATACGATTTGGCAAGTTTGAAATGTGCTTCACGCTTCATTATATCGGTAATATTTTCGGTGGCCAATAGTACAATGGCTGCTTTAATTGTTTGTGGCGAGCGGTTTAAGGCGAAATTCGAACGCATTACACCCAGACGGGCTTTTATCAGGTTCCACTTAGTGCTTGCCAATTGTTCAAGACGACTGAAAAAATTCAGCGATGTTTGATAGTCTTCAGCATTAAATGTTAGCTCTCCTGCCTTAATTAGTGCTTGTTCTGTAAAAATATTATCGGGTTTGTCAATCACTTGTTTGTAGTATTCAAGCGATTTTGAGAATTGTTCGTTACCGTAAAGCGATTCGGCCAGATAGAACAATGCGCTGGTTCTAAAGCTTCCCTCGGGATAGCGTTCGAGATATTGTTGAAATATTCCGGCTGCATTGGTGTTGCCTTCCATGTAGCTTTTTTCAGCTGCCATGTAAAAAATTGAATCTTGCTCGTTTACCGAAATGGTAATTTGATTGTCGAGAGTGTTCACATAGGCGAAGTATTCGTCAACATTGTTCATGTCGATGTAGTTATTTTTTATACCCAACAGGGCCGCTTTCGATTCTTCGCTGTTGGGATATTGTTCAACTACTTTTTTGAAATTTTCGAGCGAAGCATTCGTGTTGCCGTTGTTATAATAAATGAGTCCAAGTTGTAAACGGCCTTTTTTTACGAAGTTGCTTTGCGGTGCATCGCTAATCAATCTGTTGTAGCCATTTATGGCTTCCTGAATATTGTTTTGACGTTCGTTGGTACGTGCAATTTCGTATAACGCATCATCAACAAACGAAGAAATAGGGTAGCTTTCAATAAGCTGTGCGAGTAGTTCGTTTTTCCTGTTCTGATTATCATCAAGTCCATAACAAATAGCTTCCTGGAACATGGCGTAGTCGGGGTCGTAGCTGTTCAGAATTCTTGCTTTTCCGTAGTATTCGCTGGCTGCTGCAAATTGTCTGTTCAAGAAGAAGCAATCACCAATGCGGTTCGAAGCATCGGCTTCCATTTTTGGCTCTTTTTTGCTTTGATTAATATATTTTCGAAACCAATCCAGCGCTTTGTCGTAAATTTTCTGATTGAAATAACTATATCCCACATTATAATAAGCAGTTCCAAACTCGGGTAGTGAAAAAGCACCAGGTGCTTTTTGAAATCTTTCGAAATATTCAATGGCTTTGTCGTACTGTAAGGTACGGTAATGTGTTTCGCCCATCCAATACAGTGTTTCGGCATTGTAGCGGCGGTTGTATTGTCCGTTTTCGAGTGATTTGTCGAAAAATTCAAGAGCTCTTTTGTAATGTCCGTCGTTTAGCAGTTCAAGTCCCCGATAAAAAGTAACCCTCTGTAAGGCTTCTTTTATCGATGGTGACTGGTTTTTAATTTTTTCGATTGAAGTAATGGCATCGCCATAGTTTTTTGTGGTCATATAAACTTTCACCAGGTAATTGAACGCTGCATCGTTCCTTTTTGAATCGGGATATTTATTAATGTACTGGTCGAAAGCTTTAATGGTTTCGTTAAAGGGCGAGTACGATAATTCGTAAGTTAATTTGGCATAGTTAAACAGGGCATCGCGCTCAATTTTTGGGTCAAAATCATATTTTGAAGCCTGTTCGAACGCCACGCGGGCTTTGTTTTTGCTATCGGTTTTCAAATAGCAATCGGCCAGGTGGTAATAAGCATTTTGCGCCATCAGGTCTTTGTTCCCGGTTGCTTTTTCAAAGTTTGTTATTGCCTTGTTGTAGTCCTTTATTTGATAATAGCAGTAGCCCAGGCGGTAGAAGTCTTCGGGTGCCTTACGACCGTTAACGCCTTCGTATTCATCGAGATATTTAATGGCATTGATGAATTTATTGTTTTCGTAAAATGCGTCACCAACAATTTTTAGGATTTCGTTTTTCTGTTCGGCAGGGGCTGCTCTTACTAAATCTTCGCCAATTTCAATAACTTTATCGTAGTCTTCCATTAGGTAATAAATCTGAATGGTATAATAATCGATAAAGCCTTTAAATTCACGATTATTCTCTAAGGTCGAAAATTCGTCGAGTGCTGTTTTGTAATTGCCTTCGAGGTAATTGATATAGCCCCAGTAATACGATGCCGAAGGTGAATAAGTTGATCTCGATCGTTTTACTTCAAAGAATGCCTGCTTGGCTTCATTCAGGTTTCCTGCTTCAAAGTTGCTGTATCCCGAAAAAAATGCAAAATCCTCTTTGTCCGATTTTGAAAGTAGGTTTTTATCTACCTTTTTAAAATTACGGGCAGCTAAAGGGTAGCGCTTATTCGAGAACTGTAATTTGGCAAGTTCGTACCAAAGCTGGTTTTCCCACGGACTGCCATTGGTTTTGTCGAGATAGCTTTGTATTTCACTTTCGCTTACTCTTTTGTTTTGCTTTACAAGGCACATCAAACGGTAATATTCCAGATCGAACAGCAACGGTGAGTTTTTTGAACTTTCGTTAATGAGGTCGGTAAAAAGCCGTTCGGCTGCAATAAAATTTGATGTTTGATATAATTCAATGGCCTTGTTAAAGGTTACCGGGGTTTGCTTTTCGCCCGGCATTGAGGTTTGAGCGCTTAATTGTATGGTAAATGCTATTAATGATATTAAAACCAATGCTTTGTTTCTCATAATCGTTCGTAATAATTTCGGACGGTAAAAATAACTATTTAATTTTGAACTGTTGCAGCACTTACAAAACGAGTTCTCAACAATAAACTGTTTATTTCGCTTTTGTAGTATTTATTAGTTGCAAAAAAAATTAGTTTTGTGTGAAAAAAGTACAATTTATGGACACGCAATCTTCAATTCTTATTAAAAATGTAAATGTTTTTCAGCGCGAACAATTGGTGTTGTCGAATGTAAACATCGAAATAGCAAAAGGCGAGTTTGTTTACCTGGTAGGAAAAGTGGGTAGTGGCAAGTCGAGTCTTATTAAGATATTGAATGCCGAAATTCCGGTTTTCCAGGGAAATGTTACTGTTTCTGGTTTCGATGTCGATCGAATTTCCCGTAAAGACATACCGATGCTGCGTAGGAAAATTGGGGTTGTGTTCCAGGATTTTAAATTGCTTACCGATCGGAATGTATATAAAAATTTACTGTTTGTGCTTAAGGCCACAGGTTGGAAAGATGTTAAGGTAATGGATAGCCGCATTGAAGAAATATTGAATGAAGTGGGTATGTTGCATGCATCGAAAAAAATGCCGCACCAGCTTTCGGGCGGCGAACAGCAACGCGTGGTTATTGCCCGGGCCTTGCTGAACAACCCCGAAATTATATTGGCCGACGAACCCACCGGCAACTTAGACCATGATACTTCAACAGGAATACTGAATTTGTTTAAAAAGATTAATGCCTCGGGTAAAACTGTATTAATGGCTACGCACGATAAACTGATTATCGAAAAATTTCCGGCACGAACACTGGTGTGCGACGATGGCAAAGTTTATGAACCCGAAAGAGAAATGTTAAATTTCAGGGAGTTGTTGTGATTTTTTTAGTTCAGTTATAATTTTTTTTTGAATTGTTTCCGACAATGGTGGAATCCTTGAGGTGTTGTGGAATACCGAAAACAATTCGCGTTACAGCTATGCTGAAATTGATACTGACCAAAACTTAAGTTTTAATATCACTAATGAGTCGGGCTACTACCGGGCTATTCTAACGCAAGGTGGTGTTTTGGGCGCACCCGGGATTACGCTTTTATTTGAATCAGAAGATGATCAAGATTAGAGTAATAGGTAGCATACCTTGTTTAAATTAAAAAGTCAAAGCTGGGAAGATGACCAGTGCCGATACTCTTTACAAATAAAAGAAGATACAACTTCCTATTACAAGAAGGATAAAATAACAAAAGAACGAGTATTTTACCTAGGAGAATATGATTTCAAAAGAACACAAAACGAGGTGGCATTAACGGCATTTGGTGATACAACAGTCAAGGATGATATAATTTATTACGACCTGCACCGCGATTCGCTCAGCAAGGTACGTGGCAATAACTTGCCACCCCTGCCCACACCCACCGGCGAAGAGCGGAAGAGATGGGAAGCGATGTATAATGAAACCTTGTATCAATAATACGGCAACAATTGATGAACTACATCAACATTAATTATATAGTAAGGTATCTTGTTCTCATTTAAAAACTTAATCCACTCATCCACAGTGTAATAACAAACATTGCAATAAGTTTCAACCTAGATAGATTTACTTTTCCCTGAAAATGGGTATTGAAAATTAAAATGAATTTCCTACTTTTACTCTCGACGTTGATAATCTCCATTAGAAAAATGAGTGGTTTTATTCTTCTAATATATATAATATCAGCGTCTTAACCAGATGTTTTTCAACTTGTTTTTCTCATTTCATAAATTTATATTTTTTGTCAAGTACTAAATAATTTTGTAAGATTTATTGAGGATTTTTTCATCTTTTTAAAAATAGGATATGAAGTGCTATGCATTTAAGCCTTTACTTTTATTGGCTTTAGTTTTTATTTTTTCTTTTCAATCGGGTTTTGCACAAAACAAGTACTTATCATTTAGCGGCAAAGCATTAAAACAAACTGAGTCAACATATTCCTTGCCCCAACGAACAGTGCAAATAACAAAAGCGAATACAGTTGAAATAAGATATTCATTTACCGGTGCATTTGTTTCTGAAAAAACAGTAAAATCTGAAAAATACAATTTTATCCATATCGATGGTTTTTCAAAAATGGGTCAGGTTGGTGCTCCTGCACTTCCTTCAAGAAATGAAGTTGTCGCTTTACCCAGGGGGGCAGAGGCTCAAATTAAAATAATAAATGCTGAATATATCGAATTCGACGGGTATTTCATATACCCTGCTTTGGAACCGGCTGTTGATACAGAAGGGGCTAAATCGCCGGAATTTGTCAGGGATGAAACTGTTTTTTCAAAAAATGCATGGTTTCCACAAAACAATGTAAAAATTGGGAGTGTCGGACTTAGTAGGGGGACTCCCCTTGCTGTAGTACAGGTTACACCTGTGCAGTTTAACCCGGTAACTAGAAAAATTCGGGTTTGTACCAATATTGAATTTAGTGTTATACCCAAAGGTGGTGAATCTAATTTTGATTATATAAGCCGAGAAAACTCAATTGGATATACCAATAATTTAAAGAGGGCAGTCATTAACTCTGAAAGCATTCCCGATGGTATTTCTTACACCACACCTCCTGCAATGCCAACAGAAAGCATAACGCCTAAAAATTATATTATTATTACCCATTCTGAATATTTTGATGAAGCTAAGAGGCTGGCAAACTGGAAGCGGCAATTAGGTTATTCTGTTGAAGTAGTTTCACGGGGAAGCTGGACAGCCGAAGATGTTAAAACTGAAGTGCAGGCACGTTATGCAGCATGGAGCCCAAAACCAGATTACATGCTCGTTATTGGTGACCATAACGATGCCTATGCAGTGCCGGGGGAGATTCACCAGGATCCCAGCGATGGAGATGATTTTGCTACTGATTCTTATTTTGTATGTATGGACGGTAGTGGTGACCATATTCCCGACATGGCTAAGGGGCGTATTTCTGTATCGTCGCTATCTGAGGCTACTATTGTCATTGATAAAATCATAAACTACGAGAAAACACCGCCCACGAGCAGTAGTTTTTATGAAAACGTGTTAAACTGTGCCCAATACCAGGATTCTGATGATAACGATGGTTATGCTGACCGCCGGTTTTGCCATACCAGCGAAGAAATCAGGGATTATCTACAAAATGAACAAGGTTATACATCAGAAAGGGTATATTACCGTGAAACAGGAGCGGGTACGGCAGTAGTCGATAACCTGAGATATAACAACGGATATTATTCAGATGGCCAACTACTTCCTGCCGAATTGCGTTTACCTACATTTAATTGGAACGGGGGAGCTGGTGATATTACGACGGCAATTGATGCTGGAAAATTTTTGGTTTTTCACCGCGACCATGGATATGTTGGCGGCAGCGGATGGGCTCATCCCTTTTACACAGCATCAACCATGACCAATCTTTCAAATAGTGACTTGTTGCCTGTCGTTTTTAGCATGAACTGCCACACAGGGGAATTTCAACTTGCGAATTGTTTTGCTGAAAAATTCATGCGCATGGAAAACAAGGGAGCTGTTGGAGTTGTTGCAGCAGCCTATTATAGTTATAGCGGTTATAACGATGCCTTGTCGGATGGGATGATTGATGCAATATGGCCAGATCCGGGCCTTTACCCCGATTTTGGTTCAAATTACGATAACGGTGTTAATTATACCATGGGTGGCACCGACGGCATATATACAATGGGCGATGTGGTTAACCAGGGATTGTACTCTATGACCCAAAACTACTTGTGGAACAATACCTATACGTTCGAATTGTTTCATTATTTTGGCGATCCGGCCATGAAGATATGGACGGCCAACCCCAATGACAACATTATTGTTGCCACACACGATGCTACCATCGATTGTACGCAAAGCACTTTTGCCGTTTCAGGCTCTCTCCCTTATGCTACTGCAACACTTCTTTGTAATAATTCATTAATAGGAAAAACTTCGCTTGATGCAACCGGCAATGGAAATATTCCTTACACACTAACAGCCCCAGGTGATGTAACCCTTACTATTTCAAAACATAATGGTGTACCTTATACCAGTATGTTAACACAAACCTGTGCCGATTATCCTCCTGAATTATCCTTGGTTGAAGCAACAAATATGAGTAAATATTCAGCTACTATTGGTGGTGTTATTCTTAACGATTTTGGAAACACTGTTACTGAAAGCGGTGTGATATATGGAACAAGCCCCGATATTGATTTTGGCCGCCCTGGAGTCGTGCAACTGCAAACTTCACCGGTAATTACCAACGACTCATTTTCTTTTGACCTGACAGGGTTAACTGAAAATACTAACTATTATTACATGGCTTATGCTATTAATGCCATAGATACTGGATATACCGATGTTGGTTTTTTCACTACCGAAAACGATTGTGTATTTGAAGCTTTTTTTGCTGAAAGTTTTGAAAACGGGCAAGTTCCACCTGATTGCTGGACAACGATCGACAATGATGGAGATGGATACGGATGGATCATTGGCAGTAGTGGCGGATACACTCCTTTCGATGGGACATATTTAGCTGTATCTGAATCGTGGATATCAGGACCAGGACCATTAACACCCGATAATTGGTTAATAACACCAAAGATTGCACTTACCACTGACAGTGCTACCTTAAAATTCGCCATCAAGGCACAGGATGATGCTTGGTTAGAAGAAAAATATTCTATTCTGATATCTGTAACCGGAAATGATATTGAAGATTTTACCCCAATTAAAACTCAAACAATTTCAACTACCGGTTGGGATGATATAACAATTTCGCTTTCTGGTTATGCTGGAGATAGTGTTTACTTCGCATTTAGGCATTGGGATTGTACTGATTGGTACCAGCTTGTCCTCGACCATATACGTATTGAAGAATATGGTGTACCGGAAAACCATACGGTTGCGGATGTTGTTGTAGCCGACGGCGAATCGGATTGTTTTAATGCAACTAATACTTTAACTGTAGCCGGAGATGGATCAACCGTTGATCTTATGAGTGGTTCATATACTAACTTTATAGCAGGTCAATCTATACGCTTTCTGCCCGGCTTCCATGCACAAACCGGCAGCATTTTAAACGCATGGATTACCACTATCGGTGAATTTTGCAACGATCTGCCTGCACCAATAATGGCCGTCGAGCCGCTTGCCGGAAAAAGCGCCGGAATTGAAGCGCCGGAATTGAAACAAGGTACGCTTGAACAGCCAAATTTGAAGGTGTACCCAAACCCCAACAATGGGCGTTTTACCATTAAGCTTGAAAATATCGAAAGCGAAACCAGGGTGCTGATGTATAGCTCTGTCGGACAGGTTGTTTACGATGCAACCATGACCGAAAAGTTAAACTCGGTTGAGTTGCCCAATTTGCAACGCGGTATCTATCTAATTAAGGCCATAAACCAACAAAAGCAGTTTGAGCAGAAAATGATGATTTGGTAAAGGAATAGAATTAGGCCTAACGGTTTATGGTATGGTGTTGTGCGGGATTACGAGGTTATTTCTTATCAGTTTACACCAGACTTTTTTTTACGAGCCACGAACCTTTGCAAACCTCTGAAACCCGCATGCAATATACCATGTGTACAGTACTTATTCATTCTCTATTTTTTTGCTATTATAAAACTAATTGTTATCCCATGAAATATCGTTTCAACTTTAACTATTTTAAAACCTTGATTTGAAATTATATTCTCAACATTTACAGGCATAAACATATTTAAGTGCAATGGAAAGATTCCTAACTTCTTAATTAAAAGATATGCATTAAATTCTAAACTATTTTTAAATGCCATTTTACCCTTTAAACAAGCTGTCGATGAA
>JAQICD010000255.1 GCA_027858715.1 Prolixibacteraceae bacterium
GAATCAGAAAACGGTGTTATAGATGTAGTTCTACAAATATCAAATTTTTTGCATCGCAAAGGGGGTGCTGAAGACAGAATGTTCTTTGGTACAGCTAACAATATTCTTCAGTATAAACAGCGGATTGTAATAACTAATGCCTTTTTGCTTGGCATATTGGTTATACTTAGTATTTATCATTTCATACTTTTTGTATATCGCAACGAAATTTCAACAGGAATTTTCAGTCTGCTTTGTTTAATTATTGCACTGCGGTTATTAAGCACCAGCGAAAAACTAATTTTTGAAATATTTCCCAACATTAACTGGTTGTTGACCATTAAGGTCGAATATCTTTCATATAAAATTGCTCTGCCGCTTCTGGTAGGTTTTATCCATTCGCTTTACCCTGCTTACTTTCGACGCGGCTTAATCAGACTTCTGTTCATATTGGCTGCAATTTTTAGCTTTATTGTGCTTTTCACACCTGTACAATTCTTTAGTTACACCCCATTAATATATCAGTTTATACTAGCATTTGGTGCCGTTTACGCTGTTGTAGCATTAATTAGAGCAAGTATCAAAAACGAAGAAAATGCCGTTATAGTACTTGCAGGTTATCTCGTGTTTTTTGGATTATTAACAAACGACATGTTGTATTACAATAGAATAATAAACACCTCGTTTTTAATGCACTACGGACTTTTTATTTTAGCCCTTTCACAATCGATTGTTTTATCGCGTAAATTTTCAACCTCGTATCAAAAAGTAGAAGCCCTGTCAAACGAACTGGAAAAACACAACCAGATGCTTGAATATACCGTATTGGAGCGCACAAGAAAAATACAGGAGCAAAAAGAAGAAATTGAGCAGCAGTCGGAAAGCTTAAAATACCAAAATGAGCAGTTAAAAACACTGACCGATTTTAAAGAAAACCTCACCCAAATGATTGTACACGATCTGAAAACCCCGCTAAGTGTAGTACTCAATGTTTCAAACAACAAACAGGTAAAATATGCCGGCACACAAATGCTCAATCTAGTCCAAAATATGCTTGATGTACAACGGTACGAAAATTCTAAAATGGATCTTAAAACCGAAAATACACCGATATCACAATTGTTCGATAATGCCATTTATCAGCTTCAGCATCTTATCCGTCTAAAAAGCATCAACATCAACATCAACATTAATAATGAACATTACACTATAGTTGATAAAGATATAATAACAAGGGTATTTGTTAACCTGCTTTCCAATTCAGTAAGGTTTACACCCTATAAAGGGAAGATATCAATATCGACAAGCGAAGAAGAATCACATATTATTTTTAAGATATCTGATAACGGCCCGGGCATACCCGAAGACCAAAAAGAGCTAATATTTAAAAAGTTTGGTCAATACATTTCAAATGTAGGCAGCCAAAAAGGCACAACCGGTATTGGACTAACATTCTGCAAACTGGCTCTTGAAGCGCACGGAGGCAGTATTCATTATAAAACATCAGAAGAAGACGGAACAACATTTTACTGCAGTTTACCCAAAGGAAATGCTACAGACACCAACGCCAGTAGAACCAAAAATAAAAATCATTTTACAGGCAATAATTTTTCGTTTACCGAGAATGAGAAAACAATACTAAAGGAAGTTGTGAGTAATTTAAACAACCTGCACATCTACCAAATAGGTGAAATAAAACAACAGCTGAATTGTATCAATTCAAAAAAAAATAGCCAAATCGAAGCCTGGGTTAAGGAAATCAAAAATGCCGTGTTCAATTCCGACGAACAACAATTCAAAAAACTACTAAGCGAAACAGAATAAAAAAAGCCTGTTATGACAAGCAAAACAGGCTTTTAAATATTTAAAAAATTACAACACTACAAAAACAAATTATTTTTTATCGCATTCAGCTTTATTAGCTGGACAATCGGCTTTTTTCTCAGCTTTTGGACAATCAGCTTTTTTCTCAGCTTTTGGACAATCGGCTTTTTTCTCAGCCTTTGGACAATCGGCTTTTTTCTCAGCTTTCTTTTCAGTATCGGCTTTTTTCTTCTCGTCGCCTTCAACGTTTACAATCTTTACATCAGTATCCATTGCGTTAACAACTGCCGGTGCAAAAACTGCCAATGCGAATACAAATAAAAACGAATAAACTAACTTCTTTTTCATAACTATTTTCATTTAATGGTTAATATTCTATTTAGAATGATTCAAAACTACAAAAGATAAACACACAAAAAAGTTATTGGTTTGTTATAACATGTTAACGTGATGTTAAAATTCAATCAGAACCTTCATTTTAACTATTTTTGCTTTATGAAGATTGAAAAACAAACAATACTAGCTCTTTTTACCTTTTTTGCCCTGCTGATTATTTTGTTCGTACAGGTAAACTGGGTGTTTAAAGCTGCCAAGCTTGAAGAGGAGCATTTCAATTCGAACATCAACAATGCACTTGCCGATGCACGTAAAGAAATCGCGCAATCGGTAAAAGAATGTCCCGATATGCAACGCTACCTATGCGGACATCAATGTAAAGGTGACATACGAGAACAAAAAATAAACGAACTTGACAGTATAATCAGATCGAATCTTGAAATTCAAAACATTAATCTCGATTACACTTTCGAAATAACTGACACCACGGTAATCCAGCGAAACAAAATATTTGGCAACCGATGTTACTTACAAAGCCTAAACGGGTTACTCGAAAAAGAAAATATAAAAATTAGTCTCGAATTTCCGGCACGAAACCAATTTATTCTCGCGCAAATAAGAGGAGTATTCCTGCTTGCGTTTATTTCGATAATATTTGTCGCCGTTTCGTTCTTCATTACACTGAAGTTATTCAAAAAAGAACGGATGATGCTGGTACAAACATCCGATTTCATTAACAACATGGTACACGAATTTCAAACACCCCTTTCGAACATTAGATTTGCGGCCAACCTGGGACGTAAAAAAGCCGAAAAAATACATGATGAAAAACTATTGGAATACATTAACGTAATACTGACCGAAAATCATAAACTCGGGCATAACGTTGAACAAATACTTAAACTTTCGTCAACATCAAACAACGATTCAGGCTACGAAACCATTGACATGAATCAGGTAATAACACAGGTGATTGAGTCGTTCAGGCATAGAACCGAATCGTTAAAAGCACGAACAGAGTTACACCTCAACGCCCGTGAGTCGCGCATTAAAGGCTCGCTCGAACATTTTAGACTTATTGTTTCAAATCTATACGACAACGCTTTGAAATATTCGCCTAAAGATCCACACATAATTATTAGTACAAAAAATGATAACAAAAAGCTCATTTTCTCAATACAAGATAACGGCATTGGTATTGACAAAAAGTACCACAGAAAAATTTTTGAAAAGTATTACAGGGTGTCAACCGGCGACATCCATAACGTTAAAGGATTTGGTCTGGGTTTAACCCTCGTTAAACGAATCGTTGAAAAATATAATGGAACTATAACGGTATCTGAAACAAAAGAGCAGAACACTATATTTACAATTATTTTACCTTTGAACAATGAAGCGAACTAAGATACTATTGGTTGAAGACGACACCAGCCTCGGTTTTTTGCTGGTTGATTTTCTTGAGTCGCACAACTTGGATGTTAAATTGTACCGCGATGGCGAATCGGGTCTGAAAGGCTATAAAGCCGGAAATTTCGATTTCTGCATTCTCGATGTTATGCTTCCCGGAATCGACGGATTCTCACTGGCTAAAAGAATTCGTGCTGAAAACACCAGCATTCCCATTGTTTTCCTTACTGCCCGATCAATGAAACAGGATAAAATCAAAGGCTTCGATTTGGGTGTCGATGATTACATAACCAAACCATTCGACGAAGATGAACTGCTGTGCCGGATTAACGCCATTATAAACAGGTACAATATTCACCCCAACGAAACTCAAAGTAAAGAAATATATCATTTTGGCCAATTCTCATTCGATTATAAAAACCAACTGCTAAAAACAAACAAAAACGAAAAAAGACTCACACAAAAAGAAAGCGAAGTACTGCGTATGCTGTGCATAAAACCAAACGAGATTGTAACACGCGAAACCATTTTGGTATCGGTATGGGGCAGCAACGATTATTTCATTGGCCGAAGTCTAGACGTTTTTATAGCAAAATTGCGAAAATATCTTAGCATCGACCCCGAAACAGTAATTGATAACATACCTAAAGTAGGTTACATATTAAAAACCGAATAAAATCATTAGCAACATCCAAAATGCATTACCATGAAAATTATTAAACTAAGATTTTTAATAACTGTTATTATATTTTTCTCTACATCTGTAGCTGTTTTTTCAAATGATGAAAACAAAAACAGTTCATCAGACACATGGATTTCTGACAATGGCAATGGCACATTTACCAACCCGTTGTTTTACGAAGAATTTTCAGATCCGGATCTTATCCGTGTGGGCGACGATTATTACATGACAGGCACTACCATGCACACCATGCCCGGCTTGCCGGTTTTACACTCGCGTGACCTCGTTAACTGGGAACTGATAAGTTATGCAGCCGACCGAATTAATCTTGGCCCCGAATTCATGTTCGAAAATGGACGCGATGCATATGGACAAGGCTTTTGGGCACCCTGTCTTCGCTACCACGAAGGTACTTTCTACATTTTTTCAAATGTAAACGGTCATGGCACACAAATATATTCGTCCACCGATCCGCATGGTCCTTGGGAACATAAAACTATGAATGCTCGTTTACACGACTTAACGGTTTTATTCGACGATGATGGAAAAATATATGCGGTTTGGGGCTACGACGAAGTACGTATGGTGCAACTCACCGACGATTTGATGGATGTTGTGCCGAACACCGAAAAAGTAATAGTTGAAGCCGGTAGCGGTGCCGGCGAAGGAAGCCATATATACAAAATCGATGGAAGATATTACATCACCAACACCAACTATGACCCTCTTTGCTACCAGGTTTGTCTGCGTGCCGATAATCCTTACGGACCATACGAAGTAAACGTAATGAGTGCTGAAGAAAACTTTGGAGTTGGTACCGGTTGGAGACTTTTCGACACCCGGGGTGAAGCGCCTTTCAATATGATTCCACCTGTCGAAAATTATGTAGGTTGCATCCCTATGCATCAGGGGGGCATTGTTGAGACTCAGTCCGGCGAATGGTGGGGCTGGTCGATGCTCGACTACAATTCAGTTGGCCGTGTAACCGGTTTGTCGCCCGTAAGCTGGGTCGAAGGCTGGCCTTATTTTGGACTTCACGGAAACCTGACACGCTCTCCGCGCACATGGATAAAACCCAACACGGGGCACTCTTCCGAGCCAAAAGCTTTATTCGAACGTGATGATGACTTTAACAGTTCGAAACTTAAACCTATATGGCAGTGGAATCATTTTCCTGAAGAAAGCAAATGGTCGTTATCAGAGCGAAAAGGTTACCTGCGCTTACATGCTCTGCCTGCCAAATCGTTTTGGGAGGCTCGCAATTCGCTTACACAGCGCGGCATAGGACCTGAGTCGTTTGCCATAACGAAACTCGAAGTTGAAAACTTAAAACCCGGAGATATCGCTGGACTTGCTTTGCTTAACCTGCCATTTGCATGGATAGGCGTTGTTCAAAATGACAACAAGCATATCATACAATTTCATAATCAGCAGGAACAAAAATTTATCGATATTGAAACTACTGAAGAAACCATCTGGTTTCGGGCACATTGCAATTTCGACACCGACACTGCCCGATTGGCATACAGTTTCGACGGAGAAAACTTTACCGAAGTAGGAGGAGATATTGTTATGCCTTACCAGCTCAGAACATTTCAGGGTGTACGTTATGCACTTTTTAATTTCAACACACAGGGTAATGAAGGTGGTTATGCCGATTTTGACTATTTCGAAGTTATCGAACCACGCAGTTCAAGACGTCCAATCCCATACAACAAAACTATCAGGCTACAAAGCATTGCCGACGGCACAGTGCTTGTAAACTGGCGTAATCATGTACGCCCGGTTGATGCCAACAGCCACTTTACCTCAGGCGATAATGCCTACTTTAAAGTACTTGACCGGGGCAATGGCCGTATAGCGCTGCAATCGATGGCAACTGGCGGATTCGTAACCGTTAAGGGTCAAGCCGGATTGGCCGAAGTTCGTATTGAAGATGAAGATATGGGCAATGCTTCAACTTTTCAATGGCAGGATATGTTAAAGGACGACCTTATGCTGATGTCGTTGTACAATCATCGCTATTTGTTTGCTGATCCTTATGCCCGCAGCCTGTGCTCGGCCGATGCTCGTGGCGCCCGTCCCGATCGGAAAGGCGGAGCCTGTTTTAAATGGGAAATTGTAGAATAATATCATAAAAAAAAAGCTGCTCAAACGGGCAGCTTTTTTTTATGATATCTATTTAAAATCCGAGTCGTTTTATATGTCTTTCAAAAATATTTTCGAAAACTTGTTTTTCAATATTGGCTTCGAATTTTTCGAGAGCGCTGTAATACACTTCACCTTTTTGGGCTGCAACTTTATAGCCAACATGAATAAGCTGACGCAAATCGGGGTTAAACTCAGCGCAACCCTGGTCGTGTACAAGTGCGTTACCCAGTTGCTCGCCTGTCCAACCATCAACAACCTCGGGCTTAGGCAGATTTTCAAGTTTAACATCGATAACCGAAGCATAAGGTGCTGTTAACTCATCCATTTTCTTATATGCGGTTGCATATACTTCTTTAGCAAGCTTTAGTCCATCGCCATCAGATAATGCCAGCCCGGCAATTTCTTCAAGCCATGTTGTTCCGGCAGTTTTAATGTGAATACCGGTATCGTGCTTACGAATCAGTTTGCCAATAATCGGATAAATCGCAAATTTATCGCTACCTGAATGCACACTCAATTTGAGATTTTCGGGCAATCCAAATTCTTTAACTGCATATTTAATTACCAGTAAATCCTGTTCAAATTCCTTTTCAAACTGTTTAACATCGCCCACATAATCAACGCCTTTATTAAAACGGCCTGAAAAACGTGGTGCAATTGTTTGAGCCGGAACGTTAAAATCAGCTAACAATTTAAAAATAAAGAACAAGTCGAGTGGCGACTGAGGTGTATCAGTTTCGTCGCACGAAACCTCGGGTACAAAGTTACCTTTACCTTTTTTGTCAACCAGGTAATTATATACTTTCGATGCCTCTTCCATGGCCTTGAGATAGTTGTTTGCGAAAGCCTGCAACCACTCTTCGGTAACGGTAAACGTTTCGTCGATACCCGGTATTGATAATTCACCCTTATACTTTTTATGCGAAAGCACAAAGCTGGCCACTTTTTCAGCAGGCGCTGAGTCGCCAATAAAATCGGCAACATCTATGGTGAAAAAATCACTCGGCTCAACAAACGAATCAACGTTTTTCAGGTTAATATGATCAGCATCTACAAAATAGTCGCCTTCCCATCCGAGATCTTTAACAGCTGCATCAGCCTCTTTTCTCACTTCCGAAGGTTGAGTACCAATAGTTGTATGTTCGCGGTGCGATTTGTTCCACACCGGTGTTATATCAATGTTTAACTGTTCTTTTGCTGCAATAAAAGCTTTTAACTGAGCTTTACCCTGGTGACCAAAGCGGTCGCCTACACCAAAAGAATATCTTCCAATTTTCTTCATAATTATTTAGTTTTTATCGATTAGACTCCAAACAAACGAGGAAACCATAAACTAATTTCCGGAATGTAAGTAACCAACAGTAATGAAATCACCATTACAATAAATAATGGAATTAAAGGTTTTACTACCTTTTCAATACGAACATTAGCAACACTACATCCAATAAACAATACAGATCCTACAGGAGGTGTGCAAAGACCAACACTTAAGTTTAATACCATGATAATACCAAAATGTACCGGATCTAATCCCAAATTGGTAACAATTGGCAAGAATATCGGTGTAAAAATCAGCACGGCCGGCGTCATATCCATAAACACCCCAACAATAAGCAATATAAGGTTTATCACCAGCAATATTACAAGCTTGCTGTCGCTTAATCCGAGTAATGCATCGCTCACATTTTGCGGTATATTTTCGTATGCCATAATCCACGAAAGACCAATACTGGCAGCAACCAGCAACAAAACAATAGATGTTGTGCGTATAGAGTTTAACACAACCCTGGGCATGTCTTTAATAGTAACCTCCCGGTATAAAAGCGCCAAAATAAATGCATACAAAACAGCAATAGCAGAAGCTTCGGTAGCGGTAAAGTAGCCGGCAACAATACCTCCAATAACAATTACCAGCAAAAGCAAGCTCGGAATTGCATCAAACAAAATTTTAAAAGCACGTTTAGCTCCTTTCGGACTACTTTTCACTTTTCGCCCAAACAGTAATAATATCACACCAATAATTGCTGCTAAAACAAATTTAAATGCAATGGTTGAAACTCCATTCAACTTATACATTCCGATACCAGCCAAAATAATCAAAGCTGTTGCAACAAATATCTTTAGCAACGTTTTAGAAACTGCTTTAAGTCCCTTTTCCTTGTATATCAACATACTCATTGCCATAAGCATAATTGAAACCCCGGTTAAAATACCAGGTAGGTATCCGGCTAAGAAAAGAGCAGTAATTGAAGCACCACCACTTGCCAGTGAATAAACAATGAGGATATTACTGGGGGGAATTGACAAACCAGTTGTTGCCGAAGTAATATTAACGGCCGCACTGAAATTCTCGTTGTAACCTTCGCGTTTCATTTCCCCTTTCATAATAGCTCCAATGGCCGAAGCCGATGCAGCCGCAGATCCTGAAATGGCTCCAAAAAGCATATTCGCAAAAACATTGACAAAAACAAGACCAGCTGGCCATTTACCAACAATTACACGGGCAAGGTTAATCAAGCGCATAGCTATTCCCCCACTGTTCATTATATTACCCGCTAATATAAAAAACGGGATGGCCAATAGGGTAAAGCTATCCAGACTGGTACCCATTCTAAGTGCAAAGGTTGTTAATGCAGGGATAAAATCAATACTGACCAACATTGTCAGTATGCCCGAAATTCCAATACTAAAAGCAATTGGAACGCCAAGCACCAGCAAAATAACAAAACTTACTACTAATATTATTATTCCAAGAAACTCCATATTTATTATGATTAAATCTGCATTGCAGATATTATTTCTTCTGATTAATATTTTTTCTGATAATTTCGTTTGAATAGTATGCCATAAGCAAACCACTGATAGGCAACACTAAATAAACATATCCTAAGGGCAGATGCAATGCAGATGATACTACATTAAGCTGAAATCTGGTTATAGAAAGCCAAAGTCCACCAACAACAAACACGAATATTGCAAACAACAGAATAATTGCATTTATTATAATAATCAATATTTGCTGTCTCTCAGGACTTGAACGCTGCAACAGCAAATCAATAGCCAGATGTTCCTGTTTGCCATGCACATATGCTGCACCTAGTACTCCCACCCATATTAAAAGAAAACCTGCCAGTTCATCGGTAAACGAACTTGGAGACGATAACAAGTAGCGGCTTATAACCTGCCAAAGTACATCAATAACCAGAATAGTCATCAAAAAAACAACTACGTATTCCAGTACTCTATCAATTTTTTCTCGTATTGTCATAATTTAATCCTCTACTGCTTTAATACGTTGAATCAAATCGAACAACTCTGGTTTCGCTCGATACGATTCAATCATGGGTTCGACTTTCTTTGCAAAAGGTTCTTTATCGGGGTAATTAATTATCACACCTGCTTTTTGAACTTTTTCTAATGATTCTTTTTCCGATTGAGCCCATACTTCACGCTGACTAGGCACAGATTCGTCGGCAGCTTGTTGCAGCCACTCTTTTTCCTGATCAGTCAGTTTGTTCCAGATAACTGTACTTACAATCAACACATCGGGTACCATCGTATGCTCGTTTAAAGAATAATATTTACAAACTTCGTAATGGTGTGATGTATAAAAACTGGGCGGGTTATTTTCGGCTCCGTCAACTACTCCACTTTGAAGGGCAGTATATAATTCACCCCACGAAATTGGTGTAGGAGAACCACCCATGGCTCGTACTAATTCCATTGCTGTTTGACTTTTCATCACACGCAACTTCATTCCCTGCAAGTCATCAGGTGTTTTTATGGGTTTATTAAGGGTATAAAAACTCCTTGATCCTGCATCGTAAAAACATAAACCCCGCACCTTGAATTTTTCGGTACTCAATAAAAGTTCTTTTCCGATATCACCATCTAATACATTAAATGAGTGCTGTTTAGAACGAAATATATAAGGCAGCCCCAGTACCTGGAAATTATCGGTAAAACTTTCGAGTACAGCAGCCGATACTTTGGTAATGGCAAGACTACCTATTTGCAACATTTCAACATTTTGTTGCTCAGATCCCAATTGCCCACTGGGGTAGATATCAATAGCCATCTTTCCTTCCGATATTACATCAAGGCGCTTTGCCATTGCAACCATACCTTTGTGCACCGGATGGCTGGGCTCCAATCCATGGGCCAGTTTTAACACCGTTTTTTCTTCTTTTAACTGGCATCCCGATAGAAATATAACAACCAGAGGGAGTATAAGAAGATAATTTGACAAATTAAGATTTTTAAACATTCAACTTCGTTTTTAATTAGAATATCCGGGAACAACAAATATAGTTATTCCCGGATTTTACAAAACATCTATATGAATTACAATTCAATTATGCATTATAGGTAGAAGAAGCAGTATCGCCCCCACGACCGGTCCAGTTGGTGTGGAAAAATTCTCCACGTGGTTTATCAACACGCTCGTAAGTGTGTGCTCCGAAATAGTCGCGCTGAGCCTGCAATAAGTTAGCGGGTAAACGCTCACTACGGAAACCATCGTAATAAGACAATGCAGACGACAATGCAGGAACAGGAATACCGTTTGCAACTGCAGCTTGTATCACTCTGCGCCAGCCTTCTTGTGCGGCTTCAATTTTTTCTTTGAAGTAATTGTCAAGCAGTAAGTTTTCGAGTTTTGGATTTTTATCAAAAGCTTTTTTGATATCGCCAAGGAAAACCGAACGGATAATACAACCTCCACGCCACATCAGCGCAATGCCACCGTAGTTCAAGTCCCAGCCATGCTCTTTAGCAGCCTCGCTCAAAAGATTGTATCCTTGTGTATATGAAACGATTTTTGCACCAAGTAAAGCACTTTCTAAATCTTTTATAAATTGTTTTTTGTCTCCTTTAAATTTTGGAGTAGGACCATTCAATACTTTAGATGCTTTTACCCTCAAATCTTTTTGCGAAGAAAGAACACGTGAGAATACCGCCTCTCCAATTAAAGTTAAAGGTGCGCCTACGTCAAGTGCTGCAATACCAGTCCATTTCCCGGTTCCCTTTTGGCCCGCAGTATCAAGAATTTTTTCTACCAACGGCTCACCATCTTCATCTTTAAAGCCTAAAATATCGCGGGTGATTTCAACCAGGTACGAATCAAGGATTCCTTCGTTCCATTTGGCAAAAACATCGTGCATTTCGTCGTAATTCAAGCCCAACAATTCGTGCAGAACCTGGTAAGCCTCTGTAATAATTTGCATATCGCCATATTCGATACCGTTGTGAACCATTTTCACGAAATGACCGGCACCATCTTCTCCAACCCAGTCGCAACAAGGACTTCCGTCTTCAACTTTGGCAGCCACGGCCTGGAAAATATCTTTCACATGTGGCCATGCTTCGTTCGAACCACCGGGCATCATCGATGGGCCTTTTAGTGCACCTTCTTCGCCACCCGACACGCCGGTTCCGATGTAAAGCAAGCCTTTACTTTCGACATATTTTGTACGACGAATGGTATCGGGAAAATGAGAATTACCACCATCGATAATGATGTCACCTGGCTCAAGGTAAGGAATAACCTTGTCGATAAAGTCATCGACCGGCTGGCCGGCTTTTACAAGCATCATTACTTTGCGTGGTCTCTCGAGCGAAGCACAAAGCTCTTCGATGGAATGCGCCCCAATGAAGTTCTTTCCGGCACCATGGCCATTCACAAATTTGTCAACTTTTTCAACGGTACGGTTGTAAACCGCTACGGTAAAACCCTTGCTTTCCATATTCAAAACAAGGTTTTCGCCCATAACTGCCAAACCAATTAATCCGATATCTGCTTTTTTTGTCATAGCTAATTATTTTTTTGTTTTTATTGGTTTCTTATAATAATCTCTAACTATTTCTTCCATAACCTTATTGGTAACAGCACCACTTTGCCCATCGCTTAAAGGGGTTTCTTCGCCTCGCAATGCTTTCACCACATTCTGTATTAGGTTTTGCTGAACATGTTCGGGTTTCGGAAAATCAAACGCTTCGATTCCGGTAGTGGTTACCAACTTTACTGGTACGAAATCGAAACATGAGAACTCAATCCGCCCTTTGGTTCCAACAATCTCAATTACATCACGGTCGTTAACGTCTGACGAGCTGAAACACCATGTTCCGCTACCAACAATACCATTTCCGATTAAGAATGATACGGCCAACATATCTTCGGCAGAATAGAGACCTGCCTGATTGCTAACAATTGATTTAACCGAATGGAAATCGCCAAATAAAAAATGAAGGTAGTCGGTTTGATGAGCTGCCAGATCGTAGAAATGCCCGCCTCCGGCTATTTCAGGATCAACACGCCAGGGCAAACTTTCCATTACTTGTTCTTCGGCATGTTTGTAAAGCTGAATATTTACGTTTCTAACAGTACCAATCGCACCCTTCTCAATTAATTCTTTTACTTTTAAAAAACCTGGCAGGGCTCGCCTGTAGTATGCAACAAAAACCGGTACATTTTTAATTCGTGCCAATTCGTTTAGCTCTGCACATTCCTTGTATGTCCGGCACATTGGTTTTTCAATATAAACCGGTTTACCGGCTTCGATAGCCATTTTGGCATATTGAGCATGCGACGAAGGTGGGGTTGCAACATAAACTGCATTTACCTCCGGGTCGTTAATAAGGTTCTGTGCATCGGTAGTCCATTTTTTAACAGAATGACGGCGGGCATAATCAGCAGCTTTTGCTTTATCGCGACGCATAACTGCCACCAACTGAGAATGAGCGACTTTATTAAAAGCCGGACCACTCTTCACTTCGGTAACATCACCGCAACCTATTATGCCCCATTTAATTTCGTCCATTCTGTAATTCATTTTTTATTTAAACCTGTCTTTATAAGCCCATAGCCCCAAAGCCGGATTCGAGATATAAAATATCTCTTCCCCATCGGGCATGGTATTGAACCCGTTCTTTAATTTTTCAGGATTGTATTGTTCAGAAATTTCATCAATGTCGGCATAATTAAATCCAACGCTCTCAATTTCTTTCTTAGTAAGATTCCAGTCGTTTTTTCCAGGACAGTAAGTTATACTGAAACGACCTTCGGATGAGCCGTGAATTAAATGTGCCGCTGCGCCAAGATTTTCCTGCAAGTCTTCGTTTTCATCAACAGCTTTTAAGGTTGCTGGTGTGCCGAAATAGCCATATTTACGAATCAAAACATCAATTTGTTTGTCTTCGCCAAATTCTTTCAAAGCAGAAGCCAGAACAATCAGTTCTCCATCGTCGGCCATAGCCATACGGGTTCGGTAAATACTTTTGTTACCAAGCCATGTGCTCTTAAATTCTGTAGGATCAAGCCAAACCACAACCTTTTTCAATGGTTTTTCAACCATATCGAAGTTAACTTTTAACGAAAGTTCGGCTGCCTTTTCAAACACCTCAAAATCGTCGCCTACAAAAAGACCACGTGTTACAAGTTTTCCATCGTTATCGACACCAACAACAGTTTGCACATAAACAATGGGTAAATGTTGCGCAAAATTATCGGTTGCATAATTGAATACTTTACGAACAGGAGTATCGGCACGCCCCATCATTTTTTCCATACCGTAAGCAGCGCCAATAAAATGACTTTTATTGATGCCTTCGGAACCACCGGTACCTACAAAAATATTTTTATTGTAATTGGCCATTCCAACCACTTCGTGCGGCACTACCTGCCCGAGTGAAAGTATCAGATCGAAACCACCATCCTGCAAAATCTTGTTAATTTGTGCAGGCCAACTGAAATTTACTTTTCCACCAGAAACTTTTTCAATGTATTCGCCCGGAACTTCGCCAAGTGTAATTACATCACGGCGCCAGTCGTGCACTCTGAAAAGCGACGACGGTACACCGGGAAACATATGCTCGATTTGCTCTGCTGTCATAGGCGAATGCGTGCCAAGTGCAGGCAAAATATCAGTAAGCTTTTCGCCATAATACTGATACGAGAATGCCGTAAGTTCACCTGCTTTCGAAGGCAAACGGGTATAATCGGGCGGAATCGCCAGTACTTTTGCTTTCTTTCCAATTTTTTGAAGTGCCTCAAAAAGACCTTCTTTCAAATCTTTATCCGTAAAAACAGCATTTGCTGCCCCGGCTTCAAAATATATCATAATTTATTTTTTTACAAAAACTTCTTCCCGGGTATAAACGCCCTCACCAATCAAAATCGATTCAAAATTGGTCTCATCAACCACATAAGGATCAAAAAGTTTTGCAGGTACATCTACCCGACCATTGTTCACTGTTTGACTAAGCCCCTCAACGGTTCCGGTTTTAACCAGTTCCACAATCAGATCGACAGAACCATATGCCAGCTCTTTGAGTGGTTTAGATACCGACATGGTCATGCCGTCTTCCAACATCGAATGAACAAATTCAAGTGTTGCGTCCTGACCGGTAATAACAACTTCATCAGGTTTGTAACCATGATCCGATAAAGCATCGAAAGCTCCAAGACCTAATGGATCATTACAGGCGATTACTGCATCAATTTTGTCGGGATAGAAATCAAGAATCTGATTCATAAGATGATATGCATTTTCATACTTCCAACCCTCAACAAATGTTTTATAAACAAAATCGATATTGTTACCTGAACCTAAAGCCTTAATCGCTTTTTCGTGTCCTCGTTTAACAAAAATGGCATTGGCATCGGAAGCATCGCCCCATAATATAATGCAGTTTCCTTTATCGACTCTGTTGGCAACATAGTCGATCATTAATGTTCCCACTTTCTCATATTCAAATGAAACGAGATAATCGAGGTCTGAATTTTTAATTAACCTGTCATACGAAATCACGGGCACACCATAATCGTGTGCATCACGAACAATTCCGGCTGCGGTATTTTGATTTGCAGCTACAACAAGTAAAGCATCTACGCCTTGTTCAAGTAATTCGTTTGCTTGCTTTAACTGTTGGTTTTCATCGCCTTCGGCATTTTTCATAATCACCTCAACTCCAACCTCTTCAGCACGTTCATAAATATATCCAATATCCATTTGCCAACGTGAACTTGATGTTGAGTGAATTAAAAAACCAATGGTTACTTCACTACCCGATTTCTTATTACAAGAAAAAAGCGTAACTAATAAAATTACGACCACCCCAAGATTTACGATTCGTTTCATCATTTTTAAGCTTTTATAGTTATTTAATTATGCTAGTTTGATCGTGAAATTAAGAAAAATCTGAACATTGAGGAGCAATTAAGCCGTTCCTTTATCTTTTTACCCTTGCATTTCCGCTCCAGATACTCCAAACCATATCTTCGTCAGCAGGTTGAGCATAATCAGTCAGGAAAGTTGTAGCCATTGCTCCGGTTGCCCATCCAAACTGCGCCCATTTCTCTGAAGGCCAGTCTTTAAGTATTCCGTATAACAAACCGCCAACAAATCCGTCGCCTCCGCCAATGCGGTCGAGTACGGTAATTTTACGAGGTTCAATTACCTGCCATTCGTCACCGGCAAGCATAATAGCTCCCCAAAAGTGCTCATTGGCACTTTTTACTTCACGTAATGTCGTTGCAAAAACTGAAGCATTCGGGAAGGTTTTCTTTACGCGGGTAATCATTTCTTTAAACCCATCAATTTTATCCTGAATACCTTTACCACCCGCATCCGGGCCTTCTATTCCTAGACAAAGCTGGAAATCTTCTTCGTTACCTATTAAAATATCAGATACTGAAGCAATTTCTGTAAACATTTCGCGTAACTCATCTTCGCGACCTTTCCAGAATGAAGCACGGTAATTCAGGTCGAACGAAATTTTTGTACCGTGTTTTTTTGCGGCACGCGCCAATTCGAGGCAAAACTTACTGGTATCGGGCGACAAAGCACCGATCAGACCAGATAAATGAACAATCTGCACACCATCTTCGCCAAAAATACGCTCTATATCAAAATCTTTTACGTTTAGCGTACGACCTACTTCACCGGCACGATCGTTTTGCACCCTTGGTCCACGTGAGCCATAGCCACTGTCGGCAATGTTAAACTGATGTCGGTATCCCCAAGGATCGCCTTGTTCAACTTCAGGTCCTTCGTAATCCATGTGGCGACTGCGCAAATTGCTTTTAATAAATTTTGCAATCGGGCTATCTTTAACAAATGTTGTTAACACTTTAACCGGCAAGCCTAAATACGATGAAATACTGGCAACATTTGTCTCTGCACTTGTTGCCTGCATTTTAAAAGTATCTGTTGAATGTACGGGTTGTCCGCTTACAGGAGTAATACGTACGCCCATACTGGTAGGTACTACCAGTGAATATTTGAAATTTTTCTTAAGTTCCATATCTTTTTAGTTAATTAGTTTATTCGTCATTGGTTATTTGTCATTAGAGTCATTGGTCATTAAGTCATTGGCAACTCAACTAAATTACTTATATAATATCTTAGAATCCATTTTCACTAATGACTAATGACTAATGACTAATGACTATTTCACTAATGACTACCCGACAGGTGTCGGGTAATGTCGGGTTTTTATACACCGCTGTATGCGCTAAAACCGCCGTCGATTGGTATTACTATGCCGGTAACAAATTTCGACATATCGCTTAGCAGGTAAATTGAAGTTCCAACAAGTTCTTCGATTTCGCCATAGCGTCCCATAGGCGTCCCATTAATAATTTTCTGACCCCGTTCAGTTGCATTTCCGTCTTCATCAATCAACAAAAATTTATTTTGTGTGGTTAAAAAGAACCCGGGAGCTATAGCATTTACACGAACACCTGTTTTTGCAAAATGTACAGAGAGCCACTGTGTGAAATTATTAACAGATGATTTTGCTGCTGAATAAGCCGGAATCTTGGTTAATGGTCTGAAAGCATTCATTGACGAAACGTTCAGAATGCCACCTTTGCCGTTATCTACCAAATCTTTACCAAAAACCATTGAAGGCATTACTGTGCCTTTAAAGTTCAGGTTAAATACATGGTCGAACCCATCCATTTCGAGACCGAAGAAATCAGATAAGTCTTCATCCTGCCCCGGAATTATTTGTTCGGCCTGGGTTGTTGCCTTGGGTGAATTACCACCGGCTCCGTTAATAAGGAAATCGATTGCATCAACAAAGCTCAAAATTCTCTTTTTAGCACTTTCGAGCGAGCGTTTATCTAACACATTTGCAAAAAAACCTTCGACAATTACGTCGGGGAATTTTGCTTTTAGTTCGTCGGCCTTTTCAATAGCACGGGCTTCGTCCACATCAAGTAGCATTACATTCATGCCTACTTCGCATAATCCTTCGGCTATACGGCTGCAAATAACGCCACCGGCTCCGGTAACGACAGCTGTTTTGCCTTCTAATCCGAGTAATTGGTTTGTTTGTAACATATTACTTTCCTTCCCTTATTGATTTTATTAATTCAATTGTTTCTTTAACTTTATTTGCAAGGCCGTCAAAGTCACCTGTTTCAATATATTCCTTTTTCATCAGTTGGCTTCCCATACCTACGCATGTTGCGCCAGCATCGAACCAGGGCTTCAGGTTGTCGTATTCGGTAGTTACCCCACCCGATGGCATAATATCTGTCCATGGGCAAGGACCTTTCACTGCTTTCACAAAAGCAGGTCCGCCAACCTGTGAGCCGGGGAATATTTTAATTAGCTCGGAGCCTAATTCTTCGGCCAGATTGATTTCAGAAACAGAACCACAGCCAGGAGACCACAGAACTTTGCGACGGTTACATGCCTTAGCCATTTCAGGGTTTAAAAGTGGCGATACAATAAAATCGGCGCCCAACTGAATATACAGCGAAGCAGTTCCTGCATCGATTACCGAGCCAACCCCCATAGCCATGCCCGGAAGTTCGGCTTTTGCGTACTTCGACAGTTCAGCAAATACCTCGTGCGCAAAATCGCCTCGATTTGTAAACTCAAAAGTACGCGCTCCACCATCGTAACAAGCCTTTACTACTTTTTTACATTTATCTGCATCGGAATTGTAGTACAGAGGTACCATTCCGGTTTCTTTCATTTTCAGAAAAACTTCTATTCTCGAATATTTTGCCATTTTATTTCGTCATTAGTATATTGGTAAATTGAGTCATTAGTCATTAGTCATTGAGTCAATAGTCAATAGTCATTGGTCATTGGTCATTGATTAAGTTATTAGTTGTTGGTCAAGTGACTAATCAACTAATGACTAATTTACTAATGACTAATGACACCCGGTTTCAACCGGGTTTATCGTGCTACCCGTCCGGAGGCGTCGCCTTCCATCAGTTTGGTAACTTCGTCAACACTTACACGGTTGTAATCGCCGTAAATTGTATGTTTCAGGCACGAAGCAGCTACAGCAAAGTTCAATGCTTTCTGATCATCTTCGGGCCATATCAATAATCCGTAAATTAATCCGCCCATAAATGAATCGCCACCACCAACACGGTCAACAATGTGTGTAATCTGGTAGGTTGCAGCTTCGTATAACTTTTTACCGTCCCAAAGCACTCCCGACCAGCTGTTGTGACTTGCACTGATGGATCCACGCAGGGTTGTAATTACTTTTTTACAACGTGGAAATTGCTCCATTATTTGTTTCGAAACCGATTCGTAAGCAGCACCAGTAACTTCGCCGGCTGTTACATCAACACCTTCGGTCTCAATGCCCAATACCTTCTCAGCATCTTCTTCATTACCCAGAATCACATCACAACCAGCAACCAACTCAGGCATAACCTCACTGGCTGTTTTTCCGTATTTCCACAAGTTTTTGCGGTAATTCAAATCGGTTGAAACGGTAATTCCTTTAGCATTGGCAGCCTTAATTGCTTCGAGGCAAACATCGGCAGCACCTTGCGAAATAGCAGGTGTAATACCAGTCCAGTGAAACCAGCTAACCCCTTCAAATACTTTATCCCAGTCGATCATCCCTGTTTTGATTTCGGAAACCGAAGAATGAGCACGGTCGTAAACCACTTTACTACCACGACTTACCGCACCACTTTCGAGAAAATAAATCCCGAGGCGCTCTCCACCCCACACAATTTTATCAGTTCCTACACCGAATTTACGCAAGTCTTTCATGCACGACAGTGCGATATCGTTTTTAGGTAAACGGGTAACAAAATCTACGTCAACGCCATAGTTAGCAAGCGATACTGCCACATTAGCCTCGCCACCACCAAAGGTTGCCGAAAAGTTATCCACTTGATCAAAACGAAGAAATTCAGGTGTTGCCAGTCGCAACATCACTTCACCAAAAGTCACTACTTTACTCATAGTATTCAGATAAATTTTTGATTTTAATTTTTGACAAATTTAAAAAAATAAACACAGAATGCAAACGTTTGCATTTAATTTTTTATATTTGCTGAGTATCCAAATGTTATACATTATAATGTCGAAAAAACAAGTTACCATACAAGATATTGCCAAAGAACTAAACATAACAGCATCAACGGTTTCAAGGGCTTTAAACGATCATCCAAAAATTAAACAAAGTACCAAAGAGCTGGTTCAAAACACTGCAAAAAAACTTAATTATCAACCCAATAGTATAGCCGCCAGTTTGCGCAAAGGAAGAGCCACAACTGTTGGCATGATTGTACCACGTATCAACAGGCACTTTTTTTCGAATGTTATTACCGGTGTTGAAAGTGTTTTAAATCCGGCAGGATACAATTTAATTATTTGTCAGTCGGAGGAAAGCATTGAAAAAGAAAACGAAAACATCAACACACTTATAGCCAATCGCGTTGGCGGTGTTTTAATTTCTATATCAATTGAGACTAAAACTTTCGCTCACCTCGAAAGAGTTCTGTCTCATCACATCCCCCTTGTAATGTTCGACAGGATTGCCGACGAACTTGATGTAAGTATGGTTGAGAACGATGATGTTTCGGGTTCGTACGACTTAACAAAACACATATTGGCTAAAGGTGCAAAAACCATTGCGTGGATTGGTGGCCCTCGCAGTTCAAACATTTATCAAAACCGATACAACGGATATAAAAAAGCACTGGAAGAAGCTGGTATAAATCCTAAAGCCATGACATGCTTCGAAGGATCGATAACACTTGATTCGGCACTGGATTTTATCAGGCCATTTATCGAAAAAAATAAAAACAACATGCCCGATGCAATTTTTTCGGCATCAGACTATATGGCAATGGGCGTTATACAGGGCTTGCAGGAAGCAGGCTACAAAATACCTGAAGATATTATGATTGCCGGCTATTCAAACGAACCTTTCGCAGAACTGATAAGCCCCAAACTAACTACAGTTGATCAATTCAGCGAAGAAATGGGACGTGCAACTGCCAAGCTTTTGCTTGAAGAAATTGAAGCTAAAAACGAATACATTCACAAAAAAACAACGCTCAAACCAAAATTAATCATCAGAGAATCAACAGATAAATAACACAACATAAAAATTAAAAGGATACTGTTA
Organism: Prolixibacteraceae bacterium; assembly: GCA_027858715.1. Lineage (GTDB taxonomy): Bacteria > Bacteroidota > Bacteroidia > Bacteroidales > Prolixibacteraceae > Roseimarinus. Next base: position 20,783 of record JAQICD010000255.1, read on the forward strand.
TGAAAAACTTTATGGATGAAAACTTCATGCTGAATTCAAAATCGGCTGAACGACTTTACCACGAGTATGCTAAGGACATGCCTATTATCGACTACCATAACCATTTACCGCCACACGAAATTGCCGGAAATGTGAACTTTAAAAACCTCACACAAATATGGCTATACGGCGACCACTATAAATGGCGTGCCATGCGTGCCAACGGTATCGACGAAAAATTGACAACCGGCAAGGCATCTGATTATGAGAAGTTTGAAAAATGGGCCGAGACCGTCCCCTACACTTTGCGCAATCCATTGTACCACTGGACACACATGGAATTGCAACGTTACTTCGGCATCAACGATTTACTGAACCCATCGTCGGCCAAAGCAATTTTCGACAAAACGGAGAGTATGCTTCAACAGCCTGATTTTTCGGTACACAGCCTGCTTATACGAATGAAAGTAGATACCCTTTGCACCACCGACGATCCGGTTGACGATCTGAAATATCATAAACAGGTTGCCGGACAAAATCCGGGTTTTAAAGCACTCCCAACATGGAGACCCGACAAAGCGATGAACGCCGACAATGCCAAAGCTTACAACGAATATCTTGATAAACTTAGCGAAGTAGCCGATATCGATATCAATTCTGTTGATGCACTAATAAAAGCACTTCAAAAACGTCACGATTTCTTCCACGAAACAGGATGCCGCATTTCAGATCATGGTATAGAAGAAATTTATGCTGATGATTTCACTAAAACTGAAATCGACAATATTTTCAGTAAAGTACGTGGCGGAAACGAACCGGACGGATTGGAACTTCGCAAGTTCAAATCGTTCATGCTGCTCGAAGGTGCCAAAATGGATCATGCCCGCGGATGGGCACAACAACTCCATTACGGAGCACTTCGAAACAACAACACACGTATGTTCGAAAAGCTGGGACCCGACACCGGCTTCGACTCAATTGGCACATTCGATGTTGCCAAATCGATGTCGAAATTCCTGAACACACTCGAAATGGAAGATAAGCTTCCTAAAACCATTATTTACAACCTCAACCCAAGCGACAACGAAGTAATTGCCACCATGTTGGGCAACTTCAACAAAGGCCCCGTTGCAGGCAAAATTCAGTTTGGCTCAGGCTGGTGGTTTCTCGATCAAAAAATCGGAATGATCGAGCAAATGAATTCGCTATCGTCACTTGGATTAATCAGCAAGTTTGTAGGTATGCTAACTGACTCACGCAGCTTCCTGTCGTTCCCTCGTCACGAATATTTCCGCCGCATCATGTGTAACCTTTTTGGCGACGACATGGAAAACGGAGAGATACCAAAAGATTTCGATCTTGTGGGTAAAATTGTACAAGATATCAGTTATAATAACGCAAAAGAATACTTCAAATTCTAAACTTGCTATTTAAATGAAACACAAAAGGCTGCCCGATACAACGAGGCAGTCTTTTTTTATGATCGAATATTTGGGGGTTTCAAGTTAAAGGTTTCAGGTTGTTCCATATACATCGGAATCACGCGAAGGAGGGCTAGTGTGCCAGATGATAGTGCATAAGGTGGTTACAACAGGAACTTTAGTTGCCGCAAGGCAATACAAATCCGCATTAATTTGTGTAACATGTCCGATAACTGGCGGATCTTTGAGCAAATACAATTCATCATCCTATGGTTAAAACTATATGCTACAATATTGAACCATACCTAACGGCATTGGGCTGTATAAGAAGCGCCAGATTACCGCTACGATCCCTGACCGATGCGCAAGCCAGTCGCCAGTGAAATGTTTCACCCGATCCGGTTTTGCTGGTGTCGTTACATATTTTAAAAACGAAATCACCTTTGGATAAGACCATAAGAAACAGTTTGCCTCATTAAAAATATTTTTGCATATTAAAAAAACTTTCAAAAGCATACAAAATTTGTTTATATTAACAAACATGAATAACATCCGGATTCTTGCCATTGCATTAAGCCTGTTTTTTTGCTTTACTATAGTCTCTACACAAGGACAACAGCTTGAAAAAGAAATTGAATTTTCGCAGCACAAGTTCATACCTTTGTATAATCTTAAAAAGATGGGGAATACAACAATTTTCCAGGGAAATAAACAAAAAAAGAAATATTTTGAAGGCTGGTATTTCAAAATGGTATCGAAAGATGGATCACACATAATGAGCGTAATACCAGGAATATCATTATCTAAAGACGGCAAAGATAAGCATGCATTCATTCAATTAATTGATGGCATTACTGCTCAAACCAATTATTATTCATATCCTATAACTGATTTTTCATTCTCTAAAAAAGGTTTTGCCATTAAAATAGCAGACAACTACTTTTCAAAAAACAAGATCATTCTTAATTTAAAAGACAGTATTTCTCAAATTTCAGGAAAAGTAGAAATGTTCGATTTGGTTGATTATAAATCCAACAGTTTTATGAATCCCGGGATAATGGGCTGGTATCGGTTTGTTCCGTTCATGCAATGTTATCATGGTGTTATAAGTCTTACTCATAGCCTAAAGGGTGAACTGTTGGTAAATAATGAGTTGTTTGATTTCAACAAAGGCAATGGATACATCGAAAAGGACTGGGGAAATAGTATGCCTTCAGCATGGATATGGATGCAAAGCAATAATTTTACCGATTCGACCAGTTCATTTATGCTTTCAATAGCCGACATACCATGGTTGGGTAAGTCATTCACAGGCTTTTTGGGCTTTTTTTATCACAACAACGAAATACATCGCTTTGCCACATACAGAAACTCTAAGCTGACACTGAAAATTGACGATTCAAACGTAGTAAAAATAAAAATTGACAACCGGAAAAACTCCTTTATTATAGAGGCCATATCGAACAATACCGGTTTATTGAAAGCTCCCGATAAAGGCTCAATGGATCGCAGAATCCCTGAGAGCATTGATGCTTTAATAAAAATTACAATGACGGATCAAAATGACCATGTTGTTTTTATTGACAGCACAAATATTGCAGGACTTGAAATGGTGGGTGATTTTAAAAAACTTCAAGGCGTTGTAAAATAGGTTATTTCACAAAAATTAATCCTTCGCTATCACCAGTAATGCATTGCCCCCCGGTGGGTGTCACAATATATGAATCTTCAACACCTACCATGCCAACACCTTCAATACCCTTTTTAGGTTCTACGGCAAATACCATATTCTGTTCAAGTGGCGTTTTAAAACCTTTGGCTATAACCGGGTATTCATCGACAGTGAGGCCAATGCCATGACCTAAAAATTTCACCTTTCGACTTCCGTATCCCATAAAGTTATGTTGAAAATCGTCGCTCAATTCACCCATCACCGTTTCGTAAATGTCTTCGGCAATATTGCCGGGCTTGAGCATTTCTGCCACCCGGTTTTGAATATCAACGCATTGTTGATGAACTTCCAAAGCCTCGTCGGGCAGTTTTTTGCCAAACATATAAGTCATCGTTTTATCCGAATGGTATCCATTCACGCCCAATCCCATATCGATAAATACCAAATCTCCCTTTTTAAGTTTCCGGTCGCGGCTTCCCAAACCCGGCATGGCCGCGTTCAAGCCACGTTGCCCGCCCGGGCCATCGAAATTTGTAGGGAACAATGAATTATCGCCAAAACTCAACTGGGCTACTGTCACCTCGGTATCGTGCATGGCAAAGCGTGCAGCGCCCTGGTGTCCTTCTTTCACCATCACCCGGTACAAATCGGCAACCAAATCGGCCTCAGTTATTCCTTCATGCAGCATTTCGGGCACACATTCTTCCAACACACGCTGATGAATTCTTCCGGCTTGTTTCATATAGCCAAGCTCCCATTCACTTTTTACGGCTCGTGTTTGGGCAATTTGAAAATCGAGCGATTGATATTGCTTAAAAGAGAAATGCTTCTGAAAACGTTGAAACATAGCCAGGGGAACAAATTCAGTCTCTAAATAAATATTTTCAGGTAGTTTACCGTATGCCTGAGCTGCATCACGATAACTCATCATCGGTTTAATATCGGGAAATTCCGATTCAAGAACCGTACGCTCGTAGCTACGCCGTGCCCACAAAATCGCTTTATTATCTCGCTCAATAATAAGCATACCCTCGGGCATCGACCCAATAAAATACAACAGGTTAATCTTACTAAAAACCACAGCCATTTGCCATTGAGGGTGTTGCACATCCATCAAACGACAAAAATTGGCCATTCGATTTTCGAGTTCTTTTTGAGGTGTTCTATCCTGCATTGTATTTAGTTAAATATTAATCTTGGCTGAGCATTTAGCATTTGCGGCACAAAAATCAAAGATGCTTATTCCTTAATGAATTTCTTAATGAATAATTCATCATTGCTTATTATTTGTAAAATATACGGTGCAGCAACTAACTCACTTACATCAATCTTTTCGTTTTCATGCTCAACCCTTTTCGACAATAATTTATTTCCACTCAGGTTATAAATAGTCAGATGCATCGATTCAGCCCCGTTAACAAATAGGTAATTATTAACAGGATTGGGTGCTATTTCAATATCTAAAGATTGACTATGTGATGCAGAAACCGACACGTCGTGTTCAGTTAAAAGCCATCGCTGGCAATCGTGATTGGTGTTCACCCAAAGCTTCACCTGGTAATCGGTAGTGTAGGCATATGGTATTTCAATCAGCTTATCGCTTTTCGATGGATAAATAATGGTTTTGTCGTTAATGGCCTTTACGGTTCGGAATTTTTGATTTACCGCGCCTGTATAGTTTGAAGTTAAACGTAAGTAATCATCGTTATTGGCACCGGCAGCTTCGAGGTATAATGTAGTATCGGCAAAATTCCGAATGGTATATTCGCCGGTTCCAAGGGGTTCGAACAACCACTTTTGTGAATCGTAGTTATCGTTATACGAATATTGGTAAGTAAGTGCATTATTAACAGCCTGATGCGATTGCACATCGAGCATTTTATTGCTGTTGGCATTTTTCAGGGTATAAACCCCTTCTTCAACAAAATCCATCGATATTGATGGCCAACCATCTTCACCCCACTCAAGTTTTGCAAGGCCTAAAGTTGGTCCGCCTGCCGGCTGCCCCGGATAAGGCCAATTGGGATCGTAATAATGAAACGAAACATAATCGACACCATCTTCCCGATAAACACCAATGTGTCCCGGACCATAATACCGATCGTCGTTCCCACGTGAATCGTCGTGTCTAAAAACCACTGTGCCACCACTTTTAGTCCCACTTTTTCGCATAAAACTGCCATCTTTATCGAAAAAAGGACCTTTAGGCGAAGTGGAACGCCCCATTACTACGTAATATGAACTGTTAATACCGGCGCAGCATCCACCCTTATTGTAAAACAAATAATAATACCCGTCACGATATATCATGCAGGCTCCTTCTCCTTCGGCATAATCGTTTGCCCGGGGGCCTGTCCACGAGTTTGCAATTGATTTTCCCGGCAAATTACCAGCATATGTTTTTGGTTTTCCGCTAATAGAATCAAGCTCGGTTATAACAATTCCCTCTTCGTTAAACGAACCATATACCATCCATATCTTGCCATCATTACCGCGTGTAATTGCCGGATCGATGGCATTAAGCGCCAAACCGTACTGGTACGACCAAATTCCAAGGAATCCAACATCAACCCACTCGTAATTGGGGTCGTCCGGGTCAAGGGTTTTATTGGTAACACAACCGATGGTTGAAGTCATAGTTCCCCACTCCGAGCATGAATAATACAAATAGTACTGGTTGTTCATATAGATGATATCGGGTGCCCAGAAATTACCACTAAAAACCTTTTGCCCACTAGTATTTGTAGCCCCTCCCACATAATTATTTATCCAATCGGGAAAATCGGTTTTAGTAAACGGTGAAGGCCCTTGCGACCAGGTTACTAAGTCGGTTGAATACATGGCATGTATTCCATCGCCCGTTCCAAACACCCAGTACTTATCTTTGCACTTAACAATACTCGATGGATCGTGAATACCGGCACGCCAACTTTGCGAATAAGCATTAAAACTAACTGCAAAAAGCATTAAGGTTAACAACATTAGCCAGTTAAACGTTCGTTTAATTCGCTCTCTATTCAAAAATAATGGGATGATTCTCGTCATAACTATCTACATTAAAAACTGATTCAGTAATAATCGGCTCAAAAATATTTAATCAGAATGGTTTTAGCGATAACAATTGGATATTTTAGGTAGAATATTGTGCATTATTACTGGAATTCTACCAAGAATACCAAGTCTCTTTATCACCACACTTTTTATATTTGCCAGAATATTATCTTTGTTTCAAAAGAACACTAAATAAGGATAAAATATGATGAAAACATCTATTCAAACACTGTCATTGATGATGCTTATAGTACTAACTACAGCATGCACAAGTTCCAAAACAGAATTAAAAGTTAAACAGCCATTATTTGACGGCTACTACGCCGCCGATCCTGTTATTGTTGAACACGAAGGAGAATATTACATATATGCAACAAAAGATCCCTGGGGAGGCAACGACTTGGCTGTTTTTGTAACCAGCGATTTTGTAACTTGGGAAGAACAACAACTGAACTGGCCAACAAAAGCAGCTTGCACAAGCCCTACCTCGCGTGGTGCCAACGTGTGGGCTCCCGATGTGGTTAAGGGTAACGATGGCAGTTTTTACATGTACGTTTCTGTTGGCAGCGAAATATGGGCAGGCTCTGCCGATCACCCATTAGGCCCGTGGAGCAACATGAAAAGTGACAACTCGCCACTTATAAAAGGCAATGCCATAGGCGAACACATGCATAATATCGATGCCAACTGTTTTATCGATGATGATGGTAGTATATACCTGTACTGGGGATCGGGTTGGAACTGGGTTAACGGACACTGCATGGCCGTTGAGCTAGACAGCGACATGCACACCTTTTTAAATGAACCCAAAGACATTACTCCGCCCAACTTTTTCGAAGGAGCTTTTATGATTAAGCGCAACAAGCAATATTACTTAATGTACTCCGACGGTAAAGCGATTGACCACACATACAAAATCAGGTACTCGACCAGCAATTCGCCCTATGGTCCGTGGACGGAAGGGCTGTATAGCCCCATAACCAAAACAACACCCGACAGCACTGTTTACGGCCCCGGCCATCATAGTATTTTCACAAATAAGGAACAGGATTACATTCTTTACCATCAGATTCATCCCCAGGATGAAGAATATGTTCTAAGACAACTATACATTGATAGTTTAAATTTCGATGCCAATGGAAATATATTGAAAGTAAACTACGAAGGAGTTTATCCACTGAAATAAAAAAAGTCTTTTAAAAAAGCGCCAAATGGAATGGGTTCATACGCCCAATATTTTAATGGAATGGATAATGAATTCCCCAATAGAAATATTACCTTCTCAAGCGAAGGCATAGATGCCCAGATGTTACTGGATGCAACCAACACGATCCGAAGACGCAAGCCGCACTGAAGTCGGCACCGACACCTCAGTTAATGCCGAAGGACTAGAAGCCACCCCGGGCGCATCTCAGCACTTTGTAAGTGTACTCACCTACGACTCAATTAAATGGTATATCAACGGCTACAAAATTTCCAGCACCCCATTACCCGAGGATGTTCAGATTAGTAAACTCAGCACTGAAAACGCATGGATTGGCGCGGGTGCCTGGCTCGACCCCTCGTGGATGGGAGAAATACTGGAGGTAAACATTTATATACCTGAAAAAGGAATGTACATGCTTGTTGTTGAAAGCAATAACGAAATAAATAACACTAACAATTAGATTGAATTTTTTGGGTAAGTTCTAACACCAGCATGTGATCTGAATTTAGTAGAATGGCAATGGAGGTGATAAAGTCGCCTCCATTGCCATTCTCTGAAACAAATGTTTTTCAATCCCAAAACTCAACCAAACGCTGTTTTTCTTCTTCCGTTAATTGAATAACAGCACCATGCTTTGGTGACGAAAAGTTTGTTGCGTTCATCGCACCATCGCTAAAGTGCCCCAGATTCTCAAAAGTTTCGAAATCGGTGGTTTCGGCGAACCCAAAATTGTGCGGCCTGATGCTAAAGATATCATACATCAGCACCCATTTATCTTCGCCAATTCTTTTCCACACATTAGGTGCTTCACATGCGCCTCGTTCGAAATCAACCCAACGATCGTCATATACATAACCGCTGTTAATTTTATCCGAAAAAGCCATTTTAATTCCGGTCGACCCTTCCTGAGACACGTACATCATGCAATAACGCCCATCGGGAAGAGGTGTGATATCGGCATCCAATATTTGAATTTCAGGATCAGGAAACTCGAATAAGTTCGTTGGTTCAGATACCAAGCGGGTAAAATCGTTGTCGGTGTAAGCATAGTATAATTTGGTTTTGCCATGACCTATACGCATCGTAAAATAAAGCATCATTTTATCTTCTGCCGGATCGTAAATGGTTTGTGGCGCCCAGGCGCATCCAACATCCAATTTCGGGAAAGCTTCTTCGATATACACTCTGCTGTGAGTCCAGTTTACCAAGTCGTACGATTTCATCAACACAAAACCCCGGTTATTTCCCCAGTCGTACTCTTCCTGTGGACGCTCCCACTGTGTGTCTCTCAAACCTTCCTGCATTCCAAAAATATGCAAGTCGGTCATTGCAACATAAAAAGCACCGTCAGGTCCGCGTGTAATGTGCGGATCGCGTATTCCTTTTTGCCCGGCAATAGTGTCGCCGGCCACTACCGGATCGCCATTGTTAACCGCTGAAAATGTATAACCATCGCTACTAACAGCCATATGCAAACTATGGGTATTGTCTTTAAAATACACCAGCAAATAGGCCGACATATCATCCTCAGTTAACGACTTAGAGTTCTTTAACCCACAGCCACTCAAACTCAAGATTAACAATAAAAAAAGTAAATTTTTCATTCGTTCAAATTTATTATTTATTAGTCAATATCATACCTCCCCCAGATTGTATAATCACATCAAATTCTCCTGATTTTTCAATTTCCATTTGTTGCATCTGCGGACTAAGATCTTCTTTGTCAGAATAAAATACAACATCAGATCCAGCCAACATCGGAAGGTTTAATCTTATTTTCTTAGGGTTTTCCTCAGCATTTACACCAACCACATACCATTTATCATTATTTCGACGTGCCAGCACACAATATTTCCCCGGATAACCATCAATAAAAACTGTTTCATCCCAGGTAGTTGGTACATTTTTCATATAGTCGATTTCAAAATCGGGTACATCATTCATATTATTTGGTGCTATGGCAAACATCTGAAGCGGACTTTGAAACAAAACAGCAGTAGCCAGCTGAAAAACATCGGAAGTACGACGTACGCTGCCCCCATCGTTATTTCTGTTGTGCCGCTTATTAAGCAGAACCGGGCCAAACTCCATACTGCCAACCGTATTGCGAATGAACGGATGCAAGCAGGCATTGTAAGCTTCCGTATCGTTGGCATGCTGCGTGAAAATAAGATTCTCAGATGCCAATACTGCCTCGCTTCCAACAAAATTGGGGTACATGCGCTCCCATCCTCTCGGAAGTGTGCAACCGTGATATATTATCATTAAACCATATTCATTGGCATCAGAAAGAATTTCTTCGTAAAGTTTCATCGTTTCCTGCTTGTCGCCGCCGAAAAAGTCAATTTTCAATCCTTTAACCCCCACTTTTTCAAGCCACTTCATTTCCTGCTTTCTCGCAATAGCATTATCCATTTTATGCTTTGGCCCCTGGGGAGCATTGTTCCAATACCCATTTGAATTGTACCACAAGAAAACATCAACGTTTTTAGATTGCGCGTAGCGAATAAGATCTTCCATCCGGTCGTAGCCAATATTCTCATCCCAAAGCGCATCAATCAATATATATTCATACCCCATATCGGCAGCAAAATCTATATAAGTAACCTGATCGGTGTAATTCATACTGTTATCCTGCCACATAATCCAGCTCCAGGTTGATCGTCCGTATTTGAATTCCTGTGATGGTTCATATAAAGGTTCGACCAAGTCAAAAGGTATGGTGGTTTCAACAATTGGTTTTAGATTATTAGCAACAGTAATTGTTCTCCATGGAGTTGCCCCCGGCAAAGCAAGTGCAGGTGAAACGCTGCCGAATCCATTATTTTCGCCCGCTTGTGGAAAGACAAGAGAAAAGACCCCGTCATCTGTTCCTTCGCTTAAACGCGAACCACAATACTCACTACTTACGCCCGTTTCAGACACAAGTACCCAACCATTTTCGCCAATATGAAAAAGTGCAGGAAATGTGTAACCTACTCCGTATTTCGACGAAGTGCCTACAGGCTCATCCGGAACATATTCTTCCTCATAACTGGGCTTGGTTCTTTTCCATCCCATCCCGGGTGTGGCCTGTGGAGTTAAAAATGTTGTTGCATCGTCCGGAAAATTAAACCCGGTGATTTCCTTTTCAACAATACAACAGCTTGTTTCGCCAAACTGAGGCAGGTTATACCGAAACCCGATATCGTTGTTACTCACCCTGAATACAATTTCAATATGCATGTTTTGGTTATTGGCAAAAACCACTCTCAATTCATTTGCGTTGTATGATATATTAGATCTTTTTATTCGATCTTGCTCATAACTTTTCTCAATAGTTTCTTTCTCACTCTTGATAACTTGCATTTCGTTACTGAAATCTGCAACATTAGTAATCAGTCCCAGGGGCGAATTCTCAAGCATAACAGCATTATCATATCTAACTGAATAAGCAGGCTTTCCATTTCCGGTTAAAAATACAGATAAATTCAACTTTCCATCGGGGCTTTCAATTACATGCTGCTGAGATTTCGCATTATAAGCACACAATAAAAGGGGCAATAAAAGAATGTAAAGTTTCATAAAATACAAGTTAGATTTTAAAAAAAATATTGAATAAATAAGTTCCCTAAAATAGTATTTTTCTATAACCCGACCGTACAAAAATAATTCAATATCTATTGAAAACTGGTTTGAATATAGAAAATCAAATCATTATTCTTTACACCCTTCTTTGTACGCTTTATGTAAAATGTTAATTTTGGCAATACAACAAGTAAATATTCTAAATCTTTATACGATGAAACAAATACAACCATTTTTCTTAGTCATACTGGCTGCCATTTTTACAATGATCGCATGCCAGGATGAAAGAGAACAAAAAGATTATCCTGAAACAAGAATTACCGAATCGTTTAACGAAAACTGGAAATTCATTCAGGAAGACCCTGAAAGTGCTGCAGAGGCTGGTTTTAATGATAAAAGCTGGCGAAGTTTAAATGTACCTCACGACTGGAGCATCGAAGGTGAATTTGACCAAAATAACTCAACCGGTCGTGGTGGCGGATACCTTCCGTCCGGCATAGGTTGGTACCGCAAAACATTTTATGTTCCAACCGCTTTCGAAAACAGAAAGGTGTTTATTCATTTTGACGGACTGATGGCAAACAGCGATGTTTACATCAATGGAGAACACCTTGGCCATCGTCCAAACGGATATGTAAGTCTTGAATACGACCTTACCGACCATCTTCAATTCGGAAAAGACAATACCATTGCCGTTCGACTCGACAACTCAAAACAACCAGCATCGAGATGGTACACCGGGGCTGGTATTTACCGCAATGTGCGTTTAATTGCAAAAAACGATATCCATATCGATAACTGGGGTGTATTTGTAACTACTCCAGAGGTATCAAAAGAAAAAGCTACTGTAAAAATCCAAACAAATATCGTTAATACAAGCGATGAAAATAAAGATTTTACGCTTACTACCCTTTTGAAATCACCCGATGGAAGCACAACAGCATCCGACAGTATAACTGTTAAGTTACCGGCCAATTCCTCCGACATTTTCGAACAGCTAATTGCAGTAGAAAACCCAAATTTGTGGTCGCTCGACAATACTGTTTTATATACCGCCCATACTGAAATAGTTGCAAACAGCACAATTAAAGATAACCTGAACACTAATTTTGGTATTCGAACATTCAGGTTTGATGCCGATAATGGGTTTTATCTCAATGGAGAAAATATAAGACTCAAAGGGGTTTGCCTGCATCATGGTGGAGGCGCGGTTGGTGCAGCCGTTCCGTTAAACATATGGAAAGAAAGGCTCAAACAACTTCAAAATATAGGTATCAATGCCATCAGAACAGCACACAACCCCGTTGCACCCGAATTCCTGGATTTATGCGACCAGATGGGCTTTTTTGTTATGAATGAAACATTTGATACATGGAGAGCAAAGAAAAATCATGGCGATTATGGTTACCAGCACTATTTTGATGAATGGTGGGAAAAAGATACCCGTTCGATTGTTATGCGCGACAGAAATCACCCGTCAATTTTCATGATCAGTATTGGCAATGAAATTCGCGACAACCTCAACAACGATAAAGGATTTGAAACATACAAGATGCAACAGGAACTGGTTCACGAACTGGATGGCACACGGCCGGTTACAATGGGGCTTTTCCGTCCGAATCAGGCAAGGGTATATCAGAATGGCTTTGCCGCAATGATGGATGTTGTAGGACAAAACTACCGTGAAAACGAATTACTGCAAGCATCGAAAGATAATCCCAACTGGAAAGTAATTGGCACCGAGAACGGACATACTATCCAGGCTTACCACATCTGGAGAGACAATCCCGAAATTTCGGGTCATTTTTTATGGACTGGAATCGATTACCTGGGAGAAGCCGACTGGCCGGAAATATCGCGTGATTTTGGTTTATTCGACCGGGCAGGCTTTACAAAACCACGAACATTTGAGCGCGAAAGCTGGTGGTCGGAAAATCCAATGATACAGATATTCAGAAGAGAATATCACCTGGGCGAAGGTGAGTTGGTAAACGACTGGACACCCAATGATTTTGACACCTACGATGAGGCACATCTCGAAATATACACCAACTGCGACGAAGTTGAATTGTTCCTTAACGACAAGTCGCTGGGTGTCAAAAAAAGACCTGCCAACCACTCACCTGTTAAGTATCAGCTTACTTACCAGCAAGGCACAATAAAAGCAGTGGGCAGGATAAACGGCGAAGAAGTGGCCATCCACGAAATGAAAACAGCCGGCCCGGCATCTCAGACTGCACTTTCGGCTTCAAAACAAGCGCTAACAAATAACTGGAACGATGTAGCTATCGTAAGCGTTGAATTGCAGGATGAAAACGGTACGCACTCACCCAATACCGATAAGTTATTAGAATTTGAAGTAATTGGCGACGGAGAGCTCGTGGCAGTTGATAACGGATCAAGAACCAGTCATGAACCGTTTATGAATACCAATACACGACGCACCGCCCGGGGCAATGCCATTGCCATTGTAAGGGCTAACAAAAACAAAGGACAATTCACGCTGAATGTCAGCAGCGAAGGATTGAATTCCGCAACTATAGATTTCGAAATAGAATAAATCTTTCGGTTTTATAATGCAAAAAGCCCCGATGACATAGAAATCATCGGGGTTTTTGCATGTTAGAAATGTACATATAACATTTAATAAGGTCTATAGTCTCATGTCTAAAATATAACGGTATGTTATGTTCAATATCGGCTCATAATTTCGATGGCCTGCTGCTTGTAGGCTCCTCCAAAAATAAGGTAGTGGTTTAAAACATGATATAACTGGTAAACCAGGTTCCGCTCTCGCCAGCCATCATCCAGCGGAAAGGCCTCGTTATACGCATCGAACACGCGCTGCGAAAAGCCGCCAAACATGGTCATAATGCCCATCTCGAATTCGCGGTCGCAATACGAAGCCGCCGGGTCGATAAACGCTGGCCCATTATCCGTATCCATGTAGTTGCCCGACCATAAATCGCCATGAATAAGCGAAGGTTCCGAGTCGTAGTT
>JAQICD010000267.1 GCA_027858715.1 Prolixibacteraceae bacterium
CATACTGATAATCAGCTTTAACATTGTAGGGATACTGATACGCCCGTTTATTTACCACCATGCCGATGAGAAATATCATTACAAAAACAACCGTTCCGGTAATTATTTGCGCTTTTATATAATGTTTTTTTGTCATAGTTGTTTGCGGATTTGCCAGTTACTAGTTACTTTTCTGTTCGTCCCCAATTTTTATTTGGGTTTTCATCCATTATCAGTTTGAGGTGGGCACCGGCTGCAATATCCGAATGACGGATATACCATTTGTCCAGCACCTTGCCATTTAATGTTGCCGATTGTATGTAAGGTGCATGTGCGCTGTTGTTTTGAGCCTCAATTACAAATGTTTTTCCCTGGTAATATCCGGGGTGTAAATAAATGGTCACCTTGTCGAAAACAGGGCTTCCGATTTCATATTTTGGGTTTTCGTCACAACCACCTGTCATTTGAAAAAGGCCAATTTTCATCAGTACTGCCAGCGATCCCATTAAACCCTGGTCTTCGTCGCCCTGGTATCCAAAGTAGGGCGATGAACGGGTAAACACGCTATCAACCACCGTGCGACTCCAGTACTGGGTGAGCCAGGGTGCTCCGGCATGATTGAAAATGAAAGCCTGGTGACTGGCTGGCTGGTTTGAATAATTGGTCCACGTGCGACGGTTGTTTACATATTTTTGGACTGTAGCCGATTCTTTTTCAGGGTGTTCGTTGCAGAACCGATATTCGCGGGTAAGCTCAAATTCGCGGTTTAAACGGTTAACAACCGAATCGGCACCGCCCATTAGTTTGAACAGCTCAGATAAATTGTGTGGAACAAACCAGGTAAATTGGGCGCCGTTTCCTTCAATGAAACCATTATCGTAGTGCATCGGGTCAAAGTCGGGTTTCCAGTTTCCGTTTTTATTTTTTGGTACCATATAGCCCAATTCTGAATTGTAAAGATTTTTGAAGCTCTCCGACCGGTTCATGAAGGTTTCATAATCATCGCTTTTACCCAAAGCATTGGAAAGTTGTGCAAGGCACCAGTCCTGGTAAGCATTTTCGAGGGTGATGCCGGCACCATCCTGATGTGCTCCGTAAATAGTGTCGGAAAGCGGGTAGGGCACGTATCCTTTCTCCATATAGTATTCGATACCAGCTCCTTTCGATGTGTTGTGTTCATATCCTGCTTTACTCATCAGTCCGCCGGGCATGTGGTTCTTTTTCAGCCCTTCGTATGCTAGTTCGATATCGAAACCTTTTATCCCTTTTTGCCAGGCACTTACAAAGAAAGGCGTACTCGATGCACCGTTCATCACAAAGGTGTAGTTACCGCCTGATGGGCCGCGTGGTATTAAACCGCCATTTTTGTAATATTCTAAAAACGACAGGATGAACTCTTCGGCAACTTCAGGATAAACCAGTTGCCACAGCGTGTTAAGTGTCCACTGTGCCCCCCAAAAGGCATCGGAATTATACATGTTGAACCCGGGTTTTCCTTTCTCATTTAAAGGAAGCTGGCGGATAACTTTTTCGGAGTCGGTCATGTCGGCATACTTCCCGTCGGCATCGTTGATAATGCGTCGGCCCATGATGGCATGGAACAAGTCGGTGTAAAAGCGGCCTTGTTGTTGTGTTGTTCCGCCTTCAGTTTCGATGCGCGAAAGCATGTTGTTCCAATGGTTTTGGGCATCGGCAACGGTTTGGTCAAAGTCCCAACCGGGCTTTTCACTTTCGAGGTTGAGGCGTGCTCCCTCCTCGCTGGTAAACGAAACGCCCACATTCATCATTAGTGTTCTTGTTTGATTTTCATCGAATTCAACCAGGATATTTCCGTCGGTACCTTTCCATTTTTTAGAAGTGGATATTACGTTATTGGTTAAAAGATGAATGTTCTTGATTGGTTGGTTGAATTGTGCGTAAAAGTAAACCGGGGTAGGTTGGGGACGTCGCCAGGTAGGGCTGTTCACCATAAAACCTTCGATTTCTGTTTCGGAAACCTGCTGAAACCCGCCTTCCATAAGTTCTGAAGGGCCTAACTGTTCCGAAAGTTGAAACACCAGTCCTCGTTTTGAATTCTCAGGAAAATGATATCGGTGTACGCCCACACGGTTGGTAGCGGTTAATTCAGCTTCAATTTGGTAACGTTCAAGCAGAACAGAATGGTAACCGGGTTTAACTGTTTCGTTATCGTGTGAAAATTTCGACGACCAATCGGTGAAAACATCGGGCATATTTTTGTTGGTAAAACTTACAGGCATTACGGCTACGCCCGAAAGCTGCCATTCGTGTATGTGGCTGAAACAACGCACGGTATCAACATCGTAACGGTAACCACTTTTCCATGCCCCATCAATTTTTGTGTCCGGAAACAGGCTCACCATACCAAATGGGCGGCTCGCCGACGAAAAGTAGAACCA
>JAQICD010000007.1 GCA_027858715.1 Prolixibacteraceae bacterium
GTGGTACTGCAGCCTCCGTTTTCCAGGGTAATGTTTTAATAAGCAAAGAAAATATGCTAAAGCATTTTCCATCGATAAATGGCTCAAATGTTTTTTTAATTGAAGGAAAACAGGCGAAAAGTGAAAAAATTGCTGAGGAAATGAGGTTGGCTTTCAGGGATAAAGGATGGGTAATGTCAAAAACCGCCGAAAGATTAGCAATGTTTAAATCTGTTGAAAATACTTACTTGTCGATATTTATGATTTTAGGCGGTTTGGGTCTTTTTATTGGTACAATCGGACTTGCCATTGTATTGTTAAGAGTGATGATAGACCGAAGAGGGGAGTTTGCCACCCTGTTTGCCCTGGGCTATCAACAGCGTGATGTGCTGAAAATAATTATATACGAATTTTCAATATTGTTGTTGTATGGGATAGTTGCCGGCTTTATTTCGGCCATTTTAGCCGTTTATCCTGCCGTGGTTGGGCATGTAGGCGGTGCAGGGTTGAAATTGCCCCTGCTTCTAATAATAGGAATTACAATAAACGGTTTGATTTGGATTTCATTAATTTCAATAACGAATTTCAATAATCTTAATATTGTATCGTCACTTCGGAATGATTAATCTTATGCTATAATCGAAAGAAATAATTAGTGGTGGAAATCTATTTATAAAGAATTGGCTTATTATTTATGACCGGACAATGATGAATGTTCTCCTGTTAACTATTTAGCCATGTTTTGAATTTTGCAGATCGGTCAATACTCACAATTGTTTCGAACTCATCGTTAGCTTTAGGGTCAAGTTCCAGCTTTATCCTCCCTCGCGAGTAAGCTACCATGTTCGAGATGGCATCAATATGTACCAAATACTTCCGGTTGATTCGAAAAAAATGGACTGGATTTAGTAATGTTTCTAATTTATCAAGTGTATAGTCTACAGGAAGAATTTTTCCTTTTCGCGTATGCAGGAAAGTGCTTTTATCCAGCATCACCTGTACACCACGCAGTGTGAAAATTTTGTTTTCGATGTTTTGTGCCTCGCTTGTTTAGATTGATGATTTCTTTTACCTTATCAACGCTCAATACAAAATTGGTACGTGTTTTATCCTTTTCAATGTTGTACCAAGGTTTCGGGATTATATTGGCATCCTGTGCAACTCATAGATATTGTTGTTTTATTTGCAATGGTAACGATTTTTAACTAAAAAAGACAAACAAATCTTTTATTATCTTGTTTAAGTAATTAGAAAAAGGTTAAGGTTTTTCCGGAAAATCTGGATTGAAAATGGGTTAACCTTAAATCGACTTTACATGTATTTAGAAGAAATTAATGTTGTAACTACCAAACAGGAGAAAAGGCAAATTTTAAATGACTATTACACGGCCTTTTTGAGCCGGCGTTTAAGTTTGTTGGGTAGAAGGGAAGTACATAATGGGCGTGCACATTTTGGAATTTTTGGCGATGGTAAAGAAGTTGCACAGGTTGCAATGGCACGCACTTTTCGTAAAGGCGACTGGCGCTCGGGTTACTACCGCGACCAAACATTTATGCTTTCTCTTGGCTTGCTTCAGCCTGAAGAGTTTTTTGCCATGATTTATGGGGATACCGATGTGGAATTTAACCCATCGACCGGTGGTCGCAATTTTAACAATCATTTTTGTACGACCAATATTAATTCTGACGGGAAAATCGAAAATCTTGCAAAACAATATAACTCAGCGTCAGATATTTCATCGACAGGTGGACAAATGCCCCGGTTGCTTGGTTTGGCACAGGCTTCAAAAATGGCGCGTCACGATTCGCAATTGAAAAAAGCCAACGCAACAAATGTTACCGGTAACGAAGTTGCTTTTGGAACCATTGGCGACGCCAGTACGTCCGAAGGAATGTTCTTCGAAACCATCAACGCGGCAGCTGTTATGCAGGTTCCGCTTGCGGTTACGGTTTACGATGATGGTTATGGAATAAGTGTCCCAATTGAGTTGCAAACGGCAAAATCGAGTATTTCAAAAGCGTTGAAAGGTTTTGAACA
>JAQICD010000016.1 GCA_027858715.1 Prolixibacteraceae bacterium
CGGCTTTTACCTGTTCCATATTGTGCAAACCAGTCACCACCTTTATCAATAATCGCATTGATGTTTGCCAATGTCTCCACGTTGTTCAGCACGGTAGGTTTGCCCCAAAGTCCGGCAGTAGTAGGAAATGGCGGACGAGGACGTGGTTCTCCGCGCTTGCCTTCAATCGATGCCATCAGTGCCGTTTCTTCACCACATACAAAAGCACCGGACCCCATGCGTATATCAAGTTCAAAATCGACACCTGTACCCAGGATGTTTTTGCCAATGAGCCCCATTTCGCGGGCATCGTCTATGGCCTTCGCCAGGCGTTCGATGGCCAGCGGGTATTCGGCGCGTACATAAACAAAACCGCGGGTAGCCCCAATGGTATATCCACCAATGACCATGCCTTCAACCACACTATGAGGGTCGCCTTCGAGCGTACTGCGATCCATGTAGGCTCCGGGGTCGCCTTCGTCGGCATTGCAAAGCATATATTTTTGATCGGCCTTTTCTTTCTTGGCAAAACTCCATTTCATCCAGGTTGGAAATCCGGCACCACCACGACCCCGCAATCCCGATTTTTTCATCTCATCAATCACACGGTCGGGTGAATAATCGGTTAACACTTTACGTAATGAAGCATAGCCACCAGCCTCGATATAATCGTTAATGTTCGTGGGGTCGATATTTCCACAGCGTCGTAAAACAATTTTCCGCTGGCGGTTAAAAAGCTTGATGTCGTTGGTGTTGGCTATGGGTTTGCCATCTTCATCGGAATGATAAAGCAGGCGTTCAACCGGTTTGTCATTTAAAAGGTGCTGCTCTACAAGTTCGTCGATATCGGCAAGCTGAACATTTTCGTAGAAAACGCCTGATTTTTTCATCATTATTACCGGCCCTTTGGAACATGGCCCCATACATCCGGTAGTTTTAATGATGAACCGCTTGTCGATTCCCCGTTTTTCGAGGTTAGCCTTCAATTCAGAATGAACATTGAGCGACCCGCAAGCAATACAGCCACCACCGGTACAAACCTGTATTATTTCATCAGCCTGGTTGTTGGTATCTTTGTATTCTTCAGTTAGTTTACCGGAATAATTATCGAATTCTCCGGGTGAAGTAAATTTATTTTGTGTACTCATTTTGTTATCATTTGCGAAATGAACAATAAGCCTGGTTAGGGCCGTAACTGGTAAAAATGAATGAGAAGAAATTATTCGAAGCTTTTCAGTATTTCGCCAACTTTGTTAGGCTTTACACGCTGAAAAGTCTGGTCGCCAACCATAACAACAGGCGCCAGTCCGCATGCCCCAAAACAACGGCCTACTTCAAGTGAAAATTTTCGATCGGGCGTAGTACCGCCAACAACTATATCGAGTTCGTTTTTCAAGGCACGTAAAACATCTTGTCCGCCACGTACATAACAGGCAGTACCCAGGCAAACTCTGATAGTATGCTCGCCTTTGGGGACTGTTGAAAAATAAGAGTAAAAACCAACCACCCCGGCAACCTCGCTGTAAGGTTTTTTTAATTCTTTACTAATAATGCGGAGTGCTTTTTCGGGAAGGTAGCCAAATAGATTTTGGGCTGTTTGTAAAACCGGGATAAGCGCCCCGGGAACTGTTCTTTGTGAACGCACAATGGTTGTTAAACGTTCGTAAAGTTCGGCCTCACTTACTTTGCTGCATTGGCATGATTTTACAACGCTCTCAGATTCATTTGCCATAATACGATAAGGTTTTGTTAGTTAATTTGTCGTAATTTAGCAAGAATAGTTCGAATAATCGACTCGTAAAACATGATTAATGTTTTCAATTTTTATGTTATTCAGCTATGTTTTTTAAAATTACGAGCTGTTGTTATCGTAGGCAGTAATCTTATTGTTTTAATAAGAATAGTTATTATTTTTCCATTTCGTGTTGTAGATTAACCATTTTGATGGCCGTTATGGCAGCTTCGTCGCCTTTGTTGCCCAGTTTGCCCCCTGAACGATCAATAGCCTGTTGTTCGTTGTCGGTAGTAAGTACACCAAAAATCACTGGTATATTATAGTTCATGTTCAGTTGGGTTGTGCCTTGCGTTATCCCCTGACAAATAAAATCGAAATGCCTTGTTTCACCCTGAATTACGCATCCAAGAAGTAAAATAGCATCAACATCGGTATATTCAGCAAATAATTGTCCGCCCAGCGTAAGTTCAAATGTGCCGGGAACATGTTTTACCACAATGTCGTCGTTGTTGGCTCCATGCTTTTGCAGAGTGTCGATTGCGCCTTTGGCCAATGCCCCAGTGATTTTATAGTTCCATTCGGCTACAACAATCCCAAATTTCATTCCTTTGGCCGAAGGAATTGATTTGATATCGTATTCAGACAAGTTTTTTGTTGCCATTGTATTGTGTTTTTATTTGTGTGCTAATTTACTATAAATAAAAAACGGGCTGCATAAAGCCGCCCGTAATATATATTGTCAGAATTTGATTGATTACATATTCTGTTGGATGCGGGCTATGCTTTTTTCAACATTTACAGCATCGGTGCTACCTGGATATTCTTTTTTGATTTCATTGTAAATATCAAGAGCCTTTCCTGAATTGCCTTGTTTTTCGTAAACCAAAGCTATTTTGTTCATTATGGCAGGCGAGGTAAAATCGTTTTCGCTTACTTTTAGTGCTTTATTATAGGCTGTAATTGCTTCATCGTAGTCGCCTAGCTCAACATAAGCATCACCCATCGCCGATTGAGCCAAAGGTGCAACCAATTTGTCGTCGGCCTTAAACTTTTTGAGATGGTCAATGGCTGCCTCGTAATCGCCAAGGTGCAGATACGAAATACCGGCATAATACTGAGCGAGTTTACCTGCGTCAGTAGAGTTATAATTATCAATAATGTCTAAAAATCCAAGCGATATACCATCGCCATTTAAAGCCAAATTAAATGAGTCTTTAGTGAAATAATTCTGTGCTCCATAGATTTGCTCTTGTGCTTCAGCATTTTTAGGACTTACATAGTATCGTTGTACTCCAAGTACACCTAAAATTACGATAATAATTCCACCTATTACATAAAGAACAAGGTTCAAATGATTTTCAAGGAACTGTTCAGTCTTTGTTAGTGCTTGTTCAACTTCCTGCATGCTGTCTTCATGCTTGATATTTTTATTTTTCGCCATCGCTAAATAGTATTTTTTCAATTGCCCACAAAAATAGTTTTTTTTGATTATAACGTGCCATTTTACTTAACAATTTTGAAAAAATGTTTGTGCTCAATCAGGTTGAGCTGTGATTTGTTGACTTTTACAATCTGTTCTCCGAAAATGAGTATTTTTTGTTAGAATTTTACCAATTTTGCTGAAAATTGATAAGCATGTATCTGCAATCGTTATCTGTATTGGATTATAAGAATGTTGAGATGGCTGAGTTCGACTTCAGTGCGAAGTTGAATTGTTTTTTAGGCAATAATGGAGCTGGCAAAACGAATTTGCTGGATGCAATATATTATTTGTCGTTTACCAAGAGCTTTTTTAACGCAGTAGATGTTATGAATGTACGACATGGGTGTCAGATGTTTGGTATTAAGGGTGTTTATAATAGCGAAGGTGGAGAAAGCAATCAGGTTTCGGTGGGGTACAGGTTGAATCAGAAAAAACAGTTGAAACGAAATGGTAAGGCTTACAAAAGGTTAAGTGAACATATTGGTTTGTATCCTTTGGTGATGGTTTCGCCATCCGATACATCTTTAATAACCGGCGGGAGTGACGATCGTCGTAAATTTATGGATGGCGTAATTTCGCAATTCGACAACCGTTTCCTCGATGCTCTGCTTCGTTATAACCGTTTGCTAATGCAACGCAATAATTTATTGAAACAATTTGCTGCTGAAAACAGGTTTGATCAGGATACCCTTTCGATATACAATGAACAACTTCATCAATATGGAACACATATATTTGAGAAGAGAAGAGCGTTTATTGCTGAAATAATTCCTGTTTTTCAAACATTCTATAAACATATTTCGGGCGGAAGCGAAATGGTTCAACTCGACTATCAATCAACGCTTTTTGATGGTTCGTTAAGCGAACAACTAGAAGATAATCAGCATAAAGACAGATTGATACAATTTACTTCGGTTGGTGTTCATAAGGATGATTTGTTGCTGAGCCTGGGTGATTATCCCATGAAAAAGGTAGGTTCACAGGGGCAAACCAAAACCTATCTGGTTGCTTTAAAACTGGCACAATTTGAATATTTGAAAAAGCAGAGCGAAATAAAGCCTATATTGTTGCTCGATGATGTTTTTGATAAGCTTGATGCAAATCGTGTTGAGAAAATTATCCAGTTGGTGTCTGATGATAAGTTTGGACAAATCTTTTTAACGGATACCAATCGCGAACACCTTGAAAGTATAGTTGAAAAAGTTGGTTCGCATTATTGCATTTTTAGAATTAATAACGGAGAAGTTGAACAATGAGACGAAGAGAAACACAAAAAATAAGCGATATATTAAAGCAGGTCGTTAATAATTCGGCATATGAACAAAAATTACTGGAGACCAAGCTAATTAATAACTGGGGAGAAGTTTTGGGTGCTGGTGTTGCTAATTCAACTTCTTCAATTTTTATTAGAAACAAAACTTTATTTGTACATATTGAATCACCAGTTGTTCGGCACGAATTGTTTATGATGCGTTCACGGATTTTAGCATCATTGAACGAAAGTGTAGGCTCTACTGTTATTCACAATATCATATTCAAATAACAATTATATGGAGATATTAACTCATCCCGAACAGTTTGACAAGATATTAGCGGATAACCCTTTGGTTTTAGCCTATTTTTCGGGCGAAAATTGTAATGTTTGCAGATCTTTGCGTCCTAAAGTCGAAATGCTTGTTGAACAGCAATTCCCATCTGTAAAATATGTTGAAATTAAATCGGAGAATGCACCTTATATTACAGCAAGATACAGCGTGTTTTCTGTGCCCGTCGTAATTTTCTTCGTCGAGGGACGCGATTACATTCGTGAAGCTCGCAATATTAGTATTGCTGAATTATCAGATAAAATAGAAAAAATTGTTGACTTGTATGAGCAGTAAGAAATATGATTTTGAACTTGAGTTCAAAGTACGTGATTACGAATGCGACCTTCAAGGAGTCGTAAACAATTCGGTATATCAGAATTACCTTGAACATACCCGCCATGAATTTATGAAAAATATTGGTTTGAATTTTAGTGATCTGTATGAACGTGGAATAATGGCTGTGGTTGCGCGTATTGATCTGGCCTACAAACAACCGCTGGTGAGCGATGATGTGTTTGTGAGTAGGCTGAGCGTTGAACACAGCGGATTGAAATATATATTTTATCAGGATATTTATCGCCTTCCTGATGAAAAGATATGCCTTAAAGGTGTTGTTACGACAACTACTTTAATAAATGGCAGATTGGCAACCTCCGACGAAATTGTGGGTGCAATTAAAGAGGTTGTTGAGAAACGAGAGTGATAAATAGAATATCGGATAAATAAACTGAAAAGATATTGGAATCAAACCTGTATATAATCTCGGGGTGCAACGGGGCAGGAAAAACAACGGCATCGTACACCGTATTGCCCGAAATGCTTAATTGCGAAGAATTTGTGAATGTTGACGAAATAGCCAAAGGGCTTTCGCCATTTAATCCCGACAAAGCAGCAATTGAAGCCGGCAAGCTGATGTTGAAAAAAATGCACACGCTTATTGCCGCTAAAAAAGATTTTGCATTTGAAACAACTTTGTCGCCACGTAGCTATGTAAACCTTGTGCAGCTTGCCCACGATAGTGGTTACCACATTACCTTACTTTTTTTCTGGTTAAATTCAGTCGATTTGGCTGTTGAGCGAGTTAAGAGCAGGGTTAGGGAAGGCGGACACGACATTGCAGAACATGTAATAAAAAGACGCTACAAAACCGGTTTGATAAACCTTTTTCAGCGTTACATCCCAGTTTGTGATTACTGGATGATTTTTGATAACTCAAATCTGAAAGCAGAGTTTGTAGCCGAAGGGTATTTAAACAATGGTAGAATTATCAAAAATAATTCTATATTTGAGCAGATTTTTCAAACATATAACAATGTTGGATAGGGAAAACACGATCAAAGAAAAGATTTTAGAGGGGCTCGATTTGTCGTATAAACGATTGATAAAGAGCAAAAGAGAGAGAAACACCGAACTGGTTGTTTCCGAAAATGGTAAAATAGTACGCTTAAAGCCTCACGACATCAAATGTGAGTGAAATGGGTTAAATAGTGTTTAAAGCACGAAAAGAAATTATAAAAAATGTTAAAACACGTAGCGTCAGTTACGTGTTTTTTATTGCCCGAAAAATGAAAAGTGTACTTTGCCATATTTTCGTGTTTCTACAAATCCTGAATTTTCCTTAAAATTATAGTTCGAGGGGTGTTCTACGATTAAGATGCCGCCAGGCGATAATAAATTCTGGTTAAGGATTAGCTGAGGTATTTCGTTAAACTGTGGATGGTCGTATGGGGGGTCGGCGAAAATTAAATCGAACTTACGCTTCTCACTTTTCAGATATCGAAATACGTCAGTACGATACACGATGGCTTTTAATTCCAGTTTTGCCAGGACTGATTTAATAAATTGAACATGTTTGAAATTCACTTCAACCAAGGTCACGTTTTTACATCCGCGGGATAAAAATTCAAAACTTATACTGCCGGTACCTGCAAACAGATCGAGTACCGAAGTTTCATCAAAATTTATCCGGTTATGAAGTATATTGAAAAGTCCTTCCTTTGCTATATCAGTTGTTGGTCTGGCCTTGAAAGTTTTACCCGGGTTGAAAATTCTCCCTCTGAGTTCTCCTCCTATTATTCGCATAAAGCTAGTTCTAATAATGGTAAATAAATGTGTGCCGGCTTTTTATAAAAGGTATAGCTAACGGTATATTGATGGTTGTAATGTGCAAACGAAATTTTGTTAAAATAAGACTTTAACAGTTTGTGAAACGATCCGTTTTCGTAAAAATCGCCATAAAGATAAATTGAGGTGTTGTTTGCTGAACTTTGCTCTTTTGCCATATTAAGCAAATAGAAAAGTTCGTCATTTTCATTTTTTGCGTAAAACGAATTGAAAACAAGAAGCTTCTGGTTTTCAAAAAAAGCAATATGAAGTATATGGTTGTGTTTGTAAACTGACACCTGTGGTGCAGTTGGCATATTTGCCTCACCACGTAAAAGCATAACAGTTGATGGGGGCACGAAAGATGCATTATTGATCTTTTCGGTAAAAAATTGATGAACTATGCCCGGTATCAAAGATAGTTGTGTCTTATTATTTAAATAATCTTTCCTGACAATAACATCATCACGTTCTTTCGTAAAGCAAAGCTTCAGTATTTCATCTTCATTTTTTAATGAAATAGCTTTAGGCGAGATTAATGTTTTTTGAGTAATATAACATATTGTTACTTTTCTGAAATTTTGTGTTAGAATTTTTTCATCATTATAAATATCGGCAATCTCATTTTTCAGTTGATAGGGGGTTGCACAAATCAGGTAATAGTCGATTAGTACCGTAAATTTTTCGATGTGTGGGTCGTACACAGAAAAAGAAAATCCATCCAGCGAACACTGGATGGATAATACATAATTTTTACAACTATTTATGTCGAATGTTTCGTCGATAAATTGTAATGAGGGTTGCATATGAAATTGGTTATTCCCAGTTACCGGCATTATTTGTAGGTTCTAAAATTGAGCCCACTTTTAATCCGGGGTAACGTTCGTTTTTCCTTCTTCTTTCATTCAGATTAGTTATCTCCTGCTTATATTCATCTTCTAATTCTAAAAGTATCTGGTTGTTGTGAGCACGAGCTTCAAAAACAGGGACATCAATTCCAGAGCCGGTTGTAATAATTGTTTGACCAATCCAAAATACCTGTCCACCGGAATTTGGAATAATTTTGAGGTCACCGATTAGGTAATTTTTCGAGAACACTTCTTCCAGAACACTAACTTTAATTGTATCGCGGATAATTAATCCTTTTTTCATTGCAGCTTGTTCATCCAATCCGGCTTCCATCATACTGTCGGTTAACATACCAATTTTACGAATCTGTGGAATTGAATCGTGTTTCACAAAATTGATGAGTAAATCCCAGTTACCTGAATAATGATCATGAACATTTTCGTATGCTACCTGCGCTTTACGGATATCCTTTAAGCGTTCAACAACTTCAGCATATCGTGCCTCTTTTTCTTTTTCAAAAGTAATAGGTGTTTGAATGGTATCCCATATTGCATACGCTAAAATTGCCGCTCCAGCGATGAGTAAAATTTGAATGATAATACGTTTCATTATTTTTTTCTTAATGGTTTTTGAATGCTATGACTGCAAATTTATAAAAAAAATCAGATTATGTTTCTCCATAAAAATTAATTTCGTGCAATATGTTTGAAAAACGACTGAGTGATTTAATAATATCGGAATTAGGAGTTGAGCCAACTACTAGTCAAACAGCTGCTATTGAGCAAATAGCGAGGTTTTTATTTGATGATAACCAGTTTGGAATTTTTTTATTAAAAGGATATGCCGGAACCGGAAAAACTTTATTGGTGAGCACACTGGTTGAGGTTTTGAAACAGTTTAGGATTAAGACCGAATTGTTGGCACCTACCGGTCGTGCTGCAAAAGTGCTGGCTCAGTATGCTAACAAGCAGGCGTTTACCATACATAAAAAGATTTATAGACAGCAGTCAACGACTGATGGTTTTGGCCGCTTTGTTCTCAATTATAACAATTCATCGTCAACACTTTTTATTGTCGATGAGGCTTCGATGTTATCAAATTCTTCGTTTGAACAATCTGTTTTTGGTTCGGGACATTTACTCGACGACTTAATCGAATATGTTTACAATGGTAAAAATTGTCGTTTAATGTTGGTTGGAGATACTGCACAGTTGCCTCCGGTTGGGTTAACAATAAGTCAGGCACTCGATGCTGAAGTATTGAAAGGCTTTGGGATGGATGTGTTTTCGGCGGTTCTGAAAGATGTTGTAAGGCAGGCTATTGAATCGGGCATTCTGTATAATGCAACGGCACTTCGTTTACGTATTAAGCATCAGCAAACAAAGTCTTTTTTCCCAATAAAGCATGAATCGTTGCCCGATATTGTTCGTATTGGAGGCGAAAATTTAATCGAAACCATAAGTGGGTGCTATGATAAATATGGCGAAACAGAAACAATTGTGGTAACCCGTTCTAACAAAAGGGCAAATCGGTTTAACCAGGGAATCCGGAACTCAATTTTGTGGCGCGAAGACGAACTTTCATCAGGCGATTTGATTATGGTGGTAAAAAATAATTATCATTGGATTGCTCCTGATGAAAATCTAGATTTTATTGCCAATGGTGATATTGGTAGAATTATGCGCATTCACAAAACAGAAGAAATGTATGGTTTTCGATTTGCAGATGTTACGCTTCAGTTAATTGACTACGACTATCTTGAAATAGACTGTAAGATTTTTTTGGATACACTTACCATTGATGCTGCGTCGTTTGGAGAAAACGAAAATAAAAAGCTATTCAGTGCTGTTCAGGAAGATTATCTTCATATTGGGAATCGAAAAAAGCGATGGAAGGAAATTAAGGAAAATCCATATTTTAATGCCCTGCAGGTGAAATTTGCTTATGCTGTTACCTGCCATAAAGCGCAAGGCGGCCAGTGGGATGCTGTTTTTGTTGATCATGGCTATTTAACCGAAGACATGCTGGAAGTTGACTATTTGAGATGGTTTTATACAGCTTTTACCCGACCTAAAAAAATGCTTTACCTGGTGAATTTCGACAAAGGATTTTTTAACGATGAAGAGGATGAGGTTTTAGATTGAAAAAGATTGAGAGAGACTGAAAAAGATTGAGAGAGGTTGATTTAAGATTGACGGGGGTAGGTTTTATGGGTTAATCATCAGTTCACAGACAGATCGTGTAAAGGCTGTTCCCGGATTATTCAATATGTTCACGTTCCTGTGGTATTTTAACAATCATTCCTTCATATGCCGCTTCGGTATTTTCAAATTCTTCCCGAGCCTCGTTAACCAGAAAATCAACGTTTTTATAGCGGGATGAGAAATGTCCAATCAAAAGTTTTTTGGCTTGGCTGGCATGTGCTACTAATCCGGCTTGTCGGGCTGTTGAGTGGTATGTTGCTTCGGCTTTATCTTCCATTGATTTGTCAAATGTAGCTTCGTGGTATAACAAATCCACTCCTTCAATCTGTTTGTGTAGGTCGGGTATGTATGCTGTATCGGTACAAAATGCATATTTTCTTTGTATGAATTGCCGAAAAGTGAGTTCTTTGTTCTGTACAATTGAGCCATCATGCTGGATAAAATCCTCGCCTTTTTTTATTCTGTAAATTGATCTTACGGAGATATTATATTCCTCAATTTTTTCTTTTTTTATGTTTAGCTCAAGGGGCTGTTCTTCAAATTTGAAGCCACAACATGCCATACGGTGCTTGAGCGGGAAAGATGTTATTTTTATTACATCATCTTCCAGAAGGTTTTGTGCTTGTTTGAAATTAAGGGGGTGCCAAATAATTCGATACTGTACATCATCACCCATATATTTCAGTTGCGATTCTAAAATATTGGGTAATTCTGAATGTGCATAAATATGAAGGTCATTTGTGCGCCCAAGTAAGTTATAAGTTGTTAAAAGACCAATCAGTCCAAAATAATGGTCGCCATGTAAATGTGAGATGAAAATATGGTTGATTCTGGAGAATTTCACGCCATATTTTCGCATTTGAATTTGAGCACCTTCGCCGCAATCTATCAAAAAAAACCGCTCACGTACTTTAAGTACCTGAGCGGTATGATATCTTTTTGAAGTTGGCAGGGCTGATCCTGTTCCTAATATGGTAAGTTCGAATGGTATCATCATTGACAAAATTAATTGTCAAAGATAAAATTATTCTGCTTCATTTTCCATAAAGTCTTCGGCCTCGTCGATATTCTCTTTAATGTTGAGAATGGTGTCGAGGAGTGAAATCTTAATCAGACTTTCAACTTCGGGTTGTAACCCTGTTAGTACAAATTTACCGTTAATTTGCTCGCATAAACGATTGGCAACCAATATTGCACTTAACCCTGATGAATCACAGTATTCGCAACTGTTAAGATCAAGTATGATATTTTTACAATCGTCGTTGGTAAGCAATACAAACTCCGACTTAAGATCGGGAGCATTAGTTGTATTTAGTTTTGTCGAAGTTGTTGTAACTACGACAAATTTAGACTTTTTTTCAACTGTATATTCCATAACGGTAACAAGGTACAAATTTCGATATTAATAATCCAGACAAATAATGTTATTTTTTGTCTTTCTCTTCTTCTTCCATTTGCGATTTCAAAGCTGCAAGGTCAGAGATGTCGCCCAAGGTAGTTTTTTCTACATTGTCGTTCATGTTCTTAACCGCTTTAGCCGTGTTTTGAGATTTCGACTTTTTAGTGTCTTTCTCATCAGCACGTTTTACATCTTCCCATACACGTGAATGTGAAAGGATAATGCGTTTTGCTGATTTTGAAAACTCAATAACTTTAAACGGAAGCTTGTCTTCAACTTTTACACTTGAACCATCTTCTTTAGTGAGGTGACGTGGTGTAGCAAAGCCTTCAACGCCGTATGGTAATGCAATTACAGCACCTTTGTCGAATAGTTCAACAATAGTACCTTCATGAATTGAATCAACAGTAAAGATGGTCTCAAATACATCCCATGGATTTTCTTCAAGCTGCTTATGACCGAGGCTTAAGCGACGGTTGTCTTTGTCGATGTCGAGAACAACAACTTCGATTTCTGCACTAATTGAAGTAAATTCAGATGGATGTTTGATTTTTTTCGTCCAGCTTAGGTCACTGATGTGAATTAAACCGTCAACACCTTCAACTATTTCTACAAAAACGCCAAAGTTGGTGAAGTTGCGAACTTTTGCCTTGTGTTTTGAACTAACAGGATAAAGCTCTTCAATTTTCTCCCATGGGTCAGGATGAAGTTGCTTGATACCAAGCGACATTTTACGCTCTTCGCGGTCTAATGTGAGAATTTGAGCTTCTACTTCGTCGCCAACTGCAAGGAAATCTTGTGCACTGCGCAGGTGCTGACTCCAGCTCATTTCCGAAACGTGAATCAAACCTTCAACGCCAGGAGCTATTTCAACAAATGCACCGTAATCGGCAAGTACTACTACTTTACCTTTTACTTTATCTCCAACTTTAAGTTCTTCGCTCAGGTTGTCCCATGGGTGAGGAGTTAATTGTTTCAATCCAAGTGCAATGCGTTTTTTGTCATCATCGAAGTCGAGAATAACCACATTGATTTTCTGATCGAGTTCAACAATTTCGTTCGGATGTGTAACACGTCCCCAACTTAAATCGGTGATGTGAATCAGTCCGTCAACACCACCCAGGTCGATAAATACACCGTATGATGTAATGTTTTTAACAGTACCCTCAAGGATTTGTCCTTTTTCGAGTTTCGAAATAATTTCTTTCTTCTGCTGCTCAAGTTCAGCCTCGATAAGAGCTTTGTGCGAAACAACCACGTTGCGGAATTCCTGGTTGATTTTAACTACTTTGAATTCCATCGTTTTGCCAACGAACATGTCGTAATCGCGAATTGGTTTCACATCGATTTGTGAGCCTGGGAGGAATGCCTCAATACCGAATACATCGACAATCATACCACCTTTAGTGCGGCATTTGATATATCCCTTAATGATTTCGTCTTTTTCGAGTGCTTCGTTAACACGATCCCACGAACGTAGGGCACGTGCTTTTTTGTGAGACAAGGTAAGCTGACCTTTTTTGTCTTCAAGGCTTTCAACGTAAACTTCTACTGTATCGCCAACTTTCAATTCCGGATTGTACCTGAATTCATTTAAACTTACAATGCCGTCTGATTTGTAGCCAATGTTAACAACTACTTCGCGTTTGTTCATTGAAATAACAATACCGTCAACAACTTCTTTCTCTTGGATTGTTGAAAGTGTGTTGTCGTAAAGCTCTTCAAGTTCTTTTTTTCCGGCTTTTGAAATACCTTTTTCGTTGCTTAGGTTATCCCAATCAAAATCTTCATCGGGGGTAGCAACCGGGTCAACAATTTTTTTCTCTTCTGGTTCCGGTTTGATTCCAGCTGTAGCTTCTGCTTTTGGTTCTTCAGCCTTTACTTCTTCAGCTTTGGGCTCATCGGCCTTTACTTCTTCAGTCTCAGGCTTCTCTGTCTTAACCTCATTGGCTTTTACTTCTTCAGTTTCAGGCTTCTCTGTCTTAACCTCTTCCGCTTTTACTTCTTCAGGTTGGGCTTTTGGCTGCTCTACAGTCTCATTCTGCTCAACTTGTTCTTTTTTTTCTTCAGTCATCTAAATTACTTTAAATTTAATGTGTTAGACTTTATATTGTTTTCTAAATGCGCGGCAAAAGTATAATTTAATTGTTAATAATCAAAAGGTTCGGTCAACTTTTGAAATTTATATCTGATTTTTTTATCAGCCAATAAATCGTATCTTTCGGGGGTTTACATGTAGTATATTTTAAATATTTAGTTGATTTAAGCGTGAAACGAATACTTGTAACAGGAGGCGCCGGATTTATAGGCTCGCATTTGTGCGAACATTTATTAAATGATGGGCACGATGTGATTTGTCTGGATAATTTTCTTACCGGCTCAAAAATAAATATAGAACATTTAATTGGAAATAAATATTTTGAACTGGTGCGGCATGATGTGATTATGCCTTTTTATGCCGAAGTTGATGAAATATATAATCTGGCTTGTCCTGCCTCACCTGTACACTACCAGGTTAATCCTATTAAAACCATAAAAACTTCGGTTATGGGAGCTATTAACATGCTTGGGCTTGCAAAACGCACACGGGCAAAAATTTTGCAGGCTTCAACCAGTGAAGTTTATGGAAACCCCGAAATTCATCCTCAACCAGAATCATACTGGGGTAATGTTAACCCATTGGGTAGCCGCTCAAGCTACGACGAGGGTAAACGCTGTGCCGAATCTTTGTTTATGAGCTATTATCATCAGAATGACGTGAAAATAAAAATTGCAAGAATTTTTAATACTTACGGACCCAGGATGATGCTTAACGACGGAAGGGTAGTTTCAAATTTTATTATTCAAGCCTTGCGCAACGAGCCACTAACAATTTATGGCGATGGCGCTCAAACGCGCTGCTTTCAGTATATCGACGATTTGGTTGAAGGCCTAGTTAAATTAATGGATACTGGACACACAGTTACAGGCCCTGTTAATATTGGAAGTACAAACGAGTATTCGGTAACAAAGCTGGCTCAAAAAATTACAGATTTGACTGGCTCAAAATCAGATATAATTTATACAGAATTACCCGAAGACGATCCGGTTCAGCGAAAACCCGATATTAGTCTGGCCGAAAAGTTACTTGCATGGAAACCTCGGGTGTCGCTTGACGAAGGGCTTAAGAAAACTATACAATATTATATAAAGAAAATTGACGCATCGGCTTATGTATTCGAAAATAAAAAATAAAATTCAACTTGATAATTTTTCAGCAAAGGCTGTTAGCTATAAAATGCAAAAAATATGAAAGGAATTATTCTGGCCGGAGGTTCCGGTACAAGGCTTTATCCAATAACAAAAAGTATATCGAAGCAGATTATTCCTGTTTACGATAAACCAATGATATATTATCCACTTTCAGTGTTGATGCTTTCTGGTATTCGTGAAATTTTAATTATATCAACTCCACATGATATTGATTCGTTTAGGAAACTTTTTGGCGATGGCTCGCAGCTTGGAATTACTATTGAATATGCCGAACAGCCGAGTCCTGACGGTTTGGCACAGGCTTTTATAATAGGCGAAGATTTTATTGGTGATGACGAGGTTTGTTTGATTTTGGGTGACAATATATTTTATGGTTATGGTTTTTCAGGGTTGATAGAAGAATCAGCCCGATTGAAAAACGGTGCTGTTGTGTTTGGTTATTATGTTCAGGATCCTGAACGATACGGTGTGGTAGAATTTGATAAAAACGGAGGCGTGGTAAGTATTGAAGAAAAACCGACTCATCCGAAATCAAATTATGCTGTTACCGGACTTTATTTTTATGATAATACAGTAATCAACAAAGCAAAAAGTCTTAAACCGTCAGTTAGGGGCGAATTAGAAATAACCGATCTCAATAAATTGTATCTCGAAGAAAATAATCTTAGTGTAAAACTTATGGGGCGTGGAATGGCTTGGCTTGATACCGGCACCCATGAAAGTTTGATGCAGGCATCCGATTTTATTGCTGTTATTGAACAACGTCAGGGATTGAAAGTGGCCTGCATAGAAGAAATTGCTTTCAGAAAAGACTGGATTGACGAAAATAAAATGCTCGAATTAATAAAACCTCTCGAGAAAAATCAATACGGTCAGTATCTGAAAAATTTGATAAAAGAAAAAAACCGGTTTTAATAATGTGGTTAATTTAGTTTTCTTTGCATAATATTGTAAACGGAGAAGATGCTTATACATGAAGATTGAAAAAACAACAATTGGCGATTTGCTGGTAATAAAACCTAATATATTCACAGACGACCGCGGGTATTTTTTTGAATCATTTAATCAAAAAAAATTTGCAGAAAACGGATTAAATTACAATTTTGTTCAAGATAACGAATCTCAGTCACAATTTGGCGTAGTTAGGGGGCTTCATTATCAGGATGATCCATGTGCTCAGGCAAAGTTAGTACGAGTGTTACATGGGAAAGTCTATGATGTTGCAGTCGATTTGAGAAAGAATTCACCTACCTTCGGTAAATGGTTTGGAATTGAACTAAGTTCTGAAAATAAATTTCAACTCCTTATACCACGAGGCTTTGCACATGGTTTTTCAGTTTTAAGTGCCAATGCAGTTTTTAGTTATAAATGCGATAATTACTATAATAAAGAGTCGGAAAGAGGCATATTATACAACGACTCACTGTTAAATATTAATTGGAAATTGAATAATAAGGACATGATTTTGTCTGATAAAGATAGATTTTTACCAGATTTTAATAAAAGCGAACATAATTTTATATAATACGATGAACAGTAAGATACTAGTAACAGGAGCGAATGGTCAGTTAGGAAATGAAATTCGCCGGCTATGTAAAAATTTTCCGGGGCTGGAATTTATTTTTACCGATGTAGATATGTTGGATATTACAAACCCCGATGCGGTTTCGGTATTCATGGAAGCGAGTAAGCCGGCCATTGTTGTGAATTGTGCAGCTTACACTGACGTTGATAGAGCTGAAGAAGATGTGAAAAATGCCCGTAAGGTAAATGCCCTGGCTCCCCAGGTTTTAGCAGCAGCCTGCGCTATGCAAAGTGCTTTTCTGATACATGTTTCAACCGATTATATTTTCGATGGAACTAAAACCGAACCTTATGTTGAAGATGATACGCCTAATCCAACGTCGGTTTATGGTAGTTCTAAACTTGAGGGTGAGGAAAAAATTCAAACTGTTTTCGACGATTACGTAATTATACGCACGTCCTGGTTATATTCAGAGTATGGCAGTAATTTTATGCGTAAAATTATTAGCAAAGGTAAAGAAGAAGCTTTTGTTGAGGTTGTTGATGATCAGGTTGGTTCGCCTACTTACGCAAGAGATTTAGCCAACTCTATTATTGACATCATTATTAAATCGATATTAAATCCACAGGCATATTTGCCGGGTATTTATCACTACTCTAACCAGGGACATTGTTCGTGGGCTGAGTTTACGCAGGAAATTTTCAAACTGGCCGATATTGATTGCGAGATTCGTCCGGTTTCAACCGATAAATATCCTACAAAAGCAAAACGTCCTGCATATTCGGTATTAGATACTAATAAAATTCGTTCGTCGTTTGGTATTGGTATTCCAAACTGGCGCGACAGCTTAAAAGAATGCATTGCTCAACTTCAATAGATTAGAAATGGATAAAGCACTGATGGATAATGTTAAGGCCAAGGCTAATTACTGGCGAAGTGACGTGTTTGATGAGGAGACGAGAAGTGAAGTGAAAAAAATGCTTGATGCCAATGATTCATCGAACCTTATTAACTCATTTTATAAAGATTTGGAATTCGGAACTGGTGGACTGCGTGGAATCATGGGTGCCGGAACAAATCGCATGAATATTTACACGGTAGGAGCTGCTACGCAGGGTTTGTGCAATTATCTCAATAAGGAATTTGCTGACCTTGAGGAAATTAAAGTAGCTATTGCTCACGATTGCCGAAACAATAGCCGTAAATTTTCAGAGGCTTCAGCTCAAATTTTTTCAGCAAATGGTATTAAAGTATTTCTGTTCGAAGATTTAAGGCCTACTCCTGAATTGTCGTTTGCCATTCGTGAACTCGGTTGCCAAAGCGGTATTATACTAACGGCTTCGCACAATCCCAAAGAATACAACGGTTATAAAGCATACTGGGACGACGGTTCACAAATTGTTGCACCGCACGATCAGCTTATCGTTGAAGAGGTTAAAAAGGTTACTATAGATAAAATTAAATGGGATGGTAACGACAAAGATATTACTATACTGGGTGAAGAATTCGACCGAAAATTCATCGAAAAAGTAACATCGGTTGTAATTAACCCCGATATTGTAAAAAAACAGAGCGACTTGAAAATCGTTTTCACACCAATACATGGAACAGGAGTGAAAATTGTACCTGCGGCTCTCGATGCTGCCGGGTTTAAAAACATAATTCATGTTCCTGAGCAGGATGTGGTTAGCGGCGATTTCCCAACAGTGGTATCTCCAAACCCCGAAGAACCGGCAGCTATGGAAATGGCCATGGAAAGAGCCCGTCAAACCGACGCTGATATAGTTATGGCTAACGACCCAGATGGCGACCGCATTGGTGTTTGCACTAAAAATGATAAAGGCGAATGGTTCATCGTGAACGGTAACCAAACTGCCTTGTTGTTCTTGTATTATATTATTACCCAGTATAAAGCAATGGGCAAAATGAAGGGTAATGAGTATGTTGTAAAAACAATTGTTACTACTGAATTGATTGTTGAAATTGCCCGAAGAAACAACATCGAATATTTTGATTGTTACACAGGTTTTAAATTTATTGCTGAAGTAATTCGTGACAACGAGCCTGCTAAGAAATATATTGGTGGCGGGGAAGAAAGTTTTGGCTTTTTGCCAGCTGATTTTGTTCGTGATAAAGATGCCGTTTCATCGTGTGTGCTGATGGCCGAAATCGCAGCATGGGCTAAAGATCAGGGTAAATCACTGTATGATTTATTGAAATCGATTTACCTCGAATATGGTTTCTCAAAAGAGAAAATGAAATACATTGTTCGCGAAGGACAACAAGGTGCGGTTGAAATTAGCGAAATGATGAAAAAATTCCGTTCAAATCCACCTGAAAACCTGGGAGGATCAAATCTCGAAACAGTTAAGGATTACAGTACACTTATTGCTAAAAATGTACGAACCGGTGATGAGGAGAAGATTAACCAGAAGGTAACTTCAGATGTTCTTCAGTTTTTCACTAAGGATGGTTCCAAAATATCTGTACGCCCATCGGGTACCGAACCTAAAATCAAATTTTATATCGAAGTAAAGGATGAACTTAAATCGGTAGATGAATATGATGAAGTCAATGCCAGAACCGAAGAAAAGGTGAACTCTATTATGGATGATCTTGTTAAATAGAATAACTTAAAACATAAAAATCCTGCCCAAAACTGAGCAGGATTTTTTTTACTATGGAAAGAATTAGGCAATTGTTCGATATTCAATATCCTGTTATTTCAGGTGGAATGGTTTGGTGCAGTGGCTGGCGTTTGGCATCGGCCGTTAGCAATGCTGGCGGACTCGGTTTGATAGGTGCAGGTTCTATGCACCCCGAAACGCTTAGAGAGCATATTCAGAAAACAAAGAAAGCCACCTCGAAACCTTTTGGCGTTAACGTACCATTGTTGTATCCCGAGCCAGAGAAAATAATGGATATTATTGTATCTGAACAGGTGAAAATTGTGTTTACTTCGGCCGGTAGTCCAAAAAAATGGACTGCATTTTTGCACCAGCACGGGATAAAAGTAGCGCACGTAGTATCGAGTGCTCTTTTTGCAAAAAAATCGGAAGACGCAGGAGTTGATGCCATAGTTGCCGAGGGTTTCGAAGCCGGAGGTCACGAAGGGCGTGAAGAGACAACAACCATGAACTTGATTCCGGCTGTGCGCAAGGCTGTATCGCTGCCATTGCTTGCTGCTGGAGGCATTGCGTCAGGAAGCCAGATGCTGGCAGCGATGGCTTTGGGAGCCGATGGTGTTCAGATAGGCTCGTTATTCGCTGCTTCTGAAGAATCGTCGGCGCATCTGGCATTCAAACAAAAAATTGTTGAAACCGGCGAAGGTGGAACCAAACTGGTTATGAAACAACTGGCACCAGTTCGCTTAATTAAAAATGATTTTTTTAAGCGGGTAGAAGAGGCTGAACAAAGTGGTGCAGGCATCGATGAGCTGAAAGCTATACTCGGTAAAGGCCGGGCAAAAATAGGAATGTTCGAAGGCGACCTCTGCGAAGGCGAACTGGAAATTGGTCAATGTGCCTCGTTAATTAACCGCATTGAGTCAGTGGCTGTGCTTTTTGAGCGTTTACTCGATGAATACCAAATGGCATTAGGACGCTTGTGTCGATAATAAATAAACAGTTTCTCAGTGCAATAGATTGTTGGATTTTAGAAACAAGATAATAGACTTTGTTCCACAATGCCTTAAAAATGTTTATCGAACTATTGATGTTAAATTATTGAGAAAAATGGGGACTTCTGGTAAACTTAAAAATTAAATGTTTGTTTTTAATGGAAATATTTAAGAACATTACAAGCAAATTAAAAACAAATGAAGAAACATACCCTGCATATTCATTTTTTTATCAGTAACTATTGTTGTTGCTGTTCTTGTTGTTGCTGTTAATAGCAGTTTCTTTTCAATATTTCTATTTTTAATTCATCCTTTTTTATAATTTTATAACTTAATATAATACGTTGATATTATGAGCAATGTAGATAATATAAGTCAATTGATTGGGAAAACTCCCCTGGTTAAACTTAACCGTTTGGCCTTGAGTACAGGCGCAAATGTTTATGTGAAGCTTGAAAGCATGAATCCCGGTGGGTCGGTGAAAGACCGTTTGGCATTGGCTATGATAACTGCAGCCGAAGATAATAATATGATCGATAAAAATACGACCATTATTGAACCCACAAGCGGGAATACAGGAATTGGACTGGCCATGCTTTGTGCAATTCGAGGCTATAAATTAATAATTGTAATGCCCGAAAGTGTTTCGACTGAACGTCGTTCGATACTTAAAGCTTATGGAGCTGAATTGTATTTAACGCCAGCTGAAAAAGGTATGAAAGGTTCTATTGCCAAAGCCAAAGAGCTTGCATCAAAACAAGAAAAAGCTTTTATCCCGATGCAGTTCGAGAACGAAGCTAATGCAGCTTTCCACAAAGCAACAACCGGTCCCGAGATTTGGGAAGATACCAATGGGGAAGTTGATATTTTTGTGGCTGGTGCAGGTACCGGAGGTACTATTACCGGGGTAGGTGAATTTTTACATTCGGTTAAGCCCGAAAGTAAAATGGTAGTAGTTGAGCCAACCGATTCAGCCGTAATTTCAGGTCGCGAACCGGGTGCACATAAAATTCAGGGCATTGGAGCCGGTTTTATTCCAAAGGTTCTGAAAATAGATGTGATTGATGAAATATTCACTGTTGGCAACGACGAAGCATTTGAGTATGCACGCAGGCTGGCAATCGAAGAAGGGATTTTCTCAGGTATTTCCGCAGGTGCTAATGTTTATGCGGCGATAGAACTGGCCAAACGCCCCGAAAACAAAGGTAAAACCATTGTTACTATAATTTGCGATACCGGCGAACGTTATTTAAGCACACCTTTATACAATACAGATGTCAACAATCAACAATAAAAAGATATCGGAACAAATGCGTGAATCAGTAACACGCTTGTCCAAAAAGAATTCATACCGAAGTGTATGCCACGAACATGAGGTTGGCGAACCAATGCCATCGACCGAAAAAATGGCAAAGCTGGTAAATAAAATCCGCGAAATTATTTTTCCGGGATATTTTGGTTCTACAACGCTTGACCCCGTTGCTATTAGCTACTATATGGGCGTTTATGTAGATGAAGTTTTTGAACTGCTGAGTGAGCAAATACTTGCCGGCATGTGCTTTTCGTGTAGCGAGAAGAAAGCCGAAGACAGGGATATTCAGAAGAACAGGGAAAAATCGAAGTCAATCGCTGCCGAATTTATCAGTTTCCTGCCTGAGCTGAGGCGTATCATGTCAACCGATGTTGAGGCGGCTTATAATGGCGACCCGGCAGCGCAGGGCAGGGGCGAGGTCATTTTCTGTTATCCGGCTATCAGGGCTATTTCAAGTTACCGGATTGCGCACAAGCTATTACAGCTCGAAGTGCCACTAATTCCACGTATCATTTCCGAGATGGCACATTCCGAAACCGGAATCGATATTCATCCGCGTGCTGTGATTGGTGAAAATTTCACCATCGACCATGGAACAGGTACTGTAATAGGCGCAACATGTATTATAGGAGGTAATGTGAAACTTTATCAGGGCGTTACACTGGGAGCTAAAAGTTTTCCGCTCGACGAAAATGGAAACCCGATTAAGGGTATTCCTCGTCACCCTATTATCGAAGATGATGTTGTTATTTATGCTCAGGCAACTATTTTGGGACGGATTACTGTTGGCAAGGGCTCTGTAATTGGCGGTAACGTATGGGTAACCAACGATGTGCCACCAAATTCGCGTGTGCTTCAGATGAAACCTCGAAGCGCTCGTTTTATAGACGGAGCCGGCATTTAACGGTTAAAATATGCCTGTTTTTTAAAATAAATAATCATCTTTGCCCTTACAATCAAGGTGATTAAAATTTAATTGAATGAGTTCTGAAAAATTGACTATGCTCGCCAAAACATTCTCCGGTTTGGAAGATGTTTTAAAGGAAGAGTTGCTTCAGATTGGTGCAACCGATGTGGAGACTGTTGTTCGTGGTGTGAAGTTTACGGGCACAAAAGAAACATTGTACAAAGCAAATTTTTGTTGTCGTACGGCATTGCGTGTATTGAAGTTTATTGGCGAATATAAAGTGCACTCGCAAAACGATTTGTATCAAAGTGTTTACAATATCGATTGGAGCGAAATTTTCGATATAAATCAGACATTTGCCATAAATAGCACAGTCAATTCCGAAGCATTTAACAACTCAATGTTTGTGAGTTTAAAAACTAAAGATGCTATTGTTGACCAATTTAGAACAAAATTTAAAAAAAGACCCTCGGTAAATCCCGATGAACCCGATATTTATATAAATGTGCATGCATCGTCCGATACTTTAACCGTATCGCTCGATAGTTCAGGTGAATCGTTACATAAGCGTGGTTACAGGGTAGGACAAAACGAAGCTTCGATGAGTGAAGTACTAGCTGCAGGTATTTTAAAAATTGCAGGATGGAAAGGTCAAACCGATTTTTACGATACCATGTGTGGTTCGGGAACCATACCAGTTGAGGCCGCTTTAATTGCACGAAATATTCCACCCGGCATGTTCCGAAAAGAATTTGCATTTGAAAAATGGAAAAATTTTGACCCCGATTTGTTTGAGGAAATTTATAACGAAGATTATGAAGTCCCTTTTGAGCATAAAATTTTTGCTTCGGATATTTCTTCAATCAGTGTCAGAGTTTCGGAGAAAAATGCAAAAAGTGCAGGTGTGTTAAAAGATATTGAATTTTCGACAGCCGATTTCGCAACGCTTAAACCCAAAAGCGATAAGGGCTTGCTGATTGTTAATCCGCCATACGGCGAACGTATGCGCGACCGACAGGTTGAACCACTTTATAAAATGATTGGCGATGCGTTAAAATCAGGCTTTTCGGGTTTCAAAGCCTGGGTGTTCAGTAGTTCTGAAGATGGATTTAAGAATATTGGTCTTCGACCATCGCGAAAAATTAAGCTATACAACGGGCCGCTTGAGTGTAGCTTCAGGCATTATGAACTTTACGACGGTTCAAAAAAAGAAAAAAAGCAGTTTGGTGACAGGCGGAAGAATACAAACGAGGGTTTTAAAAGGCGAAGTCCAAATAACAATTTTAAACCTCGAAGACAAAGTTAAAAATCGAGCAAAAAGGCAGCAAGTTTCCAACACGCTGCCTTTTTTATTTCATGTCATTTTCGATTAATAATCAAATATGGTTAGATCGAATAACTTCAACTTGATTAGACGTGCTAAGAATCTCAAAATTGGTGTTTTATGAATTATTATTGCAAGTAACTGAAAAAACAGTTGGATAACTGATAAATCCGTTATATCTTTGATGAAGAAATTAAAAAATAATTATGAGAAAGCTTACCAGTAAAGAAGAGGAGGTAATGAAAATCCTCTGGAAACTAAAGAAAGCCTTTGTAAAAGATATTCAGGCAGAATATCCCGATCCAAAACCTCATTATAATACTGTTTCGTCGTTGGTGAGGATTTTACAGGATAAACGAATTGTGGGTTTTACGCAATATGGAAATACATACGAATATTATCCTTTGCTTACCAAAAAGGAATACCGAAATGTTTATATGAAAGAGATAATAAGCGATTATTTCGATAATTCTTTCCCAAAAGCAATAGCATCATTTGTTGAAGATGAAAATCTTTCTCCAGAAGAAATTGAGGAAATCATAAAGTTGATAAAATCGAAGTAAGCCATGGATGACATTATATATTATCTATTAAAGGTTTCAATTGGTGTAGTCGTATTTTATTGCACTTACTATTTTCTTTTCAGAAAAAGCAAACAATATGTCTTTAACCGTATTTATCTCTGTGGCTCTTTAGTTGCCTCATTTATCATTCCCTTCATTTCTATAAAAACAAAGCAATACGCTACAGTAACCGATGGTCTGATTCCAATAAATATGTCAACAGTTGCAGAATCAGCAACTTATTCATCTGGAATTGAATTGTTTCTGAGTGTTAATAGTTATATCCTAATAATATATATGGCAGGTGTTGTCTTTTTTCTTGCAAAACTGATTAACTCAGGGATGACTGCTGCCCGAATAATAGCTAACAGCAATATTGAGCAAATAAAAGGTCTTAATGTTAATGTGACCGAAGATAATATTCGGGCATTTACTTATATGAGTAAAATTATTATTGGGAGAAATATTTTGAATCATCCTTCATTGTTGATGATATTGTTTCACGAATCGGTTCACTCAAAAGAGAAGCATTTTTATGATATTTTTTTGGCAGAATTGCTTTTCGGGTTACAATGGTTTAATCCTTTTGCATGGTTTTACAGGGATGCAATCAGGAACAATTTGGAATACCGTGCAGATGATGTTGTAATTCGAGATTCTGATGCCAGCGAATACCAATTAGCCATGCTGTCATTGGTTCAGTCCAGAATAAAACCTTCAATGTTTACAGAATTTAATAGCAGTAACCTTAAAAAACGAATAATTATGATGAAATCAGAAAACAAAAAAAGATTTTCTGGCATAGCCAGATTCGCAGTGCTCCCAATTCTCGCATTATTAATATTATCCCTTTCGGCAAAAGAGACAATAATTATACACGACAATACTATGGTTGAGCATAATGAGAAACAAATGTATTTGAAACAATTGGTTGCCGATGAGGAAATTTCAGAGGTAAAGCTCAAATCCATGATTGGTTTGAGACGTCATATTGCGGCTCATATTAAATATCCAAAAGAGGCAGCAGATGCGGGGCAAACTGGTGTTTGTGAGTATTTTGTCACGATAAGCGCTGATGGTATGGTTGAGAATGTAACCGAAAATCAAATTGGGAATCATTTTATTGAAATAGATGAAATTGTAATAGTGGCCTCTGGGGAGAATAGCCAAGAGATATCTGAATCCTCATCACATGAAAGCTTAGTTTCTGAAGGTCGTAGAATTGTCAATTCTTTACCAAAATTAGAAATACCTGAATGGTACGGTAAAACCATTAAAATGAAATTTAAATTTGAATTGCAGTAAATAGAAGATTGAATTTTTATCAGGAAGGTATCAAGGCAGCCGGTTTCTAACCCGTTGCTTTTTTTTTGCTGTTTTATTTCGAAACTTTTTTGTTTCATCTTTTTGGCGTTGGTATTTTGGCATTTAGCCTTGTTTAGCTTATTTTGTAAGTTAAACCAGTTAATACACGCAAAATGTCAAAAGTTATCAATCGCTTTCTCGATTATGTTAAAGTGGAAACTACATCCGACCCTCGTAGCGGGAAACATCCAAGTACATCAACACAACTTGATTTTGCCAAAAAACTGGCAGAGGAGTTGCAATCAATCGGCTTAACCGATGTAACGGTAAACGAAAAGGCATACGTTATGGCAGCTTTGCCTTCAAACATTGAAAAAGAAGTGCCGGTTGTAGGATTTGTGGCTCATATGGATACAAGTTCCGATTTTTCAGGTAAAAATATCCGGCCGCAATTTGTTGAAGATTATAACGGTGAAAAAATTATATTGAACGAAGCACAGAATATTGTGCTCGAACCCGAAGTTTTTCCTGAGCTACTTAAATATAAAGGTCAAACAATTATT
Organism: Prolixibacteraceae bacterium; assembly: GCA_027858715.1. Classification (GTDB taxonomy): domain Bacteria; phylum Bacteroidota; class Bacteroidia; order Bacteroidales; family Prolixibacteraceae; genus Roseimarinus. The sequence goes on from JAQICD010000016.1 coordinate 25,709, forward strand.
ACGACCGATGGGACAACCTTGCTGGGTGCTGACGATAAAGCCGGCCTGTCGGAGATTGTTACAGCCATGGAATATCTTGTTCTGCATCCTGAAATTCCGCACGGAGAAATTAAAGTAGCTGTTACGCCCGATGAAGAAATAGGAGAGGGGGCCGACTTTTTCGATGTTTCGGAATTCGGTGCTGATTTCGCTTATACGCTCGATGGTGGCGAAATTGGTGAATTGGAATACGAAAATTTCAATGCAGCTTCGGCAAAAGTGAAAATTAATGGCCGTATTGTGCATCCGGGATTTGCTAAAAACAAAATGAAAAATTCTATGCTTATCGCGCAGCAGTTTTTGAGTATGTTGCCGGCCAACGAAGTGCCTCAGCATACCGTGGGTTTCGAAGGGTTTTATCATCTGATGGAAATAAGCGGAAAGGTTGAGGAAACCAACATGGAGTTTATTATTCGCGATCATAACCATCAGTTGTTTGAAAAACGCAAAGCACTGTTCGAAAGTATAGTGACTCATTTAAACAAACAGCATGGCGAAAATACGGTAATACTCGACATGAAAGACCAATATTACAATATGCTTGAAAAGATTAAGCCGGTGATGTATGTGGTCGATATAGCAAAAGATGCCATGGTTGAATGCGGTGTTAAGCCGAAAATAAAAGCAATAAGGGGTGGAACCGACGGTGCACGTTTGTCGTACATGGGATTACCTTGTCCTAATGTTTTTGCAGGGGGGCATAATTTCCACGGGAAATATGAATTTGTACCTGTCGAATCGATGGAGAAAGCGGTTGAGGTAATTTTGAAAATTGTTGAGAAAGTACAGAATATTAAAAAGCAATAATAAAAACACAGGTGTATAATCGTTTCTTAGAGTTTATCAGACACGAAAGTCTTTTTAGTTCATCGCATCGTTTGCTGGTGGGTGTAAGTGGTGGTTCCGATTCGGTTGCATTGGTGCATCTGCTTAACCGGCTTAACAACGATTTTGCTTTTGCGCATTGTAATTTTAACCTTCGCGGTGAAGAAGCTGATAGCGATGAACAGTTTGTAATAAAACTAGCTGAGGAATATGGTGTGCCTTGTTTCCGAAGTTCATTTCCAACCTGCGAATATGCAGCCGAGAATGGTGTGTCAGTCGAAATGGCTGCCCGCGAATTGCGATACCGATGGTTTGAGCAAATCAGAGAAGATAACAAGTTCGACTATATTGTAGTTGGTCATCATCTCGATGATGTGCTGGAGACTTTTATGCTTAATCTAACGCGTGAGACCGGCATTCGTGGTTTAACGGGTATAAAACCGAAAGCAGGTAAAGTTATCCGTCCACTTCTTTTCGCAACCCGTAAAGATATCGAAAACTATATTGAAGAAAACGACCTGAATTTTTGTACCGACCGAACCAATGCCGACACTGCCTACAAACGAAATGCAGTGCGTCACAACATATTGCCTTTATTTGAAAAGTTGAATCCGGCCTTTAAAAAGAATTTGCAGCAAACCATTCAGTATTTGTGGCAAACGGAACAGGTATATAGTTCGAAAATTGAAGAAGTACGGAAAAAGGTTGTGCTCATTGAAGGCGATTGGGTGAAAATTGACACATTAAAGCTTAAGCATTACAGCCCGTTAGTAACCTATATTTTTGAATTGTTGCGACCTTACGGTTTTAATTCCGAAGTTGTGGAAACACTTTCTCAGTTGCTTATAGGTGATTCAGGGCAGCAGTTTTTTTCATCAACCCACCGTTTGGTAAGTAATCGTGATGAATGGATAATAACGCCGTTGAAAGAGACTGATAGCCAGCAGCTGTTTTATATCGGAATTGACGACAGTGAATTGAACGTACCGGTAAAAATGACCTTGCAGGTCGATGATTATGACAACAATTACGTGATTGAGAAAAAAACATCGGTGGCTATGCTCGATTTTGATAAACTGAGTTTTCCGCTGGTTTTGCGTAAATGGCATAAAGGAGAATATTTTAAACCACTTGGAATGAGTGGTTTCAAAAAGCTCAGCGATTTTTTTATCGATGAAAAATATTCAATACCAGAAAAAGAGAATATCTGGATTTTATTGTCGGATAATAAAGTTGTCTGGATAATAGGGAAGCGAATTGACGATCGTTTCAAGATAACTGCCGAAACCGAAAAGGTTTTGAGAATTACAATTGGAAATAATGACTAAAAAAGAACGTTTTGAGAAGGTATTGGCCTGGTTTGACGAAAATGTGCCGGTTGCCGAAACCGAACTGAGATATACAAATCCTTATGAATTGCTGGTTGCCGTTATTTTATCGGCACAGTGTACCGACAAAAGGGTAAATGTTATAACGCCTCCATTTTTTGAGCGTTTTCCGACACCCGAAATACTTGCTGATGCCCCGGTTGAAGAAGTTTTTGAGTATATTCGAACTTGTTCGTACCCCAACAATAAGGCAAAGCACCTGGTAGGCATGGCCAATACGCTGATTAGCGAATTTGATGGCGTTGTACCTTCAGATGTGATTGAATTGCAGAAATTGCCGGGTGTAGGGCGCAAAACAGCCAATGTAATTGCGTCGGTTGTTTTCGATTTGCCAGCGTTAGCTGTTGATACACATGTTTTCAGAGTGGCTGCGCGAATAGGTCTTTCAACCAATGCGAAAAACCCCTTGCAAACCGAAATGCAACTGATGAAATTTATTCCTGAAAATTTGGTTTCCAAGGCTCATCACTGGCTAATTTTGCATGGCCGATATGTTTGTAAGGCACGCCGACCCGAATGCGAAAGCTGTGAATTAACAACTTTTTGTAAATATTACCTGAAGCAGGAAGCCCAAAAATGACCCGGTAATATCGTAAATTTTGCTCTTTTTAAAGTTTTTAATTTCTTTTCATTGTTGAGTTGAACAGCAGTTTTAGTTGCAATATCTTTTTATCACATTGTAGCTTTTTTCGATACCCAACTCGCCGGCTCGACTTAGGTCTGATGCTCCGCCATTTATGTCGCCCAGTAATATTTTAACAAGCCCCCTGTTGTAATAAGCTTCGGCAAAATCTTTATCAAAACTTATTGCATTATTGTATTCATCAAGTGCCTGGTAATATTGCTCGTTGCTCAGGTACATGTTTCCCCGGTTGAAATAAGCAAAGTAGAAATTCGGATTCATATATAAAACAACCGAGTAATCGGTAAAAATATCATTATAGGCCTCATTCGTCGATTCTATTGTCTGGTTGTTTTGTCGTTTCTCGTCGGCATTGAGTAAAATATCATCCGAGAGAGCTATGTTTTCGATGGTTTCAATCATTTTAAAATGAGTGTTGGCTCTCATAAAATAAGCAGGCAGATTTCTTTCGTCTAGCTCAATGGCCTTTGTAAAATCATCGATGGCTTCGTTATATTTTTGAAGCAGGTACTTAAAAATGGCCCGATAAAGATAATTCTCAGCAATTGTGTTGTTTTGTTCAATTTTCCGGTTGAAGAACAAAATCTGGTTTTCATAATATCCGGCTGTTTCGGAATTTATTTCGAAATGATTGGTAATTGTGAGGTATGGCTGATAATTGTTTTTTGCATTCAGTTTTTCAATTGTAAGGTTGAAATAGCCTACGGTTTCGGCATTTGCCTGGCTTTTATTTATTGTTGAAATGGCAAAAACAGGCAGTCGTTCAATGTTGATGTTCTGGTTTTGTACACGCCCGGGTTCATCGTCACCCGGCAGGTCGCGAATGTCGGCTACAACCAAATTGGCTCTCATTTTTCGTTTCTGCAGCTCTTTTTCGTCAATTCGGTAAACCGAATCGGCAGGCTCGTTGGTATAGTTTGCAGCCGTTGAATCGGCAGCATCTTGATTTGACGCTTGTTGCTGCCATGCCTGTAATTGTTGCTTGGCCGACTCTTCGCGTTCTTCCCTGGTTTGCCAGGGGCGTTTTGCATATCGTGGGTCAAGCGTAGATGCGTAATTGTAATCACTTTGATATCCGTCGATATTAAGAATTTCTTTAGCAATAGCACGATTAAAATAAGCGCCTGCCATTTGATTGTCAATCTCAAGGGCTTTGTTATAATCCATTATGGCTGCTTCGTAACTTTCGAGTTGATGTTTTACCATCCCCCTGTTTTGGTAGGCATAACTGTTGTTCGGGTCGAGGTAAATGGCCATATCGAAATCGCGCAGCGCACTGGCAAAATCTTTCTTTTCAATTTTTATTAAGCCTCGACTCATATAGCCCATGGCTGAGTTAGGCCTAATGCGAATCAGCTGATTACAATCGGCAATTGCTTTGTCCCATTGCTCGGTTACCTGATAAGCGATGCTTCGGTTAAGATAAGCGTTGAAGTTCTTGGGTTTGTATTCAATGGCTTTACTGTAATCCTCAATTGCGCCTTCAAAATCGCGCATAGCAGCTTTACATATTCCGCGGTTATTATAAATATCGGCATTTTCAATATCGAATTTTAAAGCTTCGGAATAGTCGGTCAGTGCTTTTTGGTATTCGCCAATGTTGTAATTAACCATGCCTCTGTGCAAGTAAGCTTCAGGGTAAAATGGTTTTATCTCTAGTGCTTTGTTTAAATCGGAAATGGCACCACGGTGATCTTCAAGGTTCAATTTTGCAACTCCCCTGAAGTAAAATGGTTCGGGCAGATGGGGTTGCGTGTTTATGACCATGTTAAAGCTTTCGATTGCTCCGGTGTAATTTCCAAAATACAGCCGGCTGCGACCCGTAAGCATCACATGATTTGTATTTATTTGCGCGTGTGAAGCAGCAAACAAGAAGGTAAAAAGGATGTATATGAATAACCTTTTCATATTCGTTTTTATATTTATAAAACCTGAATTTTCCGTTTAAGAAAAGCAAATGTAATGAAATATGAAGTTGAAATTGGCGTATTTAATGTTTTTTAAGTCATGTTCGAAAAAAGTTAAATAAAAAAAGGTTGCCTTTGTGAGGCAACCTTTAGTATATGAATGAATATCGAATTATTCGAATACATTGGCAATTTGGGTTGTATTGTACTTACCTTCGTCGAGTTTTTTACGTACTTCGGTAAATGCTTTTATAGTGTAATCAACATCTTCGAGCGAGTGAACTGAGGTAGGGATCAGGCGTAACAATAATTCACCCTTGGGGATAACCGGATAAATTACGATTGAACAGAAAACATTGTAGTTTTCGCGCAAATCCATAACCACATTTGTAGCTTCGGGAACGCCACCTTTAAGATAAACCGGGGTTACAGGTGAATTTGTAGCACCAAGGTCAAATCCATGTTTGCGTAAGCCATTTTGCAGGTGGTTAACAACTTTCCAAAGATTATCGCGCAATTCCTTTTTCTCTTTTAAAAGTTCAAGTCGTTTTAAGCCTCCAATAACCATTGGCATAGGTAACGATTTTGCAAAAGTTTGTGAGCGCATGTTGTAACGTAGATAATCAACAACATTTTCGTCGGCAGCTACAAAAGCTCCAATACCGGCCATTGCTTTAGCAAAAGTTGAAAAATAGATGTCAATTTCATCCTGAACACCAAAATGTTCGCCGGTTCCGGCGCCTGTTTTGCCCATAGTACCAAAACCATGTGCATCGTCAACAAGCATTCTGAAACTGAATTTCTTTTTCAATTCAGCAATTTTGTCGAGTTCACCAAGGTCGCCGGCCATGCCAAATACGCCTTCGGTTATAAGCAGTATGCCACCACCTGTTTCAGCAGTTCGCCTGGTGGCAAATTGGAGCATTTTTTCACACTTTTCTAGGTTGTTGTGCTGGAAAACAAAGCTTTTTCCGCCTTTGGCTTTGTGTAAAAATATGCCATCCATTATGCAGGCATGGCTTTCAGAATCGTAAACGATAACATCTTTACGTGATGCAATCGAGTCGATAATTGACACCATTCCCTGGTAACCAAAGTTCAAAAGGAAAGCGTCTTCTTTTCCTACAAAAGTTGCCAGTTCGTGTTCCAGTTCTTCGTGTTTGCTGGTTTGTCCCGACATCATTCGGGCTCCCATGGGATAACCCATGCCATATTCAGCCGCTGCTTTTGCATCAGCTTCTCTAACCTCGGGGTGGTTTGCCAGGCCCAAGTAATTGTTAAGGCTCCAGATTAAAACTTCTTTTCCCCTGAATTTCATTCGTGGTTGAATTTCGCCTTCCAATTTTGGAAACATAAAATAACCATGAGCCTGTTTTTGATACTGACCCAATTCTCCCAGATTGCTTAGTTTGTCAAAAATGTCCATTATTTAGTTTTTGATTAAACGTTGCAAATGTAAAATTTTTAAGGTTGTTTGCAAATTGTGTTAAAATACGATAAATAATTTTCTGCTGATATTTATTTCTTTATTTTGCAGCTTTCTTTATTAAATATAAAAGGTTACTTTTGCAAAACATTTTTCGATATGGTTAAAAATTGGTTTTACATAGTTATTGCCAGCTTGCTTTTGTTATCATGCAGTGATTATAACATGGTAGTAAAAAGCACTGATTATGAGTACAAATATAAGAAAGCTTTAGAATATTACGAAGAGGGCGATTATACGCATGCAAATTCTTTGTTCAATGATTTGGTATATGTATTCAGGGGAACGTCGAGAGGTGATGATTTATACTACAACTATGCCAAAAGTCTTATGGCACAACACGATTATGTTTTAGCCAGTCATTATTACAAGAACATTGTCGATCAGTATCCGCGTAGCAAATATGCACAGGAGGCTTATTTTATGATTGGGCAATGCTACTACGAAGAGTCTCCTTCTGTTAAGCTTGATCAAGGTATGACCCAAAAGTCCGTTGATGCACTGCAACTTTATATCAATTTATATCCATATGCTGAAAATGTGGATGAGGCAAATATTCTGATTGATGAGTTGCATGAAAAAATTGCTAACAAATCATATCTGAATGCAAAATTGTATTACGATATGGGATATTACAAGGCCGCAGTGATTTCACTCGAAAACAGTCTGCGAGATTTTCCAGATACAAAATATCGTGAAGAATTAAGGTATTTGCTTTTTAAGGCAAAATACGAACTGGCAGTTAATAGTGTTGAAGATAAAAAACGAGAGCGCTTAATTGACGCTCGTGATGAATATTTTTATTTTGAAGATGAATTTCCTGATAGTGATAATATCAGGGAAGTAAGAAGAAATTTTGAACAAGTCACTGACCTTTTAGGTTTTGATGAGAATACAACAATGATAGATTAAAATTTATAAATATGGATTATAAAAAAACACAAGCAGTTAACAACACCGTATCACGTAATATTCAGGAATTAAGTAAAGATACCGGAAATATTTATGAATCGGTGATGATTTTAGCTAAACGGTCGAATCAGATTGCTTCAGAGTTAAAAGAAGAGCTCAATCAAAAATTGGCCGAGTTTGCTTCTTATACAGATAATCTGGAAGAAATTTTTGAAAACCGGGAACAAATCGAAATATCAAAATTTTATGAAAGGTTACCTAAGCCTTCTCTAATTTCAACACAGGAGTTTATCGACGGACAAATCTATTATCGCAACCCTAGCAAAGATGGACGTCAAACCGGATTTTAATTGTTTTTGTGAGATTAAAGAATAAACATATTGTACTGGGTATAACCGGGAGTATAGCTGCTTACAAAGCAGCTGTACTTTTGCGTTGTCTGGTGAAAGAGGGTGCTGAAGTACAGGTTGTTATAACTCCTTCGGGAAAAGAATTCATAACTCCAGTCACCCTTTCAGCCTTATCCGGGAAACCGGTGGTTAGTGAGTTTTTTGGCGCTAACGATGGCACATGGCACAGCCATGTCGATTTAGGACGCTGGGCCGATCTTATGCTAGTTGCCCCTGCAACTGCCTCGTCGATGGGGAAAATGGCAAATGCTATTGCCGACAACATGCTTATTACTACTTATTTGTCGATGAAATGCCCAGTGATGATTGCCCCGGCAATGGATCTTGATATGTACAAGCATCCGGCAAACTATGCCAATATCGAAAAGTTGCAATCGTATGGCAATATAATTGTTGAACCCGATTCGGGAGAACTGGCCAGCGGACTGGTTGGGAAAGGGCGTATGAAAGAGCCTGAACTTATAATGGACGAAGTTGTGCGCTTTTTCGAAAAAAAAAAGAATTAACCGGTAAAACTTTTCTTATAACTGCCGGTCCTACCCACGAGAAAATTGATCCTGTTAGATTTATTGGAAATTATTCATCAGGTAAAATGGGATATGCCATTGCCGAAGAAATAACTCTGCGTGGAGGGCAGGTTATTCTCATTTCAGGTCCTGTCTCACTAAAACCTTCACATCCCGATATTCATTGTATTAGTGTAACTTCTGCCGAAGAAATGTATAATCAGGCAGTTAAGCATTTTGCAACGGTTAACGGAGCTATAATGGCTGCTGCTGTGGCCGATTACAGGCCAGCTAAACAGCAAGTTAAAAAAGTGAAGCGGAGTGATGATAAAATTAGTCTTGAAATGGTTGCCAATCCCGATATTGCTGCAAAACTAGGCACCTTGAAAACTAAGAATCAAATATTAGCCGGTTTTGCTCTAGAAACAAACGACGAAGAAATTAATGCGATATCGAAACTCAAGAAGAAAAATCTCGATTTTATTGTTTTAAATTCGCTAAACGATAAAGGTGCAGGCTTTCAAACCGACACCAATAAAATAACAATTATCGATGCACAAAATAAAAGAACAGTTTTTCAGTTAAAAACTAAGCAAGAAGTTGCAAAAGATATTGTTGATTATTTAATTGCCTGTGGTCTGTAACATAGTTGCCTTAATAAATAAACAATTTGAACGAATGAAACGAGCATGATTCAAACGCGAACCACAACCACGAATGACTAAATGCGAGTTCCCCCGAAAAATCGGGGCAGGCTATGAGTCACCATTGAAAAATTATTATTTTAGACGAATGAAAAAGATACTGTTTATATTGCTTGTTTTATTTTTTGTTCATAGTAGTTCTGCCCAGGAGCTGAGATGCAATATTAGTGTTAATGCCAGTAAGATAACAGGTGCCAATCGAAATGTTTTTCGTACCATGCAAATGGATTTGTATGAATTTATGAATAGTCGCAACTGGACTTCTCATAAATATTCAAATAACGAAAGAATCGTATGCAGTATAAACATTCAGCTTAACCGGCAAATATCGTCCGACGAATACGAAGGTATAATTACCGTACAGAGTAAACGCCCGGCTTATGGATCATCATACAAAACAACTGTACTAAATATTCGCGACGAAAGTTTTAGATGTAAATACCAGGAATATCAGTCGATTGAATTTGCCGAAACTGGCAACAAAGATAATCTTACCAGTATTTTGGCTTTTTATGCTTATGTGATTTTAGGTTTCGATTATGATACATTTTCGCCTAATGGTGGAACAGAATATTTTCAGCGTGCCCGCGAAATAGTAAACGATGCTCAAAATTTTCCGAATACATATACTGGCTGGAGAGCATACGAATCGGATTATAACCGTTATTGGCTGGTTGAGAATGTGCTGAATAGCAGTTATTCAGATTATCGTGAGTGTTTGTATAAATATCATCGCGACGGGCTCGATGCCATGTCTGAGAGTGTTGAGGCGGGGAGAGCTGAAATTGCTGAGTCGTTAAGATTAATACAGAATGTATTTCGTGTACGTTCGAGACTTTATATTACCCAAATGTTTTTCGATGCAAAATCGAATGAGATTGTAAATATATTTTCACAATCGTATCCCGATGAACAAGAGCGTGTTGTGAGAATTTTGTCTGAATGCGACCCTTCGAATGCGGGAAAATATGAAGCAATTACCAACAGCGAAAACTAATTTTGCAAAACAATGTTAGCTAGCCTATCCATAAAAAATTATGCTATTATCAGCAACCTTGAAGTACGTTTCGATCCGGGATTGTGTGTAATAACAGGCGAAACTGGGGCAGGTAAGTCGATAATACTGGGTGCCCTGGGGCTTATTTTGGGGCAGCGAGCCGACACATCAGTTTTGAATAACGAAAAAGGTAAGTGTGTGGTTGAAGGTCGCTTTATGGTTAACGATAAGATTTCAGAAAGGCTTTTGGCATTTTTTGAATTAAATGACCTTGATTTTGAAGTGCCTGTCATTCTCCGTCGCGAAATTACACCGTCGGGTAAATCGCGGGCATTTATTAATGATACGCCTGTACAGTTAAGTGTGATGCGCGATTTGGGGGTCAACTTGTTTGATATTCATTCGCAACATTCGAATCTCGAACTTGGTAACCGGCAGTTTCAACTTAATGTGGTTGATTGGTTCAGTTTAAATAGCCAGCTACTTGAAACGTACATGTCAGCATATAAAAAATATTGTGCGTTGCTCAAACAACGGGAGAATATAGCCGGAGCTGCCGAACAGTCGAAAGCTGACCTTGACTACTATATATTTCAGTTTAAGCAAATTGATGAGGTTCAACTCAAAGAAGGCGAACAAGAAGAATTGGAGAATGAATCCGATCTTTTAACACATTCCGAAGAAATAAAATCGGAACTTGGAAAAGCTTATCAGCTGCTCGATGGGGGCGAGTTCGATGTGTTATCGCAATTGAAAGAAGCCATTTCGGCAATGCAAAAGCTTTCGTCTTACTTTCACGAGTCAGAGTCGCTTTTGTCTCGATTAGACAGCCAATACATCGAATTGCAGGATGTAGCCGGCGAATGTGAGCGCCTGGCCGAAACAACCGAACACGATCCTAATCGTTTGGATGTGGTCACCGAACGCTTAAATCTCATTTATTCGCTGCAACAAAAACATAGGGTCGAAACGGTGACAGAACTATTGACTCTGCGCGATTCATTCGACCAGAAAATACAAGCTGCCGAATCGTACGATGAGCAATTGTTATCGTTAGATAAGGAAATTGAAACTGCGAAAAAAGAAGTAGAAAAAATTGCGGAAGAACTACACAATGTACGTAAAAAGAACGTTCCAGAAATTACCCGCGAAATACAAGGATACCTTACTCAGCTTGGCATGCCAAATGCAAGTTTAATTATCGATATTCGTAAAAAGAACGATTATGGCTCACATGGAATCGATGATGTTTTCTTTCTTTTTTCGGCCAACAAGGGGGTTTCTCCTGAAGAAATTCACAAAGTTGCATCAGGCGGAGAACTTTCGAGGTTAATGCTGGCCATTAAAACTGTTGTGGCCAAATCGAAATCACTTCCTGCAATTATTTTTGATGAAATAGATACGGGTATTTCCGGAGAAATTGCTTCGAAAATGGGGAACATTTTATTCGAAATGTCGCAATATATGCAAGTGCTCAATATAACTCATCTTCCACAAATTGCTTCAAAAGGAACATCGCATTATAAAGTTTATAAAGAAGAAACTACAGCCGGTGTTGAAACCGGAATTTGTCAACTTGAAAGTATTGAGCGTGTTGAGGAGATTGCCAAAATGCTTGGAGGCGACCCGCCACATGAAGCGGCTATAATAAATGCAAGAGCATTATTGGATATTTAGAACTATTTTTTTTTAATTGCTTGTTGTTAGTATTGATTAGTCATTTAAAAAAGAACTAATTACGAACAATGATCAACAGACCGAACTCAATTCTGAGAAGAAAAAAAAATCTAAAAGGTATTTTGACGTTGACGGACTCGTGTTTTGACCCGCGTCTATTATAATTGTGTTGTTTATTGCCGTAACGCTTATAGTTGGTGAGCCAATCAATCACTTTTTCAACTCACCTACAGTTCTTTTGTGCAGAACACTGGATCTTATGTTCAGAATTTTTTCCAAATGAGTTTCTGGACAGAAACTTATCGCCAGTCGGACTGGCAAAGCAGCTAGACTGTTTTTTACTGGGCATGGTGGGTGAGTTGGTCGCCTTTTGTAGGTATGTTCATTGCCCGGATATTCTTATAAAATATGCAAACTTTTTGGTGGATATGATTTCACCAAAGAAAATATATTTCCTGCATTTGTTGCAATCGTATGATTTGCCCGACGAAATTATTGAAGAATTACCAGAAATGGAGAAACCCCTGACAGAATTGATCCGCGAGGATTTGCAAGAAAAAATTGAAAAAGAATTCAAGTCGGTTGATGGGTTAATCGTCTCTGTTCATGTCGAAGAAGGTGTGAAGTCTGATACATTGCTTCAATTTACAAGGGATAAAAAAATTAATGTTATATCTTTTGGTAAAAAAGTAGGATATATTGGAGCCGGCTCATTACCTCGAAGAGTAATGCCATTAACACCTTCGTCGGTGTTACTGGTCAATACCTCTTCGGCTCTCAAACTCGATAAATTTTTGGTTCGGGTAGATTTCTCGAAAATGTCGGAAATTGCAATGAAAACTGCTACAATGCTGGCAAATCAGACTGATGCTAAAGTTTCTTCATTCCATGCGTGTAAAATTCCCATTAGTCATTTTCCACAGTACTCTCCTGAAGATGAAAAGCGTGGGAAGAGAAAATGACCAAAAATGGCAAAAAAAATATGAAAAGTTTATGAATAAGTTGAATCTCAACTCTGAAGATATTCCTTGCACTTATGTTTATGATAAAAAATTCAACGAAGCACATTTATTGTATCATCATTGTCTGGTCAATAACATTGATTTGATTTTTATTGGATCAAAAATTAAATCGGAACTGGCTAATATTGTTCTGGATCGTACTTCGGAAGATCTGGCCGATGCTGAAAAAAATATGAATGTACTTATAGTAAAAGACAGAAAACAAACATTGGGTTTTCTCGAAGCAATTTTCAAATTATCGTGTATTTATTTGATTTCAGGAACGCCGGTCTTAGTTCTAGCGACCTTTTTAATAAGACCGTTTTCGTCGTATTCAAGTTTATCGACACATACACTTCGGCGGTATGGACCACCATTGGGTAAGCCTGCATCGTGATAAATGAAATAATCGTTTCCTTTAAAATTCACAATTGCTTGGTGGTTGGTTGGTGAGTTTGGAAGTGTATCGTTAATAACTCCACGGTACGTCCAAGGGCCTGTAATACTTTTGCTGGTTGCATATTCTGTTCTCGACGGGTATCCTGCTGCATATGTCATATAGTAAGTGTCGTTTCGCTTGTGGATATATGGTGCTTCGAAAAAGTTGGTTAATCCTTCAATGTTTTCAACCTGTCCGTCGAGTTCAACCATATTGTCTTTTAGTTTAACTAAGCGTACTTCGCCCCACGATCCCTAGAAAAAATATACCTGTCCATCGTCGTCAACATAAACTGCCGGGTCAATATTCAATACAATTAAAGTACTTGTTTATTCATCTTTTTTTATTTTACATTTCGTTTCTCTAAGGCTCACTCTACATAATAATTGCTCAGCGAATCGGTTTTAACAAATCCAAAAGCCTCGTACCATTCAGTTAACTTTGTGTTTTTTTCGCTAGCCTCAAGCGTAATTTTCTCGCATCCTTTTGCAAGTCCCAAATTACAGGCATGTTGCAGAAGTTTCCGGCCTATACCTTTGTCGCGAAAACAGGTAAAACTGCAATTGAAAAAACACGGATGCTTCGGGCATGAAGATGCAATACCAGGATGCCAATGGCTTCTTTTTGTTTGCCTTTGCGTTGTTCGGCAATCCAAACTTCCTG
>JAQICD010000024.1 GCA_027858715.1 Prolixibacteraceae bacterium
ACTGAAAACGACTTGGTAAGCGAACGCACAACAATGAGGTTAGAATATTTTTGAGTTAGTGGTATTGCCGATTCAAATCCTTCGCATAAATCGGCATAGGCTTCATCTATAATGAATAACGTGTTGTGATATTGCTGGCAAAGTTTATCTATTTCGTTTGCTGATGTTGTTTCTCCATCGGGATTGTTGGGGTTGCCAATCCAGATCAGGCTGTTTTTTTGCAGTGAATTTTCAGTGAGAACAGAGCCTTTTTCAATATTGTGGACAAATTGTTTACAAGCATCTTCGTATTCGCTAAACGAAGGGATACGTATAAACGACCGATGGTTACTTAATGTTTGGGCAATAAGGTAAAAGGCTTCGGTTGAACCGTTTAATGCCAGTGTGTTTTGTTTGTCAACGTTGTGATGTTGGGCGATGGCTTCCAAAAAGATATTTGCCCCGGGGTCGGGGTAGTTATGTAGTGTGTTGAGTTTCGTTTTCAGAAATTCGCTCAATTGCTTAGCCACCGCACCGTTGGTTATATTGGTGCTAAAATCGGCTACAATTTTTTGCCGATAGGCATATTGGTCGTTTCCGTGTCCGTTTATCATTGTTTAGTTGTTTCGTCGAGATTCTCAAAGTTTAATTATTATTTTTAATGAGATTTTTGATTTTATGATGTTTGTTTTTTTTTATTTATAGATATCTTTTGGGGATGTCTATTGTCTCACGTCTGAAATCTAATCATCTCTTTTGTATATCATTTCCAACTTACTATTTTTCCGTACATGCTCAGCCAGTTTATCAAACTGCTCTTTTTTAAATATTTCGTAGTTAAATTCGGGAACCTTCTTGTTGTAGGTTTTCAATAGTTCGTTAACTACAAGTTGATTATCGAAAATACCATGAATATAAGTGCCCCAGGTTTTTTCGTTCAGGAAATATCCGTCTTCTCCTTTTTTTTCGATGTAGCATAAAGGCGATTCATGCTCAAAGGAGGTTTCGCCCATGTGAATTTCGTATCCTTTGCAAAGTTCGGGATTATCGCGAAAAGTAAAGGTGCATTGCTCTGTTGTTTTTTCGCCTTTTAACATTGTATGGATGGGTAAAACCCCCAGTCCGGGCATACTTACAATATCGCCTTCCACTTCTTCGGGGTCGTTTACCGAGAGTCCCATCATCTGATATCCGCCACATATTCCGTAAACTGCTTTTCCCAACTTGTGGGCTTTGATTATGGCCTTTGCCAGTCCGCGTTCGCGCAAATGCATCAGGTCTGAAATAGTGTTTTTTGAGCCGGGTATTATTACCATGTCGGCTTTTTCAACTTCGTTGGGATTTGCCGTGTAAAAAAGGTGCACCCCCGGTTGATGTTCGAGATTGTTGAAATCGGTAAAGTTGCTCATGTGCTTTAACAATACCACGGCAATGTTGACCATACTGCTTTGCGCATGTTTTTGTTTGATGTCGATAACCACAGCGTCTTCTTCTTCAATGTATATGTCGCGGTAGTAGGGAATTATGGCAACTACCGGAATTCCCGTAATCTCTTCGAGCATTTTGCGGCCATCTTCAAAAAGCCGTATGTCGCCCCTGAACTTGTTAATGACGATGCCTTTCACCAGCTTGCGTTCGTCGGGAGGCAGCAACTCAAGTGTGCCATATACGCTACCAAACACACCGCCACGGTCGATGTCGGCAATGAGATACACATCGGCCTGCGCGGCTTTGGCCACGCGCATGTTCACAATGTCGCGGTCGTGCAGGTTAAGCTCCGAGATACTTCCAGCGCCTTCAATTACAATAGGATTGTATTTTTCAGCCAGCCGGCTAAAGGCTTTCATGGCTTCGGCAAACAGGTAATCGCGGTCGGTGTGGTTAAAATAGTCGAGCGCCGACTGGTTACCAACAGGTTTGCCGTTGAGCACTACCTGCGATTTCATGTCGCCGGTTGGTTTCAGCAAAATCGGGTTCATATCGGCGCTGCATGGTATGCCGCAAGCATCGGCCTGAACAGCCTGTGCTCGACCCAGCTCCAGACCGTCGGGCGAAGCATAGCTGTTGAGCGACATATTTTGTGCCTTAAACGGGGCCGGAGAATAGCCGTCTTGCTTAAAAATACGGCAAAACGCAGCATTGATAACCGATTTCCCCACATCGGAACCGGTACCTACAAACATGATTGGTCTTAGTTTGTTAGTTCCTGATGTAAAATCGGGATTGGCAGCAAAGCCTCCAGCGTTGGTCATTGGTGAATTAGTCATTGGTGAAAAATGTCATTTGTCATTAGTAAAATTAGTGATGTGTGAAGGCACAAAAATACATAGAAAAGTATGGTATTGAGTTTTTTAGTGTCATTATTCAAATTTCTATCTTCAAAATCTCTCCATATTCAATCTTTAAATTAAAAGCTTCTTCAGGCGGAGTGCCTTCTATAATTGCCTTAATAGCGCGTATTGTACCTCCATGGCTCACAATGCATATATTTTTATAGTTGAATGCTTTTATTTCATTAACAAAAGCTTTGCACCGCTGTATCATTTCAGCGTACGATTCACCATTGGGTGCGGGGGTGTTTACATAGTCGGCAAACCATTGTTGTGCTTCAGGGGTTTGGTCAATGTCATTCCAGAATTTGCTTTCCCAGTCGCCAAAGTTGAGTTCCATCAAGCGAGGGTCGGTTTTCACTATCGAAGAAATTTTTTGTGCAAGTTGCATACAACGGGTAAGCGGACTCGAATACACCACATCGAAAGTGGTATTGATTTGTTCCATTATTTTTTCTGCTTCTTCTTCAAACGAATCGCATAATGGTAC
>JAQICD010000056.1 GCA_027858715.1 Prolixibacteraceae bacterium
CAGTAAAGATGTAGCCTTCGCGTACTGGATCGGCAGGGGCTGTTGCATCGCTGCCATATTCTACGGTTTCGGTTTTAAGCTCTGTATTGTCCCAGTCAAAGAATGTTACTACAAAAGTGCTGATTTCATATTCGGCATTTACATCGTAACTTTCGGTAATGTTAGTAAATGTAGTATCCCAAACGGTAAAGGTGTAGCCTCTGCGAACTGGGTCGGCAGGGGGTATTGCATCGCTGCCAGACACCAATGTGTCTGATTTCAGCTCTGTATCATCCCAGTCATAAAACTTAAGGATATAGTACCCCTCCAAATAATAATCCGTTTCAAAATTGTTGACTCTGTCACCGAAAGTATATGTATTCTCTTCTGTATCTTTCCAATAATAATATCCATATTCATGGTTCTCAGGCAAAATGAATGAATAAAAGTTATTATCATAGAATGCTTTCATGCCAATATTCGTCAGTGATATACAGTCGCTTAGATTGAGTGTATTCAGTGAATTGTTCATGAATGCATAAGAATCAATGCTCGTAAGTACTTTACAGTTGCTTAGGTTAAGTGTGGTCAGTGAATTTTTACTGAACGCATATCTCCCTATATTTGTTAATGCTGAGCAGCCACTTAGGTCAAGTGATCTTATTGAATTTCTTTCGAACGCATAAGCCCCGATGTCGGTTAATGCAGAACTGCCGCTGATATTAAGGCTCGTCAGATTGTTGCTATTGAATGCTTTTTCTCCGATGTTTGTCAATGCTGAGCAGCCACTTAGATCAAGTGCAGTCAGTTTATTAAGCACGAATGCACTTTTTCCAATACTGGTTAATGCCTTACAATTGCTAAGGTCAAGAGATTCTATAGAATTGCCCCCAAACGCATATTCTTCGATATTGGTAAGTACAGTGCAGTGGCTTAAGTCAAGCGATGTAAGGGAATTTTCACCAAACGCATAAGCCCCGATACGTTCTACGGTAGCAGGTATGCGGACAGTGATGATGTCTTTTCTCGCAAATGGGATGTAATAATCATTGCCTATCCCGGTTACTGTTTGTCCGTCTAAGGTTTCGGGAATGATGATGTTTTTAATGGCAAAGTCGTACGAACAGGAGATAATTACGCCATTCTCCACCACTACATCGTTATCTGTTAAAGTGTAAATAACCAGCAAATGAAAATTGGTTGTCAAATTGTATACCTCACTACCACCTTTATAAACATTACCCCTGTCGTCTTTCCATCCAAAGTTTGCACATTGAGTATTTATAGGCAAGTTAAAAGAAGTAAGATAATTAAATAAGAAAGCCTCTCCCCCAATGTAGGTTAATGCAGAACAGCCGCTGATGTCGAGACTTGTCAGGTTGTTGTTATTGAATGCTTCTACTCCGATGCTTGTTAGTGCTGAGCAGCCACTTAGGTCAAGTGTAGTTATGTCATTGTAAGAGAACGTATAGTTACCGATGCTGGTAAGAGCTGTGCAATTGCTTAGGTCTAACGATGTCAGAGAATTAGAAGAGAACGCATAGTTGCCGATGCTTTCTATGGTTGAGGGAAGTTTAATATATGCAATACCTCTCTTACAAAAAACACCTTGATAAGGACTTGTTTCATTGCCTATACTGGTCACTGTTTGTCCATCTAGAACTTCGGGTATGATGATTTTACTAGGAAGTCCATACACGCATGAGGTAATCACGCCATTTTCCACCACTACATCGTCATCGGAGAGGATGTAAACCGGCACATGGTATCTAATCGCTAAATTGCTCACCTCATCGCCTCCTGTGTAGATATTCCCGTTACTGTCTGTCCAACCAAATTCTTCAGATAAAGTATTTGTAGGTAGGGTGAATGATGTCAGGGGATTTTCAATGAATGCATTCTCCCCGATGTTAATTAATGTCATGCAGTTGCTTAGGTCAAGCGATTCAATAGAATTGTTTAAGAATGCCTTTTTTCCAATGCTAATTAATGCGGTACAGCCATTTAAATCGAGAGTGGTTAGGGAATTTTCGATGAACGCATAATTCCCGATACGTTTTATAGTAGTAGGTAGATGGAGGGATGTAATACCTTCTTCACTAAAAATACCACTGTAAGCTGAATTAGCGTCAGCTATCCCGGTTACTGTTTGCCCGTCTAAGGTTTCGGGTATGCTGATGTTTGTATTGGCAAAGTTGTAGGAACATGAGGTAATTACTCCATTCTTCACCACAACATCGTCATCGGAAAGAATGTAAACTGGCACATCGTAACTTGTTGCTAAATTGCTCACTTCACTGCCTCCTGCGTATATATTGTCATCAATATCTGTCCAGCCATATTCTTCATAAAGCGTATTAACTGGAAGGATAAATGATGTTAGGGGATTAGAAGAGAACGCATTTCTCCCGATATTCATTAATGCAGTGCAATTGCTTAGATCAAGCGTGGTAAGTAAATTTTTATTAAATGCGCTACTCCCGATACTCGTTAATGCCGAACAGCCGCTTAGGTTGATTGTCGTTAATTTACTGACCGCAAATGCATTCACCCCAATCCTTGTTAATGCTGAGCAGTTACTTAGGTCTAGCGTGGTCATAGGAGTTTCATAAAACGCATTTGCTCCGATGCTTTCTATTGTAGACGGCAGGCTGACAGAAGTGATTCTTTTGCCATAAAAAACACCAGATCGGTCATCGGCTATGCCTGTTACTGCTTGTCCGTCTAAGGTTTCGGGTATGATGATGTGTGTTATGGCAAAGTTGTATGAGCAGTAGGTAATCACGCCATTCTCTACCACTACATCATCGTCAGTAAGGGTATAGGGAAAGGGAATAAAATAACGAATTTTCAAATTACTAACCTCATCACCTCCGGTGTAGATTTTGCCGTTTCCATCTTCCCATCCGAGATCGGCATACTGCGTATTTACAGGCAAACTGAACGTTTTTAAGTTGTTATTATCAAAAGCGAATTTTCCAATATTGCGTAACACTTTGCAGTTGCTCAGGTCAATTGTTGTCAATAAATTATCCAAGAATGCATTTTTCCCGATGTTTTCTATTGTAGCCGGCAAGCTAACATATGTGATGCCTTTATCTGAAAATAAATTTTCATTAACATTACCGATGCCTTTTACTTTCTGCCCATCTAAGTTTTCGGGAATGAAAATATTTTTATTTGTAAAATCATAGGAACAGGAGGTAATCACGCCATTCTCCACTTCTACATCATCGTCGGTAAGGAGGTATGGAGCAAAGTAATTGGTCTCAAAATCGCTTACCTCATCTCCTCTTGCATAGGTATTGCCTTTTTTGTCTTTCCAACCTAAGTTTTCATGCAGAGTATTTGCGGGTAGGCTAAAATATGGTAAGAGATTTTGATCGAATGCATACTTTCCAATGTCGATTAATGCTGCACAGCCTTTTATATCAAGTGTTTTCAGAGAGTTTTTATTGAATGCAAATTCCCCTATTCTTGTTAGTGCCGAACAGTCGTTTAGGTCAAGGGTGATCAAAAAATTTTGATAGAACGCATAGTCTCCGATGCTTTCTATAGTTGGGGGGATCATAATAGAACATATTCCTTTGTTGTAAAAAATTCCATTGAGATATGATGTCGCATCAGCTATCCCGGTTACCGTTTGTCCATCTAGGATTTTGGGGATGATGATGGTTTTTAGTCCAAAATTATATGAACAAGAGATAATCACGCCACCCTCTATCACCACATCATCGTTAGTTAGAGTGTAGGGAGCTGGGATATAATAACAAATCTTCAAATTGCTAACCGCTTCTTCGCCAATATAGCTTTTGTCGTTTCCGTCTTTCCAACCAAAACTTGTATACTGCAAATTTACAGGTAAGGTCAGCGAAGTCAATTTATTGTTGTCGAACGCAAATATACCAATGTACGTTAATGCCGGGCAGTTACTTAAGTCAAGCGATTCCAGTGAATTGCCTTCGAAAGCATAATTCCCGATTTTTTCGATGGTAGTTGGCAGGCTGACATAGTTGATGCCTTTGTTCCGAAATACACTCGAGCCTATTCCTGTTACAGTTTGTCCGTCAATTGTTTTGGGGATGATGATTTTTTTATTTGTAAAATTGTACGTACATGAGACAATCACCCCATTCTCTACCACCACGTCGTCGTCGGTTAAGAGGTAGGGAACTGGGATATAATAGTGAGCTGATAAATCGCTAACCACATCGCCACCTGAATAGGTATTCCCTATTGGGTCTCTCCAGCCAAAACCTGCAAACAGTGTATTTACAGGCAGTGTAAACGAGGTCAGTGAATTATCTTTGAACGTACGAGAACCGATACTTATGAGTGACGTACAGTTGCTTAAGTCAAGTGTGGTCAGTGAATTATCAGCGAAAGCAGCAACCCCAATTTCGGTTAATGCAGTACAGTTGCTTAAGTCAAGTGCGGTCAGTGAATTGTTACTGAACGCATAGATACCAATATTTGTTAAACTTGTGCAGCTGCTTAAATCAAGTGTGGTCAGTGAGTTGTTCTTGAAGGCAACATCCCCAATGCCGGTTAATGCATTGCAGTTGCTTAAGTTAAGTGAAGTCAGTGAATTATTTATGAAGGCATAATCCCCAATGCCGGTTAATGCAGCACAGTTGCTCAAGTCAAGCGTTATCAGTGAATTGTTTCTGAAGGCATTGCTCCCGATACTCGTTAAGCTTATGCAGCTGCTTAAGTCAAGTGTGGTAAGTAAATTGTCAATGAACGCAGATCTCTCGATGCCGGTTAATGCAGTACAATTGCTTAAGTCAAGTGTGGTCAGTGAGTTATCAGCGAAAGCAGCAGCCCCAATTTCGGTTAATGCAGTACAGTTGCTTAAGTCAAGTGTGGTCAGTGAATTGTCTTCGAAAACACACCACCCAATCTTGGTTAATGACTTACAGTTGCTTAAGTCAAGTCTAGTAAGTGAATTGTTCTTGAATGCATAAGAATCAATGCTCGTCAGCGCCGAACAACCATTCACTTTAAGTGTGGTCAGTAAATTGTTACTGAACGCATAGTAACCGATACTCGTTAAACTTGTGCAGCTGCGTAAGTCAAGTGTGGTAAGTGAATTGCTTCTGAAGGCACTGCCCCCGATACTGGTTAATGCAGTACAACTATTTAAATCAAGTGCAGTCAGTGAATTGTCTTCGAAAGCACTACCCCCGATACTGGTTAATGCAGTACAACTATTTAAATCAAGTGCAGTCAGTGAATTGTCTTCGAAAGCACCCTCCTCAATATTGGTTAATGACTTACAGTTGCTTAAGTCAAGTGTGGTAAGTGAATTGTTACTAAACGCGCCATTTTCAATACTCGTCAGCGCCGAACAACCATTCACTTTAAGTGTTGTAAGTAAATTATCACTGAACGCATAGTCACCGATACTCGTTAAGCTTGTGCAGCTGAGTAAGTCAAGTGTGGTCATTAAATTATGTGCGAACGCACTACTCCCGATGCCGGTTAATGCAGTACAACCATTAAAAACAAGTGCGGTCAATGAATTGTCTTTGAAACCACCCTCCTCAATATTGGTTAATGACTTACAGTTACTTAAGTCAAGTGTGGTAAGTGAATTGTTACTGAACGCATAGTCACCGATACTCGTTAAGCTTGTGCAGTTGCTTAGGTTAAGCGTAGTCAATAAATTGTATCTGAACGCTCCAGTCCCTATGCTCATCAGTCCCGAACAGTTGCTTAAGTCAACAAGGGTGATTGAGTAATTTTGATAAAACGCATTTTCTCCGATGTTTTGTATGCTTTGAGGAAGCTTAACAGAAGTGATGCCTTTGCGATAGAAAACACCTGAAAACTTTGATTTATCGGCTATCCCGGTTACTGTTTGTCCGTCTAAGGTTTCGGGGATGATGATGTCTTTTATGGCAAAGTTGTACGAGCAGGAGGTAATCACGCCATTCTCTACCACTACATCGTCGTCGGTAAGGGTGTACGACTGTGCTGTTGCTGTAAAAGCAACAGCTATGCATAAAATACTTGAAAGGATAATGTGTTTTGACTTTTGTAAGATTTTGGTTTTCATATTTCAGTTTTGAAAGGTTTTAAAATAATGAAGCATTATTGTTTAATATGCCTGTATGATGGTATCAATGCTAAAATTGTTTTTTTACGATGCGTGTACTATGGATTGTGCTAACGAGGTAGTTTCGCCGTTGTAGCTGTTGTAAGTTTCTTTTTCAATAGTTGTCATAGTTTGAGATATTGGTTAAAAATCAAGTTTCGCAGCAAAATAAAAAGTTGAAATAATAGGTGAAAAAAATAGAACAAATCGCATTAAAATGCGGATAGCATATTTAATATTAGCAGAGCTCACAAAACACAAATTATTATACTGCGGTTTAAAAGTATAAATAAAATTTCAGAATTTAAAAACGTTTTAACTCATAGTTGGTTTAAACCCGATTTTATTTCAAGTTCATTGAGAAACCAGGGCAAAAGCATTCAAAAAAGATGACTGGTAATTTGGACCGAAACAAAAGAGTAACTATATTTGCAGGGTATTAACACCGAAGTCTGTGTTAAAAAAAAATGACACAAAATCAGG
>JAQICD010000151.1 GCA_027858715.1 Prolixibacteraceae bacterium
GACGAAATTGGATCGTCGTTAGGAACCATTAGTTTTATTGGGTACGAAATTTCGAAGGATGGCATAAGTGGTTCAAAATTAAAAGATTTAGGTATTGAATTAAATTCAATTAGTAAAAGCACTGTCGATTCGATGCGGGATATCATTTGGTTTATCAATCCACAAAATGAAAGTTTTGAAAAGTTGGTGGAATACATGAAAGACTTTGCAGCAAAAATTTTGCATACGATTGACTTCTCCTTCGATGCTGGCCAGGCAGTTCTGGTGAGCGATCTTCACCTTCGGATAAAACGTAATCTGTATCTTATTTTTAAAGAAACACTGAACAACATTGTAAAACACTCAAAAGCAAGCAAAGTGGAAATTCATCTGATGAACAGGAATAATGAGTTGATGCTAATTATTGTTGACAATGGAACGGGTTTCGATTCGTCAAAAGAATTTACCGGAATGGGTTTAAGCAGTATCACAAAAAGGGCCAAAGAAATTGGAGGAAACCTCGAAATAGAATCAAAACTTAAGCTGGGAACCACCACTAAACTAACCATCCCATTATGGAAAAAACGACCAAAATTGTATTAGTTGAGGATCAGGAAACATTTGCAGGTCAGGTGAAATCTTTTTTTTTAGACCATAGTGAATATGAATTTCTTGCTCATTTCAAATCGGTTGAAGAGGCATTTCAAAGTGCCTGCACCGGTATGGCCAATCTCTTGTTGTTGGATATTGGATTGCCCGGAATAAGTGGCGTTGATGCCATTCCCGAAATCTTCACCTGTAATCCTGAATTAAAGATCATTATGCTTACCGTTTTTGAAGACGACAAAAATTTGTTTCAGGCTTTAAAAAACGGAGCCAATGGATATCTTTTAAAAAGCGATTGTTTTGTACATTTAGAACAGGCAATCAATCAGGTAATGAATGGGGGAATGTTATTTTCACCCTTAATGGCCCAAAAAGTTTTAAAACACTTTAGACGGAAAATATTTTCAAAATTCAGGTTAACCAGTCAGGAAAAAAAAATAGTGTTATTAATGAAAGAGGGCTTGCTTAAAAAAGAAATTGCAGACCAACTTCAAATTAAATATTATACGGTGGATTCTCACATCAAAAACATTTATAAAAAATTGCAGGTAAACTCCAATGTTCAGGCCGTTATCAAAGCAGGAGATGAGGGATTGATATAGAACTTCTTTACCGTGTTTACGGGATTTTTTATGAGACTTATTATCTATAAATTTGATTTGTATTAATTTACCAAATCATCAACTCCTAAAAAACTAACAAACTCATGAAATTAATCCCATTAATAGGATTTGTATTTTTCTTACAAATTAGTTGTACTAAAGAAGACCCAACCCCAAATCAAAAAGAAATCAGCAACTGAAGCGCTTATTAAATATAGCAGAGCAGACAGCGGTACGTATTGGTATAATGGAAGTATTACAATTACGTTGACATTTGAGAAAGAGAAGGAAGGCTCATGTGTCTATGAGGAAATTTATACAAGTAATCTTATTGGATCAGGTACTGAAATTGAGGAGGGGACTTTCATGATTAACTAATGAAAATAATAATTACGCTGAAACATTACAAAATGAAAAAAAAATGGTTTCTACTTACACCGGTTATTCTGATCGTTACCGTGGTGGTATTAATAAGCTGTAAAGGTTTGTTCGAAGATGAATATGTCTGCCAGTCGGACGACTATGGATATGGCACTTTTCAAGCATGTTGTAACGGTACGGACTGTTACTATGAATACAATGGAAAGAAATATTGGTGTGATGGTTCTGATTGCAGCGATGCCGCTGAAGATCTTGTAGATGATATGATGAGTACAACAAATTGTGAGGATCTTTCAAAAGAACAGATTTCTTTTTTAATTGAAAGCATTAAAGTATTGAATTAAGAATAGTTGGATTTGGACTTTTAAAGTTGAAGAAATAACCCCCCTAATTATACGAAATGAAGAAAATAGTATGCATCGCCTTGTTAACAATTGTATCAATTGTTGTATTAGCACAAGAAAAGATAAAAATTATTTATCTAAAAAATGGAGCTAATTTATCTGCTTCAAAAGTGGATAGCATTGATGGTAATTCAATAAAAGTATATACCACTGATGGGAATATTTTTAAATACGATCGAAAACGGTGATACCAGTTTCAATATGCAGATTTTAAAATTCGACTTAATCGTATATGAACGATTCGACAAATTTATTACGATGACATTTGAAGGAACATTGAATGATGATATGGACGAGCTAAGTGGCAATTATTTTATTGACGATGAATTATATGGCACATGGAAAGCCAGAAAAATATAAACAAAAACCAAAAATAAACTCATGAAAAAAATAGTAATTATAACCATTGTTTTAATTATGGTTGCCTTTGTAAAGGAAACCACGGCTCAGGATGCAGAGTTTGATACCTTAAAATTTTCAGGAGCTACCGTCGCATTGAAACTGCCACCAAAACCTGTAATGGAAAAAGATGAAATAGAATCAATAAAAACTTCGGTTGCTAGCGAATCAGACAGCCTGTTTAAAGAACTTCAAAACCAAGAGTTCATTAGTGATAATGTAGTAAGCGAAGTTGACATTGATGTTATTGAGGAAGCGCAAGGTTCAGCATTAAAGATAACTTATAGCTATTCATTAAAAGTTGACACATTAATGTTCCAAACTGACGATTTTAGTTTAGGCAATTATAATGTTGAATCGTCGCATGCAGTAATGGTTACATTAATGATCATGAAAAAAACGATTGAAGAGCAATTGTATGAATACATTACTCCCGGTAAAAGAATCGACTTCAATATTATTGGAAGCGCAGATTCGTCTCCAATTAAAGGAATGATAGCATACAGGGGCGAATTTGGTAGCAGGTTGAATAATACATACATAATAGAAGGTAAAGAATCTTCAATGAACATTGCTCAATGGGAAGGAATTCGGACAAATGAGGAATTAGCTTTTGTCAGGTCTTATTCGGTACGAAATTATATTGAGAAGAATATTCAAGCATTTCAGAATACGAATAATTCTTTTAAGCATTTTGCAGTGGTTAGTTCCGAAAGAGGTGGAAAATACCGAAGGGTTTCCATCGAAATGTTAATTCATCAGGCTTTTAACAACTAATGTAACAATAAACAAATCGAAATGAAAAAAGTAATACTTCTTATAATTTTTGGGATCTTCAGTTATACCGTAAAATCTCAAACACCGATAATCTCAAACACTGAGATTCACCTGAGTCAAAGCATGGATACACTTATCGTGAATTATGACTTGTCAGCTCCCAAAACTGTAGATTTGATTAAATTCAATATTACAGATTCTTTGGGTGGTTCTATTCAAACGAAAGCTGTTTTTGGCGATGTCGGAAAAAATATCGTACCGGGGCAGGGCAAGTTAATTTACTGGGACCTGAATGCAGATAATTTTGATATTTATTCAACTCCTATTTTTGCTTCTGTTACAGGAGAGTTTTACCAGCCAAGGTTTATCCCTCAAGAAAAAGAAAGGTGGATTCCCTGGCTATACATTGCATCTGGTGCATGTGCCATTGGTGGCACTGTGGCTATGTTAAGAGCAAACACCTTGTTCAATACGTACCAATCGCAATCAAATACATTTCAAGCAGAACAATATCACAAGGATGTTAATTTGTACACTAATATCAGCAACTATGCTTATGCCTTGTCTGGTGGTTTGGCCATTGCAGGTGTTGTCGTACACATAAAACATAATCAGAAAGTCAACCAATTACAGTTATCGTATAACACTACATCGGTGGGATGTTCAATCGCACTTAACTATCAATTTTAATTCGACAAACAATGAATACGAAACAATTATATACCCGCAGCTCAGCACTTATTGTTACGTTAATGGCACTCATTTCAATAATGATTGCATGCAATAAGGAATTTCACAATCCTTACGACCGGGATTGCCCTGCAGATATCTGGACTCCTTCTGCATTACAAACCGAATTAACAGAAGATGGTGTATTGCTTAGCTGGCAAATGAGCGAGACCCATTTCGATGGCTATAATTTAGAAATGAACCTGGATGATGGTTGGGAAAAAGTAAATAAAAACCTTTTACCCTATACACAAACGAGTTTTAAACACGAAATTTCCGAACCGGGTCAAATCATATCTTATAGGTTATCTTCAGTTGCCGATCAAAACACGAGCAACTATGCAGAAACACAAATCGAACTACCTGCAATTGCACCAACAGTTTTAACCTCTTCGGTTACCAGTATTACTTTTGAGTCTGCCGTATTTAGCGGCCAAATTATAAGCGATGGAGGAGCGAACATTAAAAATGCCGGATTTTGCTATTCAGTTACCGATAATCCGGACATGAATGATCAGGTTGTAAGTGCCAGCTTAAATGGAAAATATTTTTCATGCCAGGTTGAGAGCCTTACACCGGCAACAACTTATTTCGTTCGTGCCTTTGCGACGAATAATGAAGGAACAACGTTTGGTTCGCAGCTTAGCTTTAGTACTTCAACTGAACCGCCATTAGTAATAACCAATTGTCCTACGAACATTGAATCCAGCTCAGTGGTATTAGAAGGAGAGGTTCTATCAGCAGGCGGTGGAACTTCTTTAACTGAACAGGGATTTTGTATTGGTACAGAACAAGAACCCGACATTCAAAACAGTAGTCCACAAACGGTAGCAACCGGAGTTGGTAATTTTTCTTTTCAACTAAATGCACTCGATTATGGCCAAACATACTATGTTCGTGCTTATGCTATAAACGATCTCGGGACAGTTGGATATGGAGAAGAACAACGGTTTACCACAAAGATTACCCAAACAATTTGGGACAACTTATCATTACCAATTCCTAAATATTCCGGGGATACCCCTCCTGTACTGGATGGTGCTTACCTTGCAATGCCCTATGTGCTGGGATACTCATACTATCCCGATGATAATTATTTTGATCACGATTCAGTTCTTTATCGAAAAATTGGTTTTGAAAAAGACCCGAATTGCAATACCACATATAATTTTTACAATCAAGATTTAGATTCAAAGGGAACTGAAATAGGTGAATGCTGGGTCGATAAAGATCTGTATGTTTTTGGCTCGGGAAATAATTTTACAGGATATGCTACAACATCATATACGAATGATGATGGAATTTTCTGGAAATGGGCGGTTATTATTTCAGGAACCATAACAACCAATGGGATTGAAGATTATTATTATGGATTTTATGCTCTTGACAAAGTCCCTGACTTACCCAATGATGGTTATATCGACAAAGACTCCTACCGCATTTTTAAAGACGGGGATG
>JAQICD010000030.1 GCA_027858715.1 Prolixibacteraceae bacterium
GTTCAGTCCGCCGCCGGAGCCCCAACATGTGGACACTCATTTCCATTGGCGTGGGAGCCGCCTATGTTTTCAGTGTGGTGGCCTTGGTAGTTCCGGGCGTTTTTCCGGATCAGTTTAAAGATGCCATGGGAAACGTTCATGTTTATTTTGAAGCCGCGGCTATTATTTTAACACTGGTATTACTTGGACAGGTACTTGAGTTGCGTGCTCACAGTAAAACCAATTCGGCCATTAAGGCTTTGTTGAATTTAGTCCCTCCGGTAGCAAGGGTAATCCGCAAGGGTGAAGAACTGGAGATTCCCCTGGAGGAGGTAAAAGTTGGCGATCTGTTAAAAGTAAAACCCGGCGAAAAAATCCCGGTTGACGGAATCATTTATAAAGGCGGAGCCGTTATCGACGAGAGCATGATAACCGGTGAGCCGATTCCTGTTGAAAAAACAAAAAATGACAAGGTAACAGGGGGAACAATTAACGGGAAAACTGCTTTTGAGATGAAAGCCGAAAAAGTAGGCAGCGATACCTTGCTGGCACAAATCATCGAAATGGTAAATACTGCCAGCCTTTCGCGTGCCCCCATTCAGAAACTGGCTGATATCGTGGCCAAATATTTTGTTCAGATTGTGGTTTCTGTTGCGATAATCACCTTTGCCGTTTGGGCAATATGGGGTCCCGAACCTGCTTATGTTTATGCGTTTGTAAATGCAGTGGCTGTTTTAATAGTAGCTTGTCCATGCGCTTTAGGGCTGGCAACACCTATGTCGATAATGGTTGGTTCCGGCCGCATGGCACAGTCGGGTGTGCTGGTAAAAGATGCCCGTGCCATTGAAGAGATGAACAAGGTGGATACACTTATTATCGATAAAACCGGAACCATTACAGAAGGGAAGCCAAGCCTGAAAGCGTTTAAGTCATTTGGAAAACTAAGCGACGCTGAAATTCTGCAACTGGCCGCTTCGGTTGATGCCAACAGCGAACATCCGCTTGCCGATGCCATTGTGTCCGGGGCAAAAACCAATGAACTTGAAATCATTCAGCTTGATAAATTTGAATCGATAACCGGAAAAGGCGTTCAAGCCATTTATAAAAATGAAAAAATTGGCTTGGGAAATCATCGGTTAATGGAGGATTTCAAGGTCACACTTGATGATAAAAACAGTAAAATTGTTGAAGAGTGGCAGGCAACCGGACAAACAGTGATGTACCTGATTCTTAAAAATAAAGTAGAAGGCATTGTCAGTGTAGCCGACAAAATCAAGGAAACTTCAGCTAAAGCCATCAAAGAGTTGCAGGGAATGGGGATGAAAATACACATGCTCACAGGCGACAATAAGCTAACAGCCAAAGCAGTAGCAGATGAGTTGGGGCTTGATGGTTTTCAGCCTGAATGTTTGCCCGAAGACAAATACAATAAGGTAAAAGAGTTGCAGGAACAGGGTCACATTGTTGCTATGGCCGGTGACGGAATTAATGATGCCCCGGCGCTCGAACAAGCCAATGTAGGTATCGCCATGGGGACCGGCACCGATATTGCCATACAAAGCGCTGAAATTACGCTGGTAAAAGGCGACCTGGATGGTATCGTTCGTGCCCGTGAATTAAGCCATAAGGTTATGAAGAATATAAAGCAGAACTTATTCTTTGCTTTTGTGTACAACTCCATTGGGGTTCCCATTGCAGCAGGAGTTTTGTTTCCGTTTTTTGGATTGCTTCTGAGTCCCATGATTGCAGCCGCGGCGATGAGTTTCAGTTCTGTTTCGGTAATAACCAACGCATTACGATTGAGGAAAAAATAGTAATTATACATTAATATTTAAAACAGTGAATAAAAACACATAATTAAGACAAAAAGGTATGATATTTGCTTATTCTTTTATATATATATTTGAATAACAGTAGTAATAAATAGTAATCATTTAAAAATTAAATAATTATGAAAGCAAAATTATTTGGATTAGTAAGTTTGTTCCTTTTTGGAGCAACCACACTTTTTGCTCAGGCAAAAACAGAAAAATTTGAAGTTAAAGGCAACTGCGGAATGTGCGAAACCCGCATTGAAAAAGCAGCCAAAACGGTTGATGGCGTTAAAACTGCCGATTGGAACAAAGAAACCAAAATGATGGAGGTGACTTTTGACGATGTAAAAACAGACGTACACAAAGTACACATGGCCATTGCCAAAGTAGGTCACGATACCGATATGCACAAAGCAAAAGACGAAGTTTACAACAAACTTCCCGGTTGCTGCAAATACGAAAGGTCTGCTGAAAAATCAGGAAAAATGGAGAAAATGCACGAAGAAAATATGAATTAACATAAAAATTTAAACACTAAAAAATGAGGAACTGTTACTGATTTTGGTGACAGTTCCTGTTTATTTTAAATGAAAAAAATTATCCTTCAGTCGGTAATAACCTGCCCGGAATGTAATTTTCAGAAGAGCGTGACTATGCCTGAAAATTCCTGTCAGTTTTTTTATGAATGTACAAATTGCAAAACCATTTTAAAACCAAAGGAAGGCGATTGCTGTGTTTTCTGTTCTTACGGAACAATAAAATGTCCGCCTGAACAGATAGGGAAAAAATGTTGTTAATGTAGGGAGGATAATATCCCCGTTTTTTTAAACAATTAAAATCAGGATAACATGAAGTATTTGAAAAACTGTTTCTTACTAATTGCAATTTTTATATCGTCTGCATCCACTGCAGTTTTTGCAGATGACTTTAAAAGTGAAGTGATTATTGCAGAAAAAGATACAACTCAAAATAAGGTAGTATGTTACGAAGTTTTTGGGATGGACTGTCCCGGTTGCCAGTCGGCGTTGGAAAAGCAGGTGAAAAAAATTGACGGCGTTGCCGATGCCAAAGCGAGCTTCAAAGAAAAACAAGTGGTTATTGATTTGAAACCTGATGCAAAAGTTTCAGATGAGGAAATCGAAAAGCATATTAAAAAAGCCAACTTCACTCCAGGTAAAAAAATTGAACCTGTTAAAAATGAAGAATAACTTTGTCAATGCCACTTTGCTGGCTGCTCTGTTTTTTTCGGTTACACTCAACTTAAAAGCAGAAGGTATTAGTGTGGATGCCGGGCTTACACCGGCACAGGATCGGATTGTTGTCCGTTTGCAGTACAGAAATATGGTCACCCAGATGGGTGGCAATGATGTTGTTATGCACATGATGCCTTTGGTGATGGCTTATGGTTTGACGCCTGACGTTACCGTGATGCTGCGCAATATTTACCGCGCAGTCGGCACAAACGAAACTATGATGGAAATGGACAACCGGTGGATGGATCCTTTTTTAATGGGCAAGGTAAAATTATACCGCCTTAATGCCCGGAATTACACCATTGGCGTGGCTGGTTTTGCAGGCTCCTCGTTTCCAATCCTGAACAGTTCAACTTCTAATACCTATAGCCCGGTAGTGGGATTAAATGCCTCATACCGTCCCGGATTATGGTCATTCGACCTGAACAACGCGTACGAATGGGTAAATTATCACGCCGGAGAAAAACAATCAGAGACGAGACAAATGCAGTTAAATATGGCTATTTCGCGCAACATTATTCTGCCCGGAATAGATAACTGGATTTTTGCACCGGTTCAGGAATTCTCTTTAGTTAGAAATAATCCAACTTCCAGAGAATCCCAATCATTCGGATTTATTTCCCCCGGATTTCAGTTTATTTCGCCACACGTGAAATTTGAGGGATTGTACCAGATTGCTGTTAACTCTTCACAAAATACAGGATTAAAAAACGGCAACAGGTTGATATTGGGCTTGAGATTTATGTTTTAAAATCTGCAACAACAAATTCTTATTCATTAAATTTGTTGAAGAATCAAAAGATCAACTACTTTACTTTTGATAAAAACAACAGAAATGCAAAAAATTTTGATTTTAATTAATGACGGGCCTTACGGATCAGAAAAGGCATACAATGGATTACGATTAGCGAACCAGCTAAACAAAGCACACGAAGATGTGGAAGTACGGATGTTCTTAATGGCAGATGCGGCTTCCTGTGCCCTGGCTGGACAAACCACGCCAAACGGCTATTACAACATAGAACGGATGATGAAGTACTCCATAAACAAAGG
>JAQICD010000233.1 GCA_027858715.1 Prolixibacteraceae bacterium
GTTGATGGAGGAAAGGATGGGTATCCAATCCACTTTGTAGTTGTTCGATTGTATCAGCGCTTTAGGCACTTCGTCGAAGCCGCTTTTCCAAATACCGATGCGTTTGCCATCGAGTTGGTTAAGTTTTTCGATGCCACTGTTTTTATGGGTGACAAACATGAGAGCGGAATGTTGCGAAAGTTGACAAATATTCACCATTTTGAAATCATCGTTGCGTGCTTTCATGGCAGTGACCATAAAAAGCGAAATCACATCAGCAGTGTTGTTTCTCAGCATTTCGGTTGCATTTACTGATGCTGACGGGTGCTTGATTTTAACTGTTAGGCCTTCGTTTGCATAAAATCCTTTTTCCTGTGCCATATAATAACCGGCAAACTGTGCCTGTGGAAGCCAATGAGGGGTAAAAGTAAGTGATTGACTTTTTACAGGCGAAGTAATTAATAATAGGAGCGGGAAAAAGAAAATGAGCCATTTATTCATAGTAGTAGAATTCAGATTTATGTTAAAGTTATAAAACAATTTCAAAAAATAACAAAAAAAGGAGCTGTCATTAAACAACTCCTTATAATATTTTTTTCTGATATGAGTTAAGTGGCTAATTGCCAAAAACCTGTTCCTCTGTATAATATCCATCAGCGATAACTGTAGAGCGAATAGAGGATTTATCTACAGCCTGTGGTTGTAACATTATTGTCGGAACTTCTTTTCTGCCGTTGTTAATGGTGGCTTTCGATTCTGTAATATTTTCATTATTAACCAGTTTAACGGCAAGATCCATTGCTGAACTGGCTAGGGTTTTTATTGATTTGTAAACCGTCAGGCTAAGCTCGTCGTTTAATAGTGCTTTTAACGCTTCTATTTCGGCGTCTTGTCCGGTTAGTACTTTTATGTCGTGTTCGGGATGCTCTTTAATTGCCCGAAGTGCACCTATTGCCAGACCATCGTAGCTTGTAAGCACAACATCTATCTTTTGATCGGTCATACTTAGTACTCGCGACATAATATGATATGCGTTATCGGCAGCCCAATTATCAACAAAACTTTTGTAAACAACATTAACTGCTCCACTATTAATGTGCGGTTGCAGGAATTCATTCTGAGCATTCATAATAGAAATGGCATTAACATCGCCCGGGTCTCCCCATAACATCACATAATTTCCCCGAGGTACTTTCGCTATTGCGTGGTCAACCATTAGTTTAGCAATTTGTGCTCCTTCGAAAGTGATGTAATAGTCTAAATCTGAATTTTTAATCAGGCGGTCGTATGCTATAACAGGAACATTATAGCTGTGTGCTTCGCGAACAATTGCTGCTGCTGTATTTGCATTTACTGACACAACAATGAGTATATCAACACCAGTTTCAAGTAATTCAGAAGCATGTTTAATTTGTTGATTCTCGTCGTTGTCCGCATTTTTAGAAATCACTGTTGCATTGTGCCTGCCTGCAGCATCCTGAAGGTATTGCAAATCAGTAGGCCAGCGCGAACCTTCACCATCGGGCATTAAAAATCCAATAGTTAAATCAGTACTTCCAGTATTACATCCCCAAAAAAACAGTATGCAAATAGTAGGAATTATTAAAGAAGAAATGAATTTCATGTCTGTTAGTTTTCGTATTGTTAGTTAACTGACTAATTTTATACAAAAATATATTTTTATAAAAATATTTTGCAATTAAAGCAAATTTTATTTTCATTTTAAGCAATAATGATAAGTTCTAATAATTTTTAAAATAAAATTTTTACTTTCGTAAAGTGAGGAGTTTTTTACTATTAAACAAAATCATAACTAAACTGATAAATATAGTATGAGCAAAAGAGAGAATGGTAGCAAATCGGGGCGAGGATTCGGTTTGCCTAAATGGAATGATTTAAAAATAGGTGCTAAGATTGGTACAGGCTTTGGGTTATTGATTTTACTTGCTGCAATAATCGGTGTTATTTCTTTATTTAATATGAAAGAGATTCAGAATGAAACCGAGAAACTGGCGACGGAGTCGTTACCTTCGGTAAATGAATCGGTAAGAGCAGATAAACAGTGGCGTGAGGTTTTGTTATACA
This sequence comes from Prolixibacteraceae bacterium, assembly GCA_027858715.1. Lineage (GTDB taxonomy): Bacteria > Bacteroidota > Bacteroidia > Bacteroidales > Prolixibacteraceae > Roseimarinus. The sequence continues at coordinate 2,065 of JAQICD010000233.1, forward strand.
TACAAGCTTACGATCATTTAAGAAATCCCTATTATCTTTCGAGGGCAAAAGAAAATATTGAGCGGTTTACACATTCATTAAATGCGTTGATTAATTTAGCTGAACAATCGGAAGAATCGACATTAAATGCTGTCAAGCTTAAAGATATTAAATCATCTTTGGTCGAATACCAGTCTCTTGTAGCTCATTATGAGGTACTTGTGTTAGAGAATGAAAAGAATATTGATAATTTTTCATCTAAACTGGCTAAATTACAAAAAACTTCAGGTGGTTCAATGGTGGTTAATCAACTTAATGCAGCATCTTTTCATTTACTTAGTGCTATAAATAACCGCAAACCACATGACATTGGTTTGGCTTCAACATATATCGAAAGGGCAAAAGCCAACGCTTATACGCTTGGCGGTAATGCAGCAGTAGCAGCACGTTCTGCTGTTAATTCTGCTGAGAACCTGATTGATGGTTACATGAAAGCTCGTGTTGTTGAGTTAAAGCGCAATGAGGTTGAAGATTTACTAAAAGTAGATGTAATGGCGTTAGCCGACGTTGGGGTTGATCAAATTACAGAAATGACCGAAAATACCAATAGCATTATTATTGAATCGAGGATATTTCTGGTTGTGATATTGGTTGTTTTACTTCTTATTGGCTTGGTGTTGGGGTATTTTATTTCTTCTTCTATAACCCGATCTATCAAGATGGGACTTCAGATTGCACAAAATATATCGAACGGTGTATTGCATCGTCAGCGCGAAGTGTCTCGTAAAGATGAGATTGGAGAGTTGATGACGGCATTAAACCGAATGAATAACCAACTTAAATTTATTGTAGAAGATATTTCGGGCGGCATTGAAAATATTTTTGTGGCCAGTCAAAAGCTTAATAAAAATGCAACTGAATTGAGTGAGGCAGCTACCGATCAGGCAGCTACTACTGAAGAAATTTCAAGTTCGATTGAAGAGTTGCACGCCAATTTCCTGCAAAACGCTGAAAATGCAAATGCAACTGAGGAAATCGCATTAGCATCAGTTGATGGTATTCGCGAAGGTAATGATGCTACAGATTTAGCATCTAAGTCTTTAAATGCAATTATAGAACGCATTGGCTTTATTGGTGATTTGGCTTTCCAAACAAATATCCTTGCACTTAATGCCGCTGTAGAAGCAGCTCGTGCCGGTGAACATGGCCGTGGCTTTGCTGTTGTAGCAGCCGAAGTGAAGCGCTTGGCTGACAGCAGTAAAGAGGCAGCAGAGGTAATTAATAGAGTATCGCACGATACTGTTATAGCATCTGACGAGGCAAGCATTAAACTGAAAGATATTGCTCCTGAAATTGAGAAAACAGCCCAGCTGGTGCAAGGTATTAAACTAGCCAGTAGCGAACAGGAAGCAGGTATTAATCAAATCAACAATGCCATTCAGCAGTTGAATAATATTGCACAGCAAAATGCTTACAGTTCAGAGAATATGGCAAATTCGTCTAGCGATTTATCGACACTTGCCGACAAGCTGAAGAAAACCATTTCTTTCTTTCAGTCTGGAAGCGAGAGTTCAGATGAATAAATTCTAATATTGAAAATATAAAAGCTGCATTGAGTTATATCATATCGATGCAGCTTTTTTTGCATCAAAGGCACAAAACAAAAGGGCAGATGTGCTTAATTGCATTCTGCCCTTTTGTTGTCTTGTTTCGAGAGTGAGATGTTACTCCCATTCAATAGTTGCCGGTGGTTTTGAACTGATGTCGTAAACTACGCGGTTGATTCCTCTTACTTTGTTAATTATGTTGTTTGATACTTTAGCCAAAAAATCGTAAGGTAGATGTACCCAGTCGGCTGTCATGCCATCGGTCGATGCTACAGCACGTAATGCAACTACATTTTCATACGTGCGTTCGTCGCCCATAACACCAACTGCTTGAACAGGCAGCAACATCACACCGGCCTGCCATACTTCGTCGTACAGATTCCAACGGTGCAGTTCCTTGATGAAGATATCATCAGCTTCCTGCAAAATGCGAACCTTCTCGGGCGTAATATCGCTTAGAATGCGAATACCCAAGCCTGGTCCAGGGAATGGATGACGCCCCAGCAATTTGGGACTAATGCCAAGTTCGTGACCTACGCGGCGTACTTCGTCTTTGAACAAAGCTTTAAGCGGTTCAACAACTTTCAGATTCATTTTTTCAGGAAGACCGCCAACATTGTGATGTGATTTAATGGTTGCCGACGGGCCATTTACTGATACCGATTCAATAACATCGGGATAAATTGTGCCTTGTGCAAGCCATTTTACAAACTTTATTTTGTGAGCCTCGGCATCGAATACTTCGATAAAATCGCGACCAATAACTTTGCGTTTCTGTTCAGGGTCAGTTATTTCTTTCAGGTCGTCCCAGAATTTCTGTTTGGCATCGACACCAATAACATTGAGGCCCATGCCCTGATACTGTTCAAGTACATTCTCAAACTCGTCTTTGCGGAGCAGACCGTTATCTACAAAAATACAGGTTAAGTTACTGCCAATAGCCAGGTTTAGTAAAACTCCGGCTACAGTCGAATCAACTCCACCCGAAAGTCCTAATACAATCTTATCGTTGCCTAGTTTCCTTTTGAGCTCGTCAACAGTTGATTCGATAAACGATGCGGGTGTCCACGATTGTTCACATCCGCAAATATTTACTACGTAGTTGTACAATAACTGTTTACCTTCGGTAGTGTGGTAAACTTCTGGGTGAAATTGTATGGCGTAGGTTTTTTCGCTTTCAATTTTATAAGCGGCATTTTTAACATCCTCGGTGCTTGCAATGATTTTGTAGTTTTCGGGGAGTACTTCAATGGTATCTCCATGCGACATCCACACCTGGCTGCCGTTTGAAATACCTTTGAACAAATCGCTGCTATGGTCAATTTCCTGAAGGTTTGCCCTGCCATATTCGCGGGAATCGGAAGCTGCAACTTTGCCGCCAAAGAAGTGAGCCATATACTGGGCGCCATAACAAACGCCTAAAACCGGCAGCTTTCCTTTCACTCCTTCAAGTTCGATACGAGGGGCATTTTCATCACGTACCGAAAACGGGCTGCCCGATAAGATTACGCCTTTTACACTTTCGTCGATAGGCGGGAAGTGGTTGAAGGGGTGAATTTCACAATAGACATTTAGTTCGCGTACCCTGCGTCCGATAAGTTGGGTGTATTGCGAACCGAAATCCAGAATTAAGATTTTTTCCTGCATGATGCTTAATGATAAATATTTGGATGGCGCAAAGATAATCTGTTAATGCTAAAATGGAAATAAAACAGAAAACAAAAGGATGAGGTTGCCCCCATCCTTTACATTGTTTGTTGCGAATATTTTTATTTCGAAGAAATATAATTTGTAAGCCAATCGCCCACATCGGAAGTTGAATGGGGGTTTTCACTCGATATATCTTCAGTAACAATCCCTTTTTCCATAGATTGTGCAACGGCTTCGCGAATAAGTGCACCTTCTTCTTTCATGTCGAAAGCATACTCGAACATCATAGCAGCAGAAAGTACCGTTGCTATTGGGTTGGCAATATTTCTACCGGTTGCCTGTGGGTATGAACCGTGTATTGGCTCAAAAACACTAGTGTGCAGCCCTATTGATGCCGATGGGAGCAGGCCGAGAGAACCTGTAATAACGGAAGCTTCGTCGGTAAGTATGTCGCCAAACATGTTTTCGGTTACCATTACATCGAAGCTTTTTGGCCACTGAATAATTCGCATAGCGGCATTGTCAACAAACATGAATTCGGTTTCCACTTCAGGATATTTTGGTGACATTTCCTGACCAATCTGACGCCACAGTCGTGAAGTTTCCAGCACATTTGCCTTATCAACAATGGTGAGTTTTTTATTGCGTTTCATGGCATATTCGAAACCCAGTGTAAGGATGCGTTCAATTTCTTCACGAGTGTAAACGCAATTATCAAAAGCTGTGTTGCCATTATCTTCGCGGCCTTTTTCACCAAAATAAATACCGCCGGTAAGTTCGCGAATACACATAAAGTTGGCTCCTTCAACCAAATCCTTCCGAAGAGGCGACTTGTGTAGAAGCGATTCAAAAGTTTCGACCGGACGCAGGTTGGCATACAAACCGAGTTGTTTGCGCATCCTCAAAAGTCCTTGCTCGGGACGCACTTTTGCTGTTGGATCGTTGTCGTATTTTGGGTCGCCTATGGCGCCAAAAAGTACAGCATCGCTTTCCATGCAAAGCTGGTGTGTTTCAGCGGGGTAGGGGTCGCCTACCGCATCGATGGCACATGCCCCGGTTAATGCTTTTTTGTACTTTAGTTCGTGACCAAATTTATCGCAAACTGCTTTGGTTACTTTCAGCGCCTGTTCAATAATTTCAGGCCCGATTCCGTCGCCGGCTAATACGGCAATATTAAGTGTTTTACCCATGATATATTTAGAGTTTTATTTTATTCCTCCAAACGCCGCAAAGTTAAAATGCTTGTGCAGCAGTATGGTTTTAGTAAATCCAATTTTCTTCATCAATTCAAGCTGGTACGATAATGTACGCGGTGTGTCTTCTGTTTCGTAACGGTTCATATACATTTCAACTTCGGTTTTGCTCACCTGTTTTTTTAAAATGCTGAGCCATCCACTAAGCATAATTTCATTAATTTCGTTGGTTTCTGAAATTACGATGTCGTTTATCCAGAACGAGCCACCAGGTTTTAGTGCCCGAAATATTTTTTCGAAAACCAGCTCCCATTCATCGTCTCCGCGCAGGTGGTGCAAAGTCGTTCCGGCAGTAATAATATCGAAGCTGTTTTCGCCAAGCTCAAGGTTACGATAATCGCCCTGCATAGTTGTAACCTTGCCGCTGGTTATTTCTTTAACTCGTTTTTGAGCAGTTTGAACCATATTGTCACTGATATCTACGAGAGTAAAATCAATGAGAGGGAAAAGGGTAGCTACTTTTACAGCATAGTTGCCACCTCCACAACCTAAATCCATGATGCTTTCTGCATTTGGATTGGTCACTTGTGCAGCCTTTGAAACCAATTCCATGCATAATGGAGAGTCAATAGCAGTAGTTTGTCCGGTTTCTATATTGGAAAACCGTTCAACTTGCTGATCAAAATTGTGTCGTATTGTATCGATGGATGATTTTGTCATTTATAACTTAACTCAATAATATTCAACATCTTCATAGTTGCAATAATTGCAGCATTTGTTTGGTCAGGGTCGAGACCACGGGTTCTGAATTCTTTATCCAACTCCCAGGTGATTAATGTCTCAACCAGTGCATCGGTTTTTCCGCCTGGAGGAATAGTTACTGCATAATCGACAAGTTTCGGGAATGGCTTTTTCAGTTTTTTGTATATTTTTTTAAGCGCATTCATAAACGCATCATACTGTCCGTCACCAGTGGCTGTTTCTTCGTAATTTTTATCGTGATAGTTGATTGACAGTGACGAAACAGGTTTTAACCCGTATGCCATCGATACCGTAAAGTTTCGGATGGTGATAACCTGATCGACAGCATGTGTGCGTAGCACGTCTGAAACAATGTAAGGGAGTTCTTCGGCACTAACATTGGCTTTTTTATCGCCCAACTCAATTATCCGCTGTGTTACTTTTTTGAGTGAATCAGCATCGAGCGATATGCCAAGATCTTCAAGGTTTTTCTTGATATTGGCTTTGCCCGAGGTTTTCCCAAGTGCATATTTTCGCTTACGGCCAAAACGTTCAGGCAGAAGTTCGTTAAAATACAGGTCGTTTTTATTATCTCCATCGGCATGAACACCGCTACATTGAGTAAATACAAACTCACCTATTAGTGGTTTATTGGTTGGGATGCGTATCCCCGAAAATGTTTCAACAAGTTTACTGACTGTATTAAGTTTGTTTTCGCGGACGTTGGTTTCGAGTTGCATGTGATCCTTTATTGTCGCTATAACACTTGAAAGCGGCGCATTTCCTGCCCGTTCGCCCAGACCGTTAATTGTTGTATGTATGCACCTAATGCCCGCTTTTATTGCATAAAATACGTTTGCAATTGCCAGATCGTAATCGTTATGAGGGTGGAAGTCGAATTTCAGTTCCGGATAACTTTCAACAATTTCTTTACAGAATGCGTATGTTTCATCAGGACTTAAAATGCCCAGTGTATCGGGAAGCATGAATCTATCAATAGCGCTCTCTTTTAGTCCGTTAATCATAAAATGCACATAGTCTTTGGAGCTACGCATTCCGTTCGACCAGTCTTCGAGATATACGTTTACTTTTATTCCTTTTTGTGATGCAAGTTCAATGTTTCTTTTTGCATCTTCAAGGTGTTCTTCGGGTGTTTTCCGAAGTTGTTCGGTAACATGTTTGTACGAACCTTTCAGCAAAAGATTCATTGTTCGGGCACCTGAGTCAACAATCCAATCGATGGAAATGCCGTTATCAACAAAGCCCAGTACTTCTATTTTATCGAGATGTCCGTTTTTAGAGGACCAGTTCGTAATTCGCTGAACTCCTTTAAATTCACCTTCCGAAACACGCGCTGAAGCTACTTCGATGCGGTCAATTTTTAAATCGTTCAGAAAAACCTGGGCCATACTCAATTTTTCCATCTCGTTAAATGAAACGCCTGTTGTTTGTTCACCATCGCGTAGGGTGGTGTCCATTATTTTGATCAGGTTGCCCCCCCCGCCCCCTGAAAGGGGAGTAAAAGTATCTACTCCTAGATTCCCTGAAGGGAACTTTCTGAGGCCTGCATTATTGTTATTGTCTTTCATATTCGTCTAAAACTTTTACTTTCAAATGTGACTCATAGCTTGCACCGATTTTTTCGAGGTAGCTCGCCCCCTAAAGATAAAGGGTAGTCATGCTTATTTGTATTTCGACCGAATCATGCTCGTTTTATTTTTGCTCGTATGCTTCAATTTCATCTTTCATGTTTACCAGGTAGTCGATATCATCGTAACCATTTAGCAAACAGGTTTTCTTGTAAGGATTGATTTCGAATTCAATAGAATTACCGGTTGTGTCGTTGGTGAAAGTTTGATTTTCGAGGGTTACCGTAAATTTTGCCTTGTTATCATTTTCAATCGACTCTAAAATTTCTTCCAGGAATTCGGGCGTTACCTGAACCGGAAGAAGACCGTTATTTAAAGCATTTCCTTTAAAAATATCGGCAAAAAAGCTTGATACAACAACTTTAAAGCCGCCATCGTAAATTGCCCATGCAGCATGTTCACGACTTGAACCGCTACCGAAATTCTTTCCGGCGACAAGAATTGAACCTGAATATTCGGGTTTATTCATTACAAACTCAGGGTTTGGTGTTTCACCATCGAGATAACGCCAGTCGCGGAATAAATTATCGCCAAAGCCTTTGCGTTCAACGGCCTTTAAAAAACGGGCAGGTATTATCTGGTCGGTATCTACATTTTCTATTGGCAGGGGCACTGCCGACGATGTTATTTTTATGAATTTATCTATAGCCATAATAATAAAGTTAGCCTCCCCCTAAGTCCTCCTATGGAGGGATGTTTTCCCGCGATGCGGGAGTTGGGGAGGGATTTGTTATTTTTTAAAATATTTCAAACTTGCGCTCATTGTTTCTCCCTTTGGTAGAGCATGCTCCGATTGCCGGAGACTATGTGACGCCTTTATTTCTTCCATTCCACAGGGGCTTTAGGGCAGACTTACTTTTCCTTCTAAAGCACATGCTGCTGCTACCAGCGGGCTGGCAAGTAGTGTACGTGATTTTGGCCCTTGGCGTCCTTCGAAGTTTCGGTTTGTTGTTGAAACTGAATATTTTCCGGCAGGAACTTTATCGGGGTTCATAGCCAAGCATGCTGAACATCCGGGCTGACGGAGTTCGAAACCTGCGTCCTCAAGTATTTCAACCAATCCTTCTTCGCGAATTTGTTTTTCAACAGCTACCGAACCGGGTACCAACCAAGCCACTACATCTTCAGCTTTCTTTTTACCTTTAACATAGTTGGTAAAAGTGCGAAAGTCTTCAATACGTCCGTTGGTGCAGCTTCCAAGGAAAACAAAATCAATCGGCTTGCCTAAAATCGGTTCTCCTTCGTTAAAGCCCATATATTCAAGTGATTTCTGGAAACTTTTTTTGTCGTTTCCGGTGAGCCCATCACTGGTTGGAATGTTTTCCGATATTTTGATTCCCATGCCGGGATTTGTTCCGTAGGTAATCATAGGTTCAATGTCGGCTGCATCGAAGTTATATTCGGTGTCAAAAACAGCATCATCGTCGGTTTTTAGCGTTTTCCAATAGGCCAACGCTTTATCCCAGTCTTCGCCATTTGGTGCATACATGCGACCTTTCACATAATCGAAAGTTGTTTCGTCGGGAGCAATTAAGCCGCCCCGTGCACCACATTCGATACTCATGTTGCAAACAGTCATGCGGCCTTCCATTGTCAGACTACTGATTGCCGAACCGGCAAATTCAACGAAATGTCCGGTTCCACCGCTGGTTGATATTTTCGAAATAACGTATAATGCCACATCTTTAGCGGTTACACCGGGCTTGAGTTCTCCATCGACTGTAATACGCATCCTTTTGGGTTTTGGTTGCATAATGCATTGGCTGGCCAATACCATTTCAACTTCGCTGGTTCCAATGCCAAAAGCAACAGCACCAAAAGCGCCATGTGTCGATGTGTGGCTGTCGCCACATACGATGGTCATGCCAGGTTGGGTGAGCCCTTGTTCGGGCCCGATGATGTGTACTACACCGTGACCTTCTGTTCCAAGTCCATGGAATGTAATGCCATGCTCTTCGCAGTTGGTTTTAAGCTTTTCAACCTGGTTGCGCGAAAGCTCATCTACAATTGAAAGATGCTGATTAGTGGTTGGTACGTTATGGTCGGGAGTTGCTGTTGTTTGGTCGGGACGTGCAACTTTAAGCCCGCGGTTTTTTAGTCCCAGAAAAGCAACGGGGCTGGTTACTTCGTGAATGAAATGACGGTCGATGTATAAAACACTTGGGCCACCTTCAACTTTTTTCACTACGTGTGCATCCCAAACTTTGTCGAATAATGTTTTTGCTTCCATAAAAATTAATTTGAGTCGAAAAGCTTTTTGCAATCAGCTTTTTGCGACTATAATTGCTTTTGTTTTATTAATTGTCTTGGTATCGGATTGTAACAGTTTCTATACTCAATTGTTTATTGATCAACAACTACAATTTTGTTAATAGCATCGAGATAGGCTTCAACCGAAGCTGTAATAATATCGGTATGTGCCCCGAACCCGTGGAAATTGCGGGAGAGATGGCTGATCGTCATATGTACTTTACCGATATCGTCACTTCCTTTTGTAATTGCCTGTATCAGGAACTCCTCAACGGTAACCTGACGGGTGATGATTTGTTTAACTGCGTTAATGGCAGCATCAACCGGACCATTACCACTTGAGGTTGCAGCGAATTTTTCACCGGCAATTACCAGGCGTACGCTGGCCATTGGTTCTAGTGACTGACCAGTTAAAACTTGCAGGTAGTCAAGCTTAATGCGGTCGTTATCGTGACGTACCTCACCAACCAGCATCAAAAGATCATCTTCTTTGATGTCTTTTTTCTTGTCGGCCAGTTTCAGAAATTCGTGATATACCTCTTCCAGTTTATCTTTTTCGAGTACAATGCCCAGGTTATGCAGATTGTGTTTCAAAGCTGCGCGGCCACTGCGTGCTGTAAGCAATATTGATGATTCGTTGATACCAACATCAGCCGGGTCGATAATTTCGTAATTTTCACGATTCTTCAATACGCCATCCTGATGAATTCCTGATGAGTGGGCAAATGCATTACGACCAACAATTGCTTTGTTGGGCTGAACGGGCATATTCATAAGGCTCGAAACCAGTCGGCTAGTTTTATAAATATGCTTAGTGTTGATGTTGGTTGTTATGCCCATTTCCTTTTCACGGCTTTTAAATGTCATTACTACTTCTTCCAACGAAGTGTTGCCGGCACGTTCTCCAATGCCGTTCATGGTAACTTCAACCTGACGTGCACCGTTAAGAATACCACTGACAGAGTTTGCGGTAGCCATTCCCAGATCGTTGTGGCAGTGTGTTGAAATGACTGCATTGTGCACACCTTTTACATTTTCCATTAGGAATTTAATTTTCTCGCCAAATTCGTGTGGCAAGGTGTAGCCAGTTGTGTCCGGAATATTTACGACTGTGGCACCGGCTTTTATAACGGCTTCAACAACTTTTGCCAGGTAAACATTGTCGGTGCGGCCTGCATCTTCCGCATAAAATTCTACGTCTTCAACGTACTTTTTTGCATATTTAACAGCGGCAACCGCACGTTCGATTATTTCGTCTTGGTTCGAATTGAGTTTGTATTTAATGTGGTATGGCGATGTACCAATGCCGGTATGTATTCTGCCTTTTTTAGCGTGTTTTAGGGCATCGGCAGCTACATCGATATCTTTTTCAACTGCACGCGTTAAAGCGCAAATGGTTGGCCAGGTAACGGCCTTCGATATTTCGACCACCGAGTTGAAGTCGCCGGGGCTCGATATCGGGAATCCGGCTTCGATTACGTCAACGCCGAGTTCTTCGAGTGCTTTGGCTACTTCAATTTTTTCAATTGTGTTTAACTGGCACCCGGGAACTTGTTCCCCGTCGCGTAATGTCGTGTCGAAAATGTACAACCTGTCGCTCATGGTTTTTTGTTTTTATGCCGATACCGGCTTGTTTAACTTTTTAATTAATAAAAAAGCCACTCTCGTTATCTGAGAATGGCCTTACAATTTTTTTGTTATTTTTTGCATGTGCATACCACTCTCAGTTCAGCTTTCCTAGAATTAGAATACCGAGTAGGCTAATGAGTGATATGATAATGCTGTTTCTCATTGTTGATTTACTTATTTGCTGCAAATATGAAAATAATTATTTAAAATGAAAATAATTCGGCCTTTTAATTGATGATTTCAAAGTAAAATTAAATTTTTTGTTTAAAACGGACATTCTCCTTCTTTGAAATAGACTTTAATTTTAATGGTATTTATGCCGTTTTCGTTTTCTGTTATATCGTAATCAATATATTCGATTTCGTTGTTTTTGTACGATGCGTTTTCTATTACATCGCTTATATCTTCGGGGTTCGTTGGAAAGTCAAACGACATATCCTGCCCGGTAATAGTTGCTTCTATGTTGTAGGTTTTATCGGGTTTAAGGTAAAGCGTTGACACTCCTTCTGTGAAACTGAAACGGTTATAAACTCTTTCAATACCTTTTTCGGAAAAAGTGCCACTAGCCGATGGGGCTATGCCTAAAAAGTTACCAGGACAATAAAAACTTATGGCCACGTTGAATGGGGTTAGCCCTGCTTTTGGGCTTACAGATACCGATATGGTTTCCTCGCAAATGTTGTTTGACAATGAATAGCTACTTTTGTTTATGATATATTGTTCGTCGCCAAAAACTTTTAATGTTAATCCATTATTGTCAGTCGGGTAATAAAAACTACCGGTATTTATATCCTGAGGCATTTGCGAAGCACTTATGAAACCATCTTTTACTATCTCTTTACCTGATAAAATCTGGTAGTAAAAGGAAGCCGTTCCATTTAGTTTGTTTTCATTACTTATTTCAACGTTTATTCCATTTATGCATTCAATATAATTATTGTTGCTTGTGGTCATGTAGGCTTTAAATTGAAGCGCATTATCGGGGAGTTCTGATGCCTGATTGGTTAATTCGATAATTGAGTATTCTTCGTTAGCGTTAACCAGATAGCCTTCGATTCCCCACGATTCGAATGATTGTTCTGGTTCTGTTAACGATAAGATGCCGGACAATGGGTCGTTAATCCTGTATATTCGATAATAGTTTTTGCCGTTTTGTATAACTTTTTTGCTCAGTACATCCCAATCGGGGTTCTCGTCATTGATTATTGTGTTGTTGTAACGTAACTCGAATGGAGCATCCGACATTTCGTTGTCGTTTGTATTTATCATTCTTACAATAACATTGTGTTGACCTGTGCCTGTGTAGGTTAATTTTATCGGAAAAGCATCGTAACCGTATTCGGTATCATCACAAAATAGTGTGAGTTGTAATGGTGATGATTTTGATGGTTCTCTGTTTGGGTCAATAAAAATTTCGGCTTTACCTGTTTTTGTAAGCGAATAAACACGGTGTGTGCCTCCGGCATCAACAATGTATTGCGCATCATTACCCGTAAATGCAAAAATAATTTCGTTGCTATCGACATAGGATCCTGTGTTTTCATCAATAAAATGTAAAATGAGTTTTGTATCGAAAACATATGGGTCGATGAGCAATAATGAAATATCTTCACCAGTATCTTTGTTTTTTATCGGATTTTCGAACATGTTGTCGCATCCGGAAATTAAAAATATTATTAGTACAGCGAAAATGTTTATATGTATTTTGTGTTTAATTTGTTTCATTGATATAGTATTATTAGAATTCAATAATTTTGAAAGAAATACTACCACGAATAACAGGGTAAAGAACGTACTGGCTTATTTGCGATTCCATAAGTTTTTCGTGTTCGTGTGCCGGGTTCGATGTAGGGCCTGTTAACCCTGTCGATGATATTGTAATATCGGGTTTGCCATGATAAAAGGTGCCAATTTCGAAATCGAAACCCAGCAGTTTTGTGCCAATTGTTTTACCAAAGCCAATACCGATGTAAGGAGATATAGGCAGTCCGGGTTTTACTTCGAATTCGAAATTTCCGATTCTGTCGGCTGGTATTTCGAGTTCACCCAGAGGGTAGCTACTTGTTGCTTCGCCTTTAAAGGTTATGTTTGTGCGGTTGAATGCGGCTCCTGCTGTAACGTGTATCGACGGTAACAGGAAAAAGTCGTACAAGGCAGAGAAAGAGCCAAGTCTTATATTGGCATTACCGTCGTATGTAACATCCGATTGCTCAAAAGTAAATAAACGTCCGTAGGCGAAATAATCAAAACCTACCCGAGCCGACATGCGGTTGTGAAATTTATATACAATATCACTACCTATGCCCATATTTGAGTTTTTCAGCGATATTCCTATAGCTGATTCCTGCGCAAATGAGTTCAACGATAGTATTAGTAGTATAATTGTTATGAATTTCATTCGTTGTTATTTAATTATTTGATTTCGTCAACTCATGGAACTTGCATATAATCATCGGTGGTTGTGGTTCTCGTTCGAATCATGCTCGTTTCATTCGTTAATTTTTTTTACTATTTTAGCTGTAAATTGTGGCTACTATTCTGCGTGAGCCGCCATGGTTTCTGAATTCACATAGATAAATACCCTGCCATGTGCCCAGGTTTAAACGTTGATTTGTAATTGGAATGTTTAAGCTGACCCCAAATACCGATGATTTGATATGTGCCGGCATATCATCGCTTCCTTCGAGAATGTGTGTGTAAACAGGATCATTTTCAGGTATCAGTTTATTTGTGAAATTATCGAGATCTGTTCTTACGTCTGGATCTGCATTTTCGTTTAATGTTAGCGCTGCTGAAGTGTGTTGTAATAATAGATTTACAATGCCGGTCTCAGGCAAGCTGCCTAACTCACGTAAAATTTCCGCTGTGATAAGATGAAAACCTCTTTTGTATTGTGGTATTTGTATGGTTTTTTGTTGTATCATGCTTGTTCTCTTATTTGTACCAACTGGCATACATGCTGTAGTTATTGGCTATTCGTTCAATATCGTCTTTAAGTAATTCGGGGCTAAGGTCTTTAATTTTTTTTGCAGGTGTTCCTGCAAAAACCGAGCCCGATTTAACAACTGTACCTTTAGTAACAACTGAACCTGCTGCAATAATGCTATTGCTTTCGATTACGGCATCGTCGAGAATAACAGCATTCATTCCTATTAATACGTTGTCGTGTATAGTGCAGCCATGTATTATAGCTCCGTGAGCTACCGATACATTGTTGCCGATGTTGGTTGCTGATTTTTTGTAAGTGCAATGTACTACGGCATTGTCTTGGATGTTAACATTATCACCCAATTTAATGTAATGTACATCACCTCTAAGTACAGCATTAAACCAGATGCTGCATCCATCGCCTAGGGTAACATTGCCAATAAGAGTTGCAGTTTCGGCAAGGTAGCAATTCTCTCCAACTTGTGGTTTTATGTTATTAAGTGTTACTATTAGAGCCATAGCTAATTTTTTTCCGTTACTTGTTAACAAAGAAAGAGGATTTTTGCTTAAAGGGATAGTAAATTTCTTCGTATTTATCCAAAAAATAATCATTATTAAAAGTAAACACTTGAATCTATGTAATAAATAATTCTTATTTTAAATATAATGAGTAGTGCTCGTTTCTTTAAAGTTAAAAATATGATTGTTTTCATTTTAGATATGCAATATTCTTGAAAATTCGACGATCTTGGTTATTTTTGTTTGCGCTAAAATCTAACAAATATCATTTTTTAAAAGTTTTTTGAATGCTGGTTTGTATTCAGAAAACGTTTCTAATACAACAAAACCAACATTTTATATACCATGACAAAGGATACAAAAGTTATTGAATTAGATCAGGTTGCAATTCGCTTTTCGGGTGATTCGGGCGACGGAATGCAGCTGACTGGTACCTTGTTTTCTGACGCTACCGCGTTAGTTGGAAATGATATTTCAACATTTCCCGACTACCCGTCTGAAATAAGGGCTCCACAGGGTACGGTTGGAGGTGTGTCTGGTTTCCAGGTTCATTTTGGAAATAGAAAGATTAATACACCGGGTGATAAAGCGCATGTATTGGTAGCAATGAACCCGGCAGCTGTGAAAGCCAATGCGAAATTCCTTGAACCGTCTGCTACTATCATTTATGATGTTGATTCGTTTACTGATAAAAACTTAAAAAAAGCAAAGTTTACAACTGACGATCCTTTTGCAGAATTAAATCTTGAGGGGTATCAAAAAATTGGAGTGCCAATTACTAGCCTGACAAAAGAAGCTTTAATTGATTCGAATATGGACAATAAAACGGTTTTGCGCAGCAAAAATATGTTCGCATTAGGGCTTGTTAGCTGGATTTTCAACCGTCCGTTAGAAATTATTGAAAAAGCTTTGAAGGCTAAGTTTGGTAAAAATCTTCAGATAATAGAATCAAATATTACTGTTTTGCATGCCGGATTCAATTACGGTATGAACATGCAGCATACCACACCACAATTCTTAGTACCGGCTGCAAAAATTGAAAAAGGTATCTACCGCAATATTAGCGGTAACCATGCAACTGCATGGGGACTTATTGCTGCTGCTGAGAAGGCTGACATTGAGTTGTTCCTGGGATCTTATCCTATTACTCCGGCAACCGACATACTGCAAGCTTTATCAGAACGTAAGGATTTGGGGGTAAAGACTTTTCAAGCCGAAGATGAAATTGCCGGTGTATGTACTGCCATTGGTGCATCGTATGCAGGTGATTTGGGTGTTACATCAACGTCAGGACCTGGCCTTGCATTAAAATCTGAAGCAATTAATCTGGCTATAATGGCTGAACTTCCGCTGGTTGTTGTTAACGTACAACGAGGGGGGCCGTCAACCGGTTTGCCAACCAAAACCGAGCAGTCGGATTTGATGCAGGCACTATGGGGCCGAAATGGTGAAAGCCCAATAGTTATATTGGCTGCAGGAACACCAAGCGATTGTTTTGATTATGCATTTGAAGCTGCTCGTATAGCATTGGAACGCATGACTCCGGTAATTTTGCTTACCGATGGATTTCTGGGTAATGGAAGTGAACCATGGAAGATTCCTTCGATGAGTGACCTTCCAAAAATTACGACAAGAGTAGCTAAAGATCCTTCGAAATTTAAACCATACAGCAGATTCGACGATACGCTTGCCCGTGAATGGGCTTTCCCGGGAATGGAAGGATTTGAACATCGTATTGGCGGTCTTGAAAAAGATGAATCGGGAACAGTAAGTCACGATCCGGCGAACCATCAGCATATGTGTGAGATTCGTGCTGAAAAAGTTGCAAGGGTTGTTGATATGGTGCCCGATCTTGAACCTTATGGTTGTCCCGAAGGTGATGTACTGATTGTAGGCTGGGGTGGAACTTACGGACACTTAGTTAGTGCTGCCCGCGAATTATGTGCAGAAGGTAAAAAAGTAGGTTTGGCTCACTTTAATTATATTAATCCACTACCGGCAAATACAGCTGAGGTGTTTTCAAATTATAAAAAAATAATTGTTTGCGAACTAAACCTTGGCCAATTTGCAGCTTACTTAAGAGATAAGGTTCAGCAATATACCTATTACCAGCACAATAAGGTGCAAGGTTTGCCTTTCTTGGTTGAGGAAATTAAAGAAAGTGTTATCAAATTAATGGAGGAATAGCAAAATGATAGAATATACATATACTGCAAAAGATTTTAAAAGTTTAAACGAAGTACTTTGGTGTCCCGGATGTGGTGATCATGCAATTATGAATGCCATTCAACGGGTTATGGCTGGATTGGGATTAAATAAGGCTGATTACGCTGTAATATCTGGTATTGGTTGTTCATCACGTTTTCCGTATTACATGAATACATATGGTTTCCATACCATACATGGTAGGGGAGCAGCTATTGCTTCCGGAGTAAAATCAGCTAACCCTAAATTGCATGTTTGGCAAATAACCGGCGACGGCGATGCAATGGCAATTGGTGGTAACCACTTTATTCATACTATCCGTCGTAACATCGACATTAATCTCGTATTGTTTAATAATAAAATATATGGTCTGACTAAAGGCCAGTATTCTCCGACAACTGATTTTGGTTCAAAAACAAAAACTTCGCCCTACGGTACTATTGAAGAACCTTTTATTCCAGGTCAGTTGGTATTGGGTGCTAAAGGTACCTATTATGCCCGTACCATTGATGGTAACATGAAAATGAGCCAGGAGATTTTCGACAATGCTGCGCGGTTTAAAGGAACATCGGTAGTTGAAGTGCTTCAGAATTGTGTGATTTTCAATGTTGGAATACATGAAGAAATAACCAAAGGTGAAAATCGGGAAGACAAGCAAATTTATTTGAAGCATGGTGAAAAAATGATTTTCGGAACCAATAAGGATAAAGGTTTAGTGCTCGAAAATGGTAAGCTAAAAGTTATAACAATCGGACAGGATGGTTATACAATTGACGATGTTTTGATTCACGATGCCAAGGAAGAGAGTTTGTATATGCATGTTGCTCTGATAAACATGACGATGCCCGAATTTCCGGTTGCGTTTGGTGTAATAAGGGCTGTTGAAACCCGCACATACGAAACCGAAATGGAAGTTCAGATTGCTGAAGTTAAAAAGACTTCAAAAATAAAATGTATGGACGATTTATTGCGTAGCGGCAATACATGGGAGGTTTAAAACTATACAAATAGATAAAAAAAATGGCTGCCAGATCTGGTAGCCATTTTTTTTGTGTATATGATTGTTATACATTCACAACAGGAACTTTCCAAATACGTCCTTTAAGCATTTTTGTTTCATTTTCGAAACCAGGTTTTTCAAGCAATGCAAACATATTTTTCTTATATGCTTCAACACCCGGTTGATCAAACGG
This sequence comes from Prolixibacteraceae bacterium, assembly GCA_027858715.1. Taxonomy (GTDB): domain Bacteria; phylum Bacteroidota; class Bacteroidia; order Bacteroidales; family Prolixibacteraceae; genus Roseimarinus. The sequence goes on from JAQICD010000233.1 coordinate 19,608, forward strand.
ATTTACATTGATTAAATATCCGCTGATGCCGCAAGCTTTCTCGAAAAAGTAAATAAGCTGTCCTAAATTATATTCATCGAGACGCTCAATTTCAATTTTAATATTGGGCACATCGCCATCGACGTGCGCAATTTGTGTGCCCAGTTCGGCCATTTTATTTACGTAGTCAACGTTTTTTCCAGACAGAAAATTAAGCTTGTCGAGGTTCGCTTTATCTTTAGGAATAATAACTTCACGGTCGGGATTTTCAACCGATACCACAGTTTCGAACATTAAGCGTTCGCCTTCTTGTATGTATTGCCCCATTGAATGCAGGTCTGATGAAAAATCAACCGATGCGGGGAACAAACCCTTACTGTCTTTTCCTTCACTTTCGCCGTAAAGTTGCTTCCACCATTCAGACATATAATGAAGTTTGGGTTGAAAGTTAACCAGAATTTCAATTTTTTTGCCTTCGGTATAAAGTGCGTGTCTTGCAGCTGCATATTGGCAGGCAATGTTTTTTTCAAAAGGTACTTTGGCTCCGGTTGCTGCAACCATATCTTTTGCTCCCTTAACAAGAGCTCGGATGTTGAATCCGGCAACGGCAATAGGAATAAGACCTACTGGTGTTAAAACAGAGTATCGTCCACCCACATTGTCGGGTATAACAAATGTTTTATAGCTTTCTTCGTTAGCGAGTGTCTTTAAGGCTCCTTTCGATGCATCGGTAACGGCACAAATTCGCAATTGAGCCTCGGTTTTGCCATATTTTTCTTCCAGATCCTGCTTCAAAACTCTGAAAGCCAGGGCGGGCTCTGTTGTAGTTCCTGATTTCGAAATTACACATGTGGCCCACTCTTTTGTTTTCAATAAATCTCGTAACTCAGCAAGATAATCTTCGCTGATATTCTGGCCTGCAAATAATATGGCCGGTTTGTCACCTTTCAGATGTGCAAAGTTATTGTTAAGTGCATCGATAACAGCTTTTGCACCCAAATATGAGCCACCAATACCAATAACTACGTAAATGTCGATGTTTTTGTCGCGTATTATTTTGGCTGTATTCTCAACATCTGTTAAAAACTCATCACTTATTTCGTTGGGCAGGTTTACCCATCCTACATAGTCGCTGCCGCGACCTGTTTTTTCGTGTAAAGAGTTATTGTGTTCTTCGGTTGACAGTTTGTAAGTGTCAAAGACATCGGGTGATATAAATCCGCTTGTTTTTGAAAAAGCCTTACTGAGATCTAACTTAATCTGTTTCATTCTTAATGAATTTTTATAGCCTTTGCAGTGAATACTTAATGTTAAGCACACCGCATTGGGCTGTTTTATAAATTGTTATCTTAGATTTTCGGTTAATAATCTGATTTCAATTGCCGGTGATATGTTTTCGTAGCAAATGTTGTAAACAGCATCGCAAATAGGCATGCTAACGTTATATTCTTCGTTAATTTCTTTAATGCACTTTACGGCATAATATCCTTCGGCAATCATGTGCATTTCGAGTTGTGCCGACCGAACAGTGTAGCCTTTCCCAACCATGGTTCCAAAAAGGCGGTTGCGGCTAAATTGTGAATAAGCAGTAACCAAAAGGTCGCCAAGGTAAGCCGAGCCTTTGATGTCGCGCGATATTGGATGCACTTTATCTACAAAACGTTTAATTTCCTGTATGGCATTTGCGATAAGCACCGCCTGAAAGTTATCGCCGTAATGGAGTCCGTGACAAATGCCAGCAGCTACGGCATATATGTTTTTTAATACAGAAGAATACTCGGTGCCGTATATATCATCTGAAATGTGGGCTTTTATAAAAGACGACTCAATTTGCAGAGCAAAAGCCCTGGCCTTTTTTACATCGGGGCAGGCAATTGTGAGGTACGACAGACGTTCGAGGGCTACTTCCTCGGCATGGCAGGGGCCGGCAATAATTCCGATGGAATCGAAAGGGACACCATATTCTTTATTGAAAAATTTACCAACGATAAGATTATCGTCGGGGACTATACCTTTTATAGCCGATATTACAAACTTGTTGCTTATATCAACACTGAGTTTTTTCAGGCCTTCTTTTAAAAATGCCGATGGTATAACAAAAATTAAAATGTCGGAATGACGGGCAATTTTATTCAGATCGGTGTAAAAATTGATACGCTCGGTGTCGAAATATACATCGCCCAAATAATTTGGGTTATGACTGTATTTTTTTATAAAGTCAATGTTGTCGGGATTTCTAAAATACCAGTTAATCGACTGATTATTTGTGAGCAGTATTTTTGCAAGGGCGGTTGCCCAACTCCCGCTTCCGATAATAGCTATTTTAGCTTTTGATAACATGCAGGTATCTATTGCTTTGGTGAACGGCAAAAGTACAAAATTCATTCTTTATATGCATCGTATAAAAGGGAAAAGGTATGGTTATTTTTCTGCAAAGTGTGTAGGGAACAAAATATCTATGATAGATAAATATTTGTGTCTTATCGAGGTTTTAGGATATTTTCATATAAACAAAATGAGCATTCGTCAACGCAAAATGTCATTTCATCAAAAGGTACTCAAAATATGCATGTTATGTGAATTTTTTTTGTGTATTTTGTCTAGAAATTTCAACAGAACTAAAACATGAATACTAAATTATTATTTACTACGATTCTCTTGTTGGGAGCATTATTAGGAAAAGCTCAGCCAAACTTACCAGTGAAATTCAGGGTTGAAAAAAAATCAACTTCTGTACCCCTTTCCTCGTTAGATGAAATGTTTTTTAAAAAGTATTATTACACAAAGCCCGTAAACATCGAATTGTCGGAAAAACAATTAAGTATTGTGTATGATAACGGCAAATATTTTACGAAGAAAGAAATTGGAGAAGTTGCACATGTTGAGGATATTTACGATGAAAAGCTGGAATATGAAACATTTATTTATGTTGATAAATCTGAGCGAGAAGATACCATTACATTTGTTATTGATTATTTGGTTGGTTTTTACCAGGTAACTATTCCTGAAAAAAATTCGCATGGTGAAAATATCGGTTATACTTCATATATACATTTTTTAAATGACAATGAATTGGTTGCGAGATAAGTAAAATTTGACAATGATTTTTGTTTGAAAAGTCATATTGTGTGGGAACTACCTATACAATATGACTTTTTTTGTTCTTACAATGCAGCTAAACATGCTATTGAGAGAGTGAGTTGTTTTCATTGTTAAAAATAAATAGCAATAAAAACGTTTACATTTGAATTTATCTTTTACATTTGCAATGTGCTGTTATTATTCATACACACACATGAAAACGATATCATTTATATTTTGATCTTAATTGCTTTATTTTCAACTATTATTATTGTTATTAAGTTGGATGAAACAGATTTGATCAATCAGCTGGCTGAATAAAACACGGATATGTTAACTAACGAGTGCGAGTTCCCTCAAAAAAAACGGGGTAGGCTATGGGTTGCCTTAAGAATAATTATGAATAAAAGAAATTTTGTGCCTGTTGAAAACAGGCATATTTTTCCATAATAAATGAAAACGATTACATATAGCATAATGTGTAAGTGCTTTTAAAACCTATATATACAGGCAAAAGAGATGTTAAAACGATATATATTATCGTTCGTATAAAAATATTGGTCATGTGTTCAGTGTTGAGTCGCTGATGGGAATATTAAATGCGCATAAGGCTGTATATCCTGCTTCTTCGGTTGATGCAACTCTTCCTACACATTGCTTGCCGAAGGAGCTGTTAAAGGCCTTGATGAAAATGGGAAATATACCGTTGATCTTGACTATAGTTTTATTTCAGACTCTGTTAGTCGCAAAGGTATAATTGAGCTAGCGAAACCCGGTGAGGGGATGGTTGACGATGACTTTATGGTATTTGTTCAGGTTGAACCTAAATCAGCGCGTAGCTACAGCGGTCGTCTTGAGTTGGATTGTGGTTCAAGAATATGGTATGACGTATTTTTTGAAGGTATTTCAACAGCCAAAAAAGTAGCCTATGTAACATTTGATAAAACAATGGAGGAAACGTCGGCTCAACCAGCAAACGATCCCATAATTGAAATGTTAATGGAGGATGAAAATTTCGAAATAGATGTATTGGTTGTTGCTGCCGATTCGTCGTTAGATTTTAGCGGATACGATGCGGTTGTGGTTCAGGAAGGATTCAGCTCTGGTGCTGCAATTTTTCAACCTGGAAACGCTCTGGCATTAGCAAATTTGGTGCTATTTGTGCCAATGGAGGTGAAAATATGACCAGCGAAGGTTTAACCTTATGGCGTAATGCCGTGTATGTTGCAACCGGACTTGAAGTTCCCACAACCCTGTATGATGCAGGTATCGTAAAGTCGTCCGATGCGTCGCTTGCCTCACTAGCCGTTTCGGTTGGTGATTTGTCGCCAGTTTTTGACAGCAACATAACCACCTATAGTGTTTATGTGCCATCAGGAACTACATCTGTAGATGTAACTGCCACGACAAGTGATGTTTATGCTGAAGTTGAAGGTGTAGGTACATTTGAGCTTGGTGAAGGCCAATCAACTGCCGAAGTGGTTGTTATTGCTGAAGATGGAACCGAGCGAACTTATACCATCGTATTTAGTTTTGAGTTGGATATTAACAATTATGATAATGCTTTCAGTATTTATCCAAATCCGGTTGGTAATGTATTAAATATCAATGGTAAGAATTTACTATCGGTACAAGTGTTTAACCTGACTGGTATGCAGATAGCAATCAATAAGATATCAGATAATCAGTACGATGTTTCAGCTCTTAATTGTGGTGTGTATGTTGTAAAATTAGTTGGTGAGGACAACGATTCTAAAGTTGTAAAAATTAATAAGAGATAGTAGTAGGTTTTAGATTTATATTGTAGAATTAGTAAATTAGGTGGGTTGCTTTTGCAACCTGCCTTTACTGTTATATTTAACACTTAAAAAAATAATTGTATGAAAAAGAGATTTACAAGAAAAAGCGCAGTGGCTATACTGGCATTAGTGGTTTCAGCAATAACTGTTGTGGCGCAGGATGTTTCAACCGGAACGGGTTGGGGGGAACTTAATCCTGGCGAGTCGTTGGTAATAAATCAGAATTTTCAGGGGTTTGAGTTTTTTCACTCCGACGATAATCCCGACCAGGGAAACAGTGACCATGCCATGGATGAATTTTCAGGTGAAATAATTTACAACTATAAAGATATGGATGTGGAGCTGGATTACGAAGGTTCAAATATTAAATATGGATTGAGTTTTACGCAGTGTGCCTTTGCACCTGAATGGTCAACAGCCTACGCCTATAAAAATGAGTCGCAAAACACTGACGACGTTAGTGATGGTTTTGTTGAAATCAGCCGCAATGATGAAATTTATTCGCAAATACCAACAACACGCGGGCACATGCGTGTTGATCTCACCGGGCTTGAATCAGTAGAAATTATTCAGTATTCTCATTCAAGTACCGGAGGGTCAAAACGAGGAATTATGGTTGAGTTTAGTATCGATAGCGGTGAAACATGGGACACCCTCAGGTATCAGCCAGGCGAAAACTATACCGGTAGTTTTACACGCGATCCTTTTACCAACGAAACACAGACGAACACCTATCGTTGCGATCCCAGTGCATATGGTATGAAGTGGGAAGATGCAATTTACTGGTACGACGGTGGTTTTATGCTTCGTTTTACAGATAGTGCTGGACAGACTGTCCGTGTACATGATCTTAAAGTTTATGGAACCCTGCCTGAAAATACAGGGGTTGATGCTGTTGCAGATGAATTGCATATTAGGTTAAATGGCAGGAAACTTGTAGCTTCAATGATGTCTGATGTTAAAATATATTCAATAACAGGAGCTATGGTGAAACGTGGTGTGAATGAAAAATCATTTGATTTAAGAAATTTAAAAAATGGTGTTTATATTGTGGAGGCAACGAGTGGACAAAAGATTGCTACTGAAAAAATTGTGTTAAAATAAAACCTCATAATGCGATTAAAAAAGCTGCCTTTACAGGTGGCTTTTTTTGTGATTTTTTCAGTCTTCCCGGATTGATTGTGTGGTTTTGCAGGCTGGCTTTTGTCTCGTGGAGTCACAATGATAAAATATGAAATAACGTTTTCATTCTTAAAAATATTTGTATATTTGTAACAATCTAATACATTGAGCGTATTAACATGTAAACGATTACAAAAATACTATGTTTTAAGTGTGTTTTATAGCCATTTGAAAAAGAATGTATTAGCCTTAGTAAGGTTACAAATTGAATAGAAAAAAAATAACAGGATAATGGAGCAGATTACTTTTTTTCATCCCGCGAAAATTGTTTTTGGCAAAGGTTGTGTCGATCAATTTATTATGGATATTGAAAAAGAAGGTAAGAAAAACATATACATGCTTGCTGTTGATGCATTAAAAGATATTACAGCTAATATAAAAAGGAAGCTTGAAACCAAAGGGATTAAAGTATCTGTCAATGAATCTTTGCAAGCGGAGCCTTCGTTCGCCGATCTGGAGAAATTAAAGATCGAAGCTGATTCGGTCAATGCAGATGCTATTGTAGGTGTTGGTGGTGGCAGTGTAATGGACACTGCCAAAATGCTAGCAGCGATTGTGAATACAGATATTAATGCAAAAGATTATGTGGGTATTGGATTGCTAAAGCAACGAAACACTTATCTGGCTTGTTTACCAACAACTTCTGGTACTGGTAGTGAGGTTTCGCCCAACGCCATTTTTCTCGATGAAGCAGACATGGATAAGAAGGGCGTAATCAGCCCATTTTTGGTACCCGATGCATCGTATGTAGATCCGATGTTAACAGTAGGTGCTCCACCTACTGTTACAGCTTCAACAGGCCTCGATGCATTAACACATTGTATCGAAGCTTTTGTTAATAAATTTGCTCACCCAATGACCGATTTATATGCGCTTGAAGGAATCAGACTGATTGGAAAGAGCCTGGTTGACGCATACAACGATGGAAACAATATTGAAGCTCGGGAGAATTTATCTTTAGGCAGCTTATATGGCGGTTTGTGTCTGGGGCCTGTAAATACCGGGGCAGTACATGCCTTGTCGTACCCCCTGGGAAGTAAATTTAAAATACCACATGGCATTGCCAATGCTTTGCTTCTTCCTTATGTAATGCAATTTAATGCAAAATATCAGTCTGAACGCTACGCAAAAGTAGCTGCGGCTTTGGGTGTTGAAATTTCCGGAAGTAATGAAGATATGGCACAGAAAGGTGTTGATGTTGTGTTTGAAATAATGAAAAAATGCAACGTGCCGTTACGTCTGTCTGAAATTAATATTTCGCGTGACGATTTTGAGATGATAGCTACATCCGCATTGAAAGTTCAGCGCCTGCTTAAAAACAATGTTAAAGAAATTTACCGCGGCGATGCCTTGAAAATTTATGAAAATGCATATTGAACCTGGAAATATAAAAAACGTGGTTTCGGGGGTAGTTGTACCCATGATTTCACCTTTCAATAACGATTATACTATTGACACCAGTGCTGTTGAGCGACTGGTTGACCGTTTTGTTGTATCGCAGGTGGCTCCGTTTGTTCTCGGAACTACGGGTGAAGCACCATCGATGACAACAGCGCAAAAAAAGCAGTTGGTGAAAGCCACAGTTGATGCTGCCAACGGAAAATGCACTGTATATGCCGGAATATCGGGCAACTCTTTACAAACATCAATCGACGAAGGTAAAATGTTTGCCGATCTCGGTGCCGATGTTTTGGTTGCAACACCTCCGGGGTATTATCCATCAAATAATGTGCAGTTAGAAAAATATTTTGTGCAATTGGCCGATGAATTACCGTTGCCATTAGTAATGTACAACATGCCGGCAACAACTCAATGCTCGATAAATGTTGATTTAATTGAAACTTTAAGTCATCATTCAAATATTGCAGGGCTAAAAGATTCGGAACGCGACGAGTCACGAATCGGTGAGCTTGTTTCGCTGTTTAAAAAACGTAACGATTTTTCGTTGCTTATAGGTTGGGCTGCACAATCGGTAAAAAGTTTGATCGCTGGTTATGATGGCATAGTACCCAGTACAGGCAATATTATCCCCTATGCTTATTATCAATTGTATAAAGCTGCAAAAAATGGCAATGCCGACAGGGCATCTGAATTACAGCAATTCACAAACGAGGTTTCCTCGTGGTATCAAAAAGGGCTGATTCTCAGTGAGTCGATTCCTGCATTAAAGCTTTTATGTTCGGCAAAAGGTTTGTGTGGTCCGGTTGTTTTGCCTCCGATGTATCGACCCGAAAGTCAATCCGAAGAAAAAATGTTGGCCGATTTTAAAGTACGAATCGAAAAAATGAAACAAATTTAGACGAATGATCAATCAAAAAACATATAAGCCGATTTTAGCAATAACCATGGGCGATCCATCGGGTATCGGTCCTGAAATATCGGCTAAGGCATTTGCCAACACTCAACTTTATGACCAGAGTCGGCCTTTGCTTATTGGTAACGCCAATGTAATTAAAAATGCCATCAATATGTGTGGCTTATCGCTCGATGTGAATATTGTGAACCATGTTGAAGAGGCAAAATTTCAAGCTGGTGTAATCGACATGTTAACTATACCAATTGCCAACTCAGAGGATATAACTTATGGTGAAATAAATGCCCGTTCGGGCGATCTGGCCTTTAAATGTGTGCGAAAAGCCATAGAATTGGCCATGGAAGGCAAAGTTGACGGCACGGTAACTGGGCCTATAAATAAAGCATCGATTCATGCTGCAGGGCATAAGTTTTCGGGGCATACCGAAATCTATGCACACTATACCGGTACTGATAATTATGCGATGTTGCTGGCCGACGAAAAAATGAAAGTGATACATGTTAGCACTCACGTGGCGTTGCGTGAAGCATGCGACCGGGTTAAAACCAGTCGTGTATTCGATGTTATTGGATTGCTGAATGAAGGATTGAAAAAAATTGGAATTTTAAATCCCCGGATTGGTGTTGCAGGGTTAAACCCACATGCAAGCGATGAAGGATTATTTGGCTCTGAAGAGAAAATGGAAATACAACCGGCAGTTGAAAAGGCGCGAGCCGGAGGTATCGATGCCAGTGGGCCATATCCGCCCGATACATTATTCTCGTTGGCAGCCGGAGGAAAATTCGATGGTTGTGTGGCAATGTATCACGATCAGGGTCACATTCCTTTTAAAATGGTTGGCTTTGTGTGGGACGAAGAAACCGGAAAAATGAAAAGCGTAAAAGGTGTGAATATCACACTTGGCTTACCAATAATAAGAACTTCGGTCGATCATGGCACCGCCTTCGAAATAGCCGGAAAAGGGATTGCAAGTCCCGATGCTTTATTGTACGCAGTTGAATATGCAGTGTTGCTGCACAAAAACAATACAAAAAAATAATTTATGATTGCTGTTATTGCAGATGACTTTACAGGAGCTGCCGAAATAGGTGGCATTGGCTTACGGAGAGGCTTAAAGGTTGTTATCGAGACAAAAGTTAACGCCCCCAACGATACCGATTTGCTCATTATTGCCACCGATACCCGCTCGATGCACCCACAAGATGCCATTGATGAGATTGATAAAGTGACAAAAGACATTCAAAAACTTAAACCAGAATACACATTCAAAAAACTGGATTCGGTATTGCGTGGAAATGTGGTTGATGAATTAAAAGCCCAAATGAATGGCTCGGGGAATAATAAGGTACTGGTTGTGGCTGGCAATCCACATTTTAACCGTATTATAAAAGATGGTATTTACTTTGTAAATGGAGTTCCGCTTTCCGATACATTTTTTGCCAGCGATCCTCAGTATCCAATTACTACATCGAATGTACTCGAAATACTAAAAGATAAAGATGTAGAAATGGTGTCGGCAAGCGAAGAGCTACCTGAAAAGGGAATACTGATGGCTAATGTTAACTGTGTTGATGAGTTGATACAGTGGTCAGAAAAAGCTGACGACTCAATGTTGCTGGCCGGAGGCGCCGGATTTTTTGATATGCTATTGAAAAAAAGATATCCTTTAGTGAAAAAAGCACCGGTAAATCACTATCCATTAGGCGATAAAACCCTGTTCGTATTTGGAAGCACATTTCCCAAAAGTGAAAATTTTTTGAAGCAGCTTCATACACTTGGCATGAGTGTATGCAACATGCCCGAAGAAATATTTATCCAGAGCGATCCTGTACAGAAAGTAATGAACAAGTGGGCTTCCGACATAGTTAGTGAATTGGAAGCTGGAAAGAAAGTAGTAGTAACAATTAGTCATACTTCTTCAGGTGGGGTTGAGTTATCAAATAGAATTAAACAATCAGTAGGAACACTGGTCAAAAAGGTCATTGACCATATTGAGCTGGATGATTTATTAATAGAGGGTGGCGATACAACATCGGCAATACTTAAACACATTAATGTAGCCAAGCTCGAGCCTTATTGTGAATTAGGGCACGGGGTGATACAGATGAAAGCAGAAAAATATCCCCGAATGTGCATTACAACAAAGCCGGGTAGTTATTTTTGGCCCGACGAAATAATTTTAAATGGAAACCATAATTAAAAAACCAATTAGCAAAAACCTTGAAAAATTTACTTAATGGAGACACATGTTAACTTGCATATTGTAGATTATTTAATCATTGCTGTGACTTTCATTTTGTCGCTTGGCGTTGGTTTTTGGTTCTCGCGAAAACAAAAGGACACCAAAAACTATTTCACTGCCAAGGGATCACTTCCATCGTGGGCAATTGGCATCTCGATACTGGCAACATTAATCAGTAGTGTAACTTTTTTAGCATACCCGGGCGAAGGTTTTTCTTCAAACTGGATACGATTGGTACAGGGAATGATGGTTCCTATTGTATTGGTGTTTTTTATTGGTTTTGTAGTGCCTCTTTTCCGACGAGTTATTGGATTAAGTGCTTACGAGTATTTTGAAAAAAGATTTGGCGTATTAGCACGAATATACAGTTCGCTGGCTTTTGTACTAACACATTTCTCTAAAATGGGAACGGTTTTTTTTCTGATCTCCCTGGCGCTTTCGAAAATGGTTGGAGTTGATACCACAACAATTATCTGGGTTATCGGAGTTGTTATTATTATTTTAACCATGTTGGGTGGTATCGAGGCTGTTATCTGGTTGGATGTCATTCAGGGTTTATTGTTGATAGTTGGCGGAATAATCGCATTACTGATCATTCTTTTTACCCCCGAAGGCGGGCCGGTTGCAGTATGGAATGTTGCAATGGAAAGCGGACGTATAGGGTTTGGCCCGTTCGATTGGGATTTTGTAAACCTTACTTTCTGGGTTATGGTCATTAATGGAGTTTTTTATGCCATACAAAAATATGGTACCGACCAAACAATTGTTCAACGCTATTTAACCGCACGTTCCGATAAAGATGCAGTAAAAGCATCGCTTACCGGAGTTCTTTTAAGTGTACCGGTTTGGGCTTTGTTTATGTTTATAGGTACAGCTTTGTTTTCGTACTACAAGCTAACAGGCAACACACTTCCGCCCGATATCAGGACTGATGCTGTTTTTCCATTGTTTATTATGAATCATTTACCGGTGGGGGTTGTTGGTATAATTATTTCGGCCTTGATTGCAGCGGCTGTTTCGAGCCTCGACTCAGATCTTAATTGTTTGTCGGCTATTTGTGTTGAAGATTATTATATGCGATTAAAACCTAAAACTACCGAGAAAACCAAACTGTTTGTTAGTAAATTGTTTGTTGTTTTAGCCGGTATTGGTGCAATAGGGGTGGCATTATTTTACGTAAAAGTCGGAGGTACAGCCGGTGTCCTAAGTATTGTGTTCACCTTATATGCAATTTTCTCGGGAGGTATTGCCGGTATGTTTCTTTTGGGAATATTCAGTAAAAGGGCAAACCGCCAGGGGCTTAATATTGGAATAATTATGAGCGTAATCTTTACTGCCTATGCCGTGCTTACTTCTACCCCTTTTGATATTGGCGGACAGTCAACATTATTAATTGACATGGGAGGACTCAATTTCGCGCATCATAAATATATGATTGGCGTTTACAGCCATGTCGTTTTGTTCGTATTTGGTTATGTTGGAAGTTTGTTCTTCAAAACCGAACAAAGCGAAGATGAGATTAAATCGTTAACTTACTACGGTTATCTTGAGTTAAAAAGAAAGAAAAGAATTTAATTTTATATTGTCGAACCTTTAAAAGTAACTACTATGAGAATTAAGAATTTTACACAAAAAGTAACATTAGTTGGTGCTATTTTATTATTTGCCAGTCTGGGACTCTATGCGCAAGATCAGGGAACAGGAACCGGATGGAATAATAATTATACACCCGGATCTGACCTTGTATTGGATGAAGATTTTTCGCATTTCGAGTTTTTTGGTAATTGGCAACATACAGCCAATTCAAACAGTAAACCGTATGTTGATGAAACAACCGGTGAAACCATTCCTGGATTGATGGCAGGAGAGGAATCTATTCAGTTTTTGAATTCTTCTGCAGAATGTGGTTACACCTGGGATTCATGTGCCTTTGCTCCTGAATGGGGAGTGGCTACATCGGTCGATGGTGATGGAAATGCAGTTGATCCGGATCCCACAACGCCTGATGTTTCAAATGGTTTTGTTGAAATTGGCCGCAGAGGGTACAGAACTGGAGCCGGTGAATTTGTTGTTGATTTGCGTGCCTTAGATTATGTTGAAGGTATTCAGTACTCGCATTCAAGTACAGGTGGAACGCGTCGTGGTTTTATGATTTTTATAAGTCTTGATGATGGTGAGAATTGGGATACATTGCGTTACCAAATGGGTGATCATTATTCAATGAATTTCACGAAAGACCCATTTGACTGGTCCAAAACGCCCAATGACATCAATTGTACTCCATCGGCAAATGGTATGTTGTGGGAAGATATAATTTATACAGAAAATGTAATGTTGAAGTTTTCAGCAACAAATGTAGTTGAACCACAAGCTGTAAGAATTCATGATTTGAAGGTTTATGGCGACTTGCCTGAAGAAACTAGTGTTGATAATATCGCCGGTTTGAATGAAATTTCCATAAAAATGATTGGAAATAATATTCAGTTATCAGAAGTTTCTAATGTTGAAGTGTATTCAATTACAGGGAGTCTTGTTAAAACGGCTGCTAATGTCAACCGATTATTTATGAACGATCTAACCAATGGTGTGTATATCGTAAAAGCACAGGTTGGTAATAAAATGTCAACTAAAAAAGTTGTGAAGCAATAATTTTATCAAAAGCCTTTGTCTGATCATGCAATCAGGCAAAGGTTTTTTATAACTATATTAAGTTCAGCCAGATTAATTCTAATACAACAACTAATGAAAATAAAGAAATATACTTTGTCTGTTGCTAAAAATCTTTTGGAGAGACTTGTTTTTTTTATGCCTATTATGCTGATGGCCGCTTTTAGCCTTTTAATTATTCCCCACGCATCGGCACAGACTAGTTATAACCACACCGTAAGGGGGCATGTTGCTGATGAACAAAACGACCCTGTGCCCGGCGTTAATGTTATTTTAAAGGGCACAACAAACGGTACAATTACTGATGTTGATGGTAATTATACGATTAATGTGAACAGTAATTCAACTTTGCAGTATCGTTTTATTGGCTACGAGCTGCAGGAAATTGATGTTGAAGGACGTTCAACAATAAACGTAACCCTTGAAGCCGATGTTACCGACCTTGAAGAAGTTGTTGTTGTAGGGTACGGCGAAGTTACACGTGCCAATGTGTTGGGCTCGGTGTCAAGTATGTCATCCCGCGAAATTGAAGATATTCCCGTTACGAACCTTACTGAATTGTTGGAAGGACGAATGGCTGGTGTGAATGTATCACCAGCGCAGCCAACAGGTAATCCCGGGGCGTCAACTCGTGTGACAATTCGAACTGAAACAACTTTTGGTAATTCGGGCGATGGCATTAAAGACCCTACACCATTATATATAGTTGATGGTTTTGAAGTTACGCAGGATGAGTTTAACATAATGGACCCATCGGAATTTGAAAGTATTTCAGTGTTAAAAGATGCTTCAGCTGCAGTGTATGGAAGTAAAGGAGCCAATGGAGTTATCTTGGTTAAAACAAAACGAGGCCGTGAAGGTAAATTGAGAGTGAGTTATTCAGGAAGTGTCGGTATTTCAGATGCAACAAATCAAACCGAGATGCTCAGCGCATATGATCATGCGCGAATGTTAAATGCAAAGAATGTCAATAATCCGGATTGGCAAATGATAAGTGATCAAGAGTTAGACGAATTGAAAGGTGTTAATTATGACTGGCTTGATATGGCCTGGCAAAAATCAATGGTGACACGTCATACTATAAATGTTTCTGGTGGATCCGACCGCGTAAAATATTTTGCAGGTGGGGCATATAATTATACCGGAGGAAATTTTGAAGATATGGGTGTAGGTAAACAGTCATACAGAATTGGACTTGATGCAAAAATCATTGACGGATTAACCGCGTCTATTACACTTGCATATGATAGTAAAGATTTTACTCGTCCTTATGCAGGAGCTACTGGTACCAATACTATGCAAAATATTTTTGAAGAATTATTACAAGCTCCCAAATGGATGCCTTCATATATTGATGGATTACCTGTTGATGTTAGTGGAAATAACATCCTTGCTATGTTTGAAACCGATAGCTACAAAAAAAATGTAAGTAAGGGAAATACACTTAATGTAAAACTCACCTATGATTTTCCTAAAATAGATGGTTTATCAACCTCATTTTCATATAGTCGCAGAGAAAACAACTCATATTCCAAAGAATATCGAATACCTTTCGATTTGTATAGATTTTCTACTAAAACCGATTACAGACTTATTTTAAGCGAGGAATTATATACTGAAGGAGATGGTCCGTTAAATACTGTGAATAACGGTAATCGAATTAATGAATCGTACTCCTTTGGCCAACGTTATCAGCTTAATGCTAGCGTTAATTATACCCGTAAGTTTGGTGAGCATAATGTGTCAGGTTTATTGGTTTACGAGCAGGCTGAAAGTACAGGGTATTCATTTGGAGCTACAGCCGAGCAGATTCAGATTCTTGGAATTGAAACTCAAAATGCATTTAACCGTACGGCGGCTGTGTCTGAAGGCTCAATGAGCGAGGGCGGTGATCTTGGTGCAGTAGCCAGGTTAAATTACGCTTATGGTGGTAAATACCATTTCGAATCTACTTTACGCTTTGAAAACTCATCAAATTTTGCACCCGGATATCGCTCCGGTTTATTCCCATCTGCCTCAGTGGGGTGGGTGCCATCCGAAGAGGATTTCTGGAAAGAAAATATCTTTTTTATTAATTATATGAAAACACGCTTCTCGATGGGGTTAACAGGGTATAATTCGGTTGGCGCTTATGAGTATTTGGTTCAATTTAAACCAACAACATCTGCATATTTATTTGGTGGATCACCACTTGGTGGAATTAACATCTCAGGTAAAACCGGTGATGTTTTCAGTACTGGCGTAACCTGGGAGAAATCACTCATGCACAATATGGGTATAGATATGAAACTTTTTGACAGCAAGCTAAGCCTGGCAGTCGATGCCTACTACACCTATCAATATGACATTTTGGACAAACGTACTGTCGAATTTCCCATAACAGCTGGTATTGAACAAATGCCCGGAGAAAATGTAGGGCGTCTTGAAGCATGGGGCTATGACATGGAGTTAGGATATCACGGTCAAGTTGGATACGATTTTAAATGGAATGTTAAAGGAATGTTCGCTTTTGGCACTAACCGAATTCTTGAACGCCCGACTCAGTATCTACCATCCGATTTTCGTTACCCAATAGGAAAAAGTACCTCTGCCGAAGGACGTGAACAAGGGTATATCTCTAATGGAATTATTCGGTCGCAAGAGCAACTTGATGCAATTAATGCTGAGTGGAACGAAAAATGGGGGCACGATTACAATATCGGAGGACGTACCGACTTAGTTGGTTCACTGTTTTTACAGGATCTTGGCCGTCCAGGTGTTTTTAGCGAGGGTGAACCATCGGTAGTTTACGAACCCGATGGGAAAATTGATGTGGAAAATAACGATTCTCCTGATAAAACTTATTTGGAACGGGCAAACGACCAATTGGTTTGGAAGAATATGTTACCTACAAGCGTTTCGCTGGGAGCTACATGGAAGAGTTTTCAAATGAGTATGCTATGGACAATGTCGTATGGTATTACCAATAAAGTTGTTGATAAACTGGCACGTACAGTGCCTGATTCAGATAAAAATGCACCTGCATTTTGGAGCGATTTTTGGACTGAAGATAATCCCAATGCAAAATATCCGAATCCACAATTTGAAGAAGTAAACAAGTTTGTTACCACTTTCTGGATGAAAGATGTTTACCAGTTGCGCTTAAGAAATTTGAATATATCTTACAATTTACCTTCCGATCTTTCCCAAAAATGGAATATCCCGGGATTGCGTGTTTATTTCACAGGAGCAAACCTTTGGACACCAATTTCTACCTTTGATTATAAAGAAGATGCCATCTCAAGGTTTAATACATATCCATTGATGCGCACATTCAGTTTTGGTGTAAACTTAAAATTCTAATTCTTATGAAAATTAAAAGATTCTCAATATTGTTATTCTTTACTGTATTCTTTATGGGTTGTGCCGATGTTCTGGATAAGCGCGATTTGAATGCGGTGAATGATATTGTTTGGGATAATGCCGAACAAGCAATGCTTTATGTAAATAACTTGTATGTAGATAATATGCCGGATATGTCGTTGGGTGAGAATAGTGCATTTAGCGACGAAATATACTCACCAGCACAAGATTATGTTGACATATTGTATGGTCTAAAAAGCAGCAACGATATCGACGCTGTGAAAGAATTTTTCCACCGTGAAAAATACCAGTTAATACGTGGAATAAACTTTTGTGTAAAGGGGTTGAAAGAATCATCGCTTGAAGATAGTATAAAAGGCACCGCTTTAGGACAAGCATTGTTCTTTAGAGCATGGCGTTACTGGGAAATTGTTCGCCTTCATGGAGGTGTACCTATGATTTTGGAACCACAAGATCCGTATTCTGATGAAATGGATGTGCCCAGAAGCTCTACGGCTGAATCTGTAGCTCAAATAGTAAAAGATTTGGATGATGCTATAGATATGTTGCCGGTTGAATGGCCGCTGGCAGAGGATTACGGACGTATAACAAGCGGAGCTGCTGCGGCTTTTAAAGGACGGATTTTACTGGCCTGGGCCAGTCCATTGTTCAATAGGAATAATGATGCTGATCGGTGGCAGCAGGCTTATGATGCAAATAAGCAAGCCAATGAGTTGCTTCAACAGATGTCAACACCACGAGCATTACATCCTGATTTTAGTGCCATTTTTACGAGCAATGTTTTAACTAATACTGAAGCAATTATTTTTAGGCGTTACGATTTAGGTGCTGGTTCTACTTATACCAACGAATGGGAAAGTAATGTGCGTCCACGTTCAATGGGGGGTAGTTTTGGATTCAACCCAACCTGGGAACTGGTTAAAGCATTTCCAATGTCGAATGGTAAGCTAATAAATGAATCTGGTTCGGGCTACGATTCAACTTATTTCTGGCAGAATCGTGATCCCCGGTTTTATGCAACAATAGCCTATAATGGTTGCGAATGGGAAATGGTTGGACGTACAAATACCACCCAGTGGAGTTACAATAGAAATCGTTTTGAAGCCAATACACGATCATCTACCAGTTTTTATAATCGAAAAGCAACCAATCCTAGTGTGACAGTTGAAAATATTAGTCAGGTAAATACAACATGGCACGAACTACGTTATGCTGAGGTGCTACTTAATTTGGCCGAATGTGCTAACGAAATTGGAAATACACAGGAAGCTTTAACCAATGTTAGAGCCGTTCGCGAACGTGCCGGAATTGAGGCGAATGGTGGAATCTTTGGTATAGAAAATGGTGTTTCTAAAGATAAGCTTCGTCAAATCATTATGATTGAACGTCAGGTGGAATTTGCTTTTGAAAATAAAAGGTACTGGGATTTACGCCGTAGATTGGTTTTTAGAAACGACTTAGGTGATTTTGTTAAGAAACTCAACGGACGTAAAAGACATGGCTTTGAATTGTCTCCAAAATCACCTTGGAGTGGGCGGATAACTGATCGGAACTCTGAATATTATGGATATAACCGCATCGATACTGCTGCTTACTTTGGTTATATTGATGTTAATGATGCCGAGAATTATAATAGCTATTTTGATATCGAATATGTAGAGAAGGAAACCACATTGAATGGCGAGGTACAATCTTTTAATTATTTAGAGTTGTATGATTTCTTTGCAGTGCCTAGCAATGTAATCAATAAAAGCCCGGCGGTTGAACAAACCATAGGTTGGGGTACTGATGGAACTTTTGATCCGTTAGAGGAATAGGATTTTTAAAAATATAAGAACATTATGTTAAAATTTAAAACAATAATTCATTCATTTTTAGTACTGTTGCTTTTTGTTGTGCCATGTGAACTCATGGCACAGCAAAAGGCATTTCCTACCGCCCAGGGTTACGGGAAGTATGCTTCGGGCGGAAGAGGTGATAACATGTTTCTCGACCCACAGGTGGTTGCCGTTACGAACCTTGAAGATAATGCTTCGGGCGAAGCACTCATCGAAGGTAGTTTCCGTTGGGCTCTGGCACAGCAGGATACATTATATAATAGCATTACTCTCCAAAAGCCTACCATTATTATATTTAAGGTGGGGGGTGTTATAACTTTAAAGCATCAGTTGAAACACAAGGGACGTAACCTCACCATCGCCGGGCAAACGGCACCGGGTGGAGGTATTTGTTTTGCCGGCGAGACCCTTAACTTCTCGGGCTCAACAAACCTTATTGTTCGTTACATCCGTTCGCGTCCGGGCGATATTATGGACGACGAAGTATCGGCGTTTCGTATCGAAAACGGTGGAAACTTTATTCTCGACCACTGCTCGTTTAGTTGGTCAATTGAAGAAACAACACATTTTTCAAGTAACGAGAACACTACCGTTCAATGGTGTATAATCAGTGAAGCGTTATACAATTCAATACACAAAAAAGGGCCACGTGGCTATGCTACACAATGGGGTGGTTCATATGCTTCGTATCATCATAATTTGTTGGCACATAATAATTCCCGCATGCCCCGTATCAATGGTTCTAATAAGAATGATATAGAAGCCTTAGTCGATTATCGCAATAATGTAAATTACAATTGGGGTAGCCGAGGCGCTTTTTACGGTGGCGAATGGGAAGGCACAAGCGGAAATGGTTTTTGTCATACTAACGTGGTGAACAACTACTTTAAAACCGGCCCGGCCACCTCGGGCGAAGTTTTTGCCGTACCTTCATATAATCGTAGCGGTGTTCAGGTTGATGGCTATGCTAAATGGTATTTCAACGGAAATGTAATGGAGGGCAATGAAGCACTTACCACGAATAATTGGATGGGGGTTGATGCATCAGACGTTGGCGGTATGGATAATATTAAATCTGACGAAGAACTTGTGAAAGAAAACGGCAATATCGAACAATACGAAGCCTATACTCAAATAGCTGAAGTTGCTTTTGAAGATGTATTGGCAAATGCCGGTGCTTCTCTTCCTAATCGTGATGCACATGACGAACGTTTGGTAAAAGAAATTAAAGGTGAAATCGACATAGTAAGATTTGAATATACAACCGACGATGGTCAGGAAACTCCAATTAAAGGAACTGGTTCGGGTTTAATTGACACGCAGGTCAACCTGGTTTCTCCCGAAGATCGCGAGGCAGGTATTACAGCATGGTCTGTTTACGAAGAGGTTGGAGTTGATCAATACCCAACCGATACAGACAATGATGGAATACCAGATGAGTGGGAAGAAAAGTATGGTTTAGACTCGGAAGATCCTAGCGATTTTAAAACAGTCACACCCAGTGGATACTTATTTATTGAAGTGTACCTTAATGAAGTGGTTGGCGAAGTAATCGACTATACTGAACCGGTGAGTAGTAAAAAAGTAGAATTTAAACAACGGGCTTTTAATGTTTATCCTAACCCGGCCAAAAGCAAAGTGTTTGTACATACCGATGCTCAAATATCACAAATCGATATATACAATTTGTCTGGCAGTAAAGTAATGACAGTTAATAATGATGTTGATACCTTTTCGGTTGATAGCCTGAAAAATGGTTTTTATCTACTGAAAGCTTCAACTGATAGAGGAGAAATATTACAAACGAAAATTCTAAAAAGGTAAAGTTGAAGTTATGCGAATTATACAAATAACCATATTTTTAATATTTGCAACTTCAATGTCGCTGTTTGCCGACGTGTTCGACATGGTTGTCGATGCGTCGGGAAATGGCAACTATACTACCATTCAGGCTGCTTTTAACGCAGTGCCCGATAATAGTGATGAACGTACATTAATTTTCGTTCGTGCCGGGACTTATACCGAAAAAGTAGTGCTGGGTGCAAACAAAAATAACGTAAGTCTAATTGGCGAAGATGTTGATACCGTAGTGCTTTCATGGAACGACCATGCCGGAAGTGCAACGGGTTTATCGAGTGCAAATACCTATACATTTATGGTCGAAGGCAGCGATTTTTATATGCAAAATGTAACTGTTCAAAATACAGCAGGCAATATTGGACAGGCTCTGGCAATTCGCACAGTGGGCGACCGTGGAGTTTACAATAATTGCAAATTTCTGGGTTTCCAGGATACTTATTATGCACATAAAAACCGTCAGTATAATTACAATTGCTATGTCGAAGGTGCAACTGATTTCATATATGGCGATGCAACGGCTGTTTTTGACAATTGTACTGTTAATTGTATGAAAGGCGGCCAATACATTACCGCACCCAGTGATACTAAGTTGTTTACTCAATTTACTTCGGGCAACGTATTTTATCACGGTCTGATGATTATAAACAGTGATGTAACGGCCGACGATGATGTTCCGGCTAATAGTTATTATCTGGGACGTCCCTGGCAACCCCGTGCCTCATCTGTTTACATTTATTGCCGGCTTGGCAATCATGTTAAACCCCAGGGCTGGTCAACATGGAACGACGATAACCACCTGTCAGGTTTTTATGGCGAGTACCAGAATACCGATTTTGAAGGCAATCCGATCGATTTTTCACAACGCGTAGAGTGGAGCAGTCAGATTACCGATGCTCGCATTCAGAATTTCTACAAATATTCTTTTTTCTTTAAAAAAAATGGCGAAGAGTGGGATTCCGAAAAAGTTACAAAAGCATTGTTAACGCCCGAAAATATTCATGCTGACGGAAGTAAAATATTGTGGAATGCAGTAGAAAATGCCTTGGGCTACGTAGTTTACATTAATGGCAGTCTTTTTGCAATAACAAGCCAGTCTTATGCAGATGCTCCGGGTGTTGATGCTGCTGAGGTTTCTGTGAAATCGGTTCGTGATAATGGGGTTATGAGCAACGAAGAAAATTCAAATTTGTTAACTTTTGTAAACGATTACAATAGCTATAATGGCTTTGCTATAAGCATTGCAGGTAATATCATTTCTGCACACGAAGCATTTACATTATCCGTTTTCGATACAGGTGGACATCTGGTTTATTACGCTCCGTTATCGAAAGAACATAAGGTCGAAGATTTAAATAGTTCTACTTATATACTAAAAGCTGAGAATACAAAAGGTGAAATTTCAATACATAAATGTATGTTTAAAATATATTAACACAACAACATTAAAATCAATTTTATGATTAAGGATAGTTTAAAAATATTACTGGTATTAACGTTACTTATGGTTTTTGGATATTCAGCAAAGTCGCAATATCCAAGCATTCCGGATGAAGTAAAGCGTGAAAGCGCAGAGATGATGAAGAATGCAAAAAAGCATTCTGATGAAGCATGGAGTAAAGCCTGGCCAACGATACAGGAAGAAGCAGCGCAAGGTAAACCATATATACAGTGGGCACATCGTCCGTCTGATTTACCACAGGCAAAAATTCCGGCATTTCCGGGAGCCGAAGGTGGTGGTATGTATAGTTATGGTGGTCGTGGTGGAAAAGTTATTACGGTAACCAGCCTTGCCGATCATGGTCCGGGAACGCTTCGCGAGGCTTGCGAAACTGGTGGTGCACGCATCATCGTTTTTAATGTTTCGGGTATTATCAAACTGGAATCGCCTTTAATTGTAAGGGCGCCTTATGTTACCATTGCAGGTCAAACTGCTCCGGGCGACGGTATTTGTATAGCCGGAGAAAGTTTCTGGATCAATACACACGACGTGGTAATCCGCCACGTACGTTTCCGTAGGGGAGAAACCTATGTTGGTCGCAGAGACGATGCCATTGGTGGAAATGCCATAGGTAATGTAATGCTCGACCACATATCAGCCAGCTGGGGGCTCGACGAGAACATGTCGATTTATCGCCATATGTACAATGATAGTACGGGTAAAAAAGAGCAAAAGTATCCAACAGTGAATATCACTATTCAAAATTCAATTTTTTCTGAAGCGCTTGATACGTGGAATCATGCATTTGGTAGCACTCTGGGTGGCGAAAACTGTTCATTTATGCGAAACCTTTGGGCTAATAATGCAGGTCGTAACCCTTCAATCGGATGGAATGGCGTATTCAACTTTACCAATAACGTACTCTTTAACTGGGTGCATCGTTCAGTTGATGGAGGTGATTATACGGCTAAGTTCAATATTATCAATAACTACTTTAAGCCCGGCCCTGCAACTCCGCTTGATAAACCTGTTGGTCAGAGAATTTTAAAACCCGAGTCGGGAAGAAGCACACTTGACCGCCGAGTATTTGGACGCGCATTTGTAAATGGAAACATTATGGAAGGCAACGAAAAAGTTACCAAAGACAACTGGGATGGTGGCGTTCAGTTCGAAGATGTTCCAAATCCTGAAAATCCCTATACTGAAGTTCTTTTGGTTGATGATATCAGCAAGTACAAAGATGAGGTTAAGATAAATGAACCCATTGCGTTCCCATATATGAGAATTATGAGTGCTAAAGATGCATACGATTATGTATTGAAAAATGCAGGTGCAACGATGCCGCGACGCGATCCGGTTGATGAGCGTATTGCCCGTGTTGTGAGTACCGGCGAAATCGAATATGCTGATAATATTAGCTTGGAAGATGTACCAAAATTCAAACATCGTCGTTTACCCGAAGATTCATACAAAATTGGTATCATCACCGACATATCACAAGTTGGTGGTTATCCCGAGTACAAAGGTGTGCCTTACGTCGATACCGATAAAGATGGCATGCCCGATGCATGGGAAATAAAATACGGTCTAGATCCGAATGATCCGAATGATGCTAATGGCGATTTAAATGGAGATGGTTATACTAACATCGAAAAATATATCAACGGAATTGATCCAACTGTAAAAATCGATTGGACCGACCTTCGTTTTAATTACGATACATTAGCCGAAAAAGGTAGTGTAATGTGTGAATAGTGTTCTTATGTAATGGATGCAAAAAGCTTTATACCCAGCTGATTGCATCCATTTTTTTTTTGTTTAATAATATGAATTTATGATGAAGAAATTATTTTTAATAGTAACCATACTGCTGACTGTTATTTCAGTACAAAGCTTTGCACAACTAGAAGGCGAAACCCCCGAAGAGGCCTATACCAGGGTAATTACCGGGAGAGCCGATAAAATTGTCGATGAAATGAGCTTCGAAAATGAGGCAATGAAAATCAGGGTGCGTGATATTATTGTTGAACATTATCGTTTTTTAAATGATGCTGATGAAAACCGGAATGCTGATGTGGCCAAAATCCGCGAAGAGTATGCTGATAACAAGCCTTTTAGAAATGCAAAGATTGATTTACGAAAAGCCGAACAGGAAATTGCTATTCGCGATCATCACTTCGCTTTTGTTTCTGAATTGAAAATTATCATTTCCGAAGAGCAAATTGACCAAGTAAAGAATGGACTTACTTATGGCGTTCTGCCAAATACATACAACGGCTTTTTGGATATGATTCCGAATCTTAAGGAAGAGGAAAAGGAACAAATATTGATTTGGCTTACTGAAGCCCGTGAACATGCTATCGATGGCGGATCGTCACGCGAAAAGCATGGCTGGTTTGGTAAATACAAAGGCAAAATTAACAACTACCTTTCAGACAGAGGTTACAACCTTAACAAACTTAGTAAAGAATGGCAAGAACGCCTTAAAAAACAAGGTGTTGAATTATAAAAAAAACGCTGTTTTTAATGCACAATAAGAAGAATAAGGATGAAACGTTTTATTTCAAGATTTCAGATTAGTAATGGAGTTGTATATACAATTCTAGTCCTG